>NZ_JADZDS010000011.1 GCF_020850895.1 Thermomonas sp. | reverse complement strand
GCCGAAGCGGCCAAGCGCAAGGAGTATCTGGACGCGCAGAACGCCGACCTGACCGCCGCGCTGGAGACGCTGGAAGAGGCGATCCGCAAGATCGACCGCGAAACCCGCAGCCGCTTCAAGGACACCTTCGATCGCGTCAACGCCGGCATCCAGGAGCTGTACCCGCGCCTGTTCGGCGGCGGCCATGCCTATCTGGAATTGACCGGCGAAGACCTGCTGGATACCGGTGTCACCATCATGGCGCGACCACCGGGGAAACGGGTGTCGAGCATCTCGCTATTGTCAGGCGGTGAGAAGGCGATGACGGCGGTGGCGCTGGTGTTCTCGATCTTCCGCCTCAATCCGGCGCCGTTCTGTCTGCTCGATGAGGTCGACGCGCCGCTGGACGAGGCCAATGTCGGACGCTTCACGGCCATGGTCAGCGAGATGAGCGAAGCGGTACAGTTCGTGTTTGTCACCCACAACAAGGCCACGATGGAGGCCGCCCAACAGCTGTCGGGCGTGACGATGCGCGAACCCGGCGTGTCGCGGTTGGTTTCCGTTGACCTGGCCGAAGCCGCGCGCCTTGCGGGCGCTGTCTGAGGAGAATGAAGCAATGTCCGACCTGACCTTGCTGCGCATTGGCATCGCAGTGGCGATGGCGCTGTTGCTGGGCGCCATCATCTACTTCGGTCGAAGCCGCAACAACGGTGCGCGTGACTTGCGTGGCGCGCGTGGAGGACGTCACGCGGGAGACCGCAGCGAGCCATCCCTCGCCGATCAATTGGCCGACGGCTGGGGTAAGGCCCCGGTTGCGCAAGGCGAACTTCCGTTACCAGACAACGCATCGCAGCCAGAGCCGGGAAAACGCCCGAACGAGGATTACGACAAGATCATCGCGCTGTACGTCGCAGCCAAGGCCGGCAACCTGCTGCACGGGCCGGACATCGTGGTGGCGGCGGAAAAGGCCGGCCTGACCTACGGCTACATGGGCGTGTACCACCGCCTCGTCGACGGTCGCCCGGACGCAGGTCCGATCTTCAGCGTGGCCAACATCATCAAGCCCGGCAGTTTCGACATGTCTCAGATCGGCGAGCTGGAAACCCCTGCGCTGGCGCTGTTCCTTACCCTGCCGGCACCGCTGCCTGCGCTCGATGCCTGGGAGACCATGGAGCCTGCGGCGCAGCGCATGGCCGGGCTGCTGGATGGCGTGGTGCTCGATCAGGAGCGCAATGCACTTGGACGCCAGCGCATCCAGCACATCCGCGAGGAATTGCGTGCCTACGACCGCCAGAACGCAGTCCCACCCCTGGGATCGAAATCACGCTGGTAATGCGATCCCACCGGGGCTGGCGTGACCGTCGTGACGCCTGTCCCGCCCTTGCAGGAACGCACGGACAATCCATGGCGATGAGCCCCGCAGTCCACCCCGCAGAACGAGCCGCGCAGTTGCGCAGTCGCCTGCACGAGGCCAGCCATCGGTATCACGTACTCGATGATCCCGAGATTCCGGATGTCGAATACGACGCGATGCTCCGTGAACTCGATGCGCTGGAAGCCGAGCATCCGGAGCTGGCGGATCCGGATTCACCGACGCGCCGCGTCGGTGCGCCACCCTCGGGTCGCTTCGAGCCGGCCGAACATGCGATCCCGATGTTGTCGCTGGGCAACGCGTTCAGCGCTGCAGAGGTCGAAGAGTTCGTTGCGCGCATTGCCAAGGAGACCGGGGAGGCCGATCCCGTGTTTTCGGTCGAGCCCAAATTCGATGGACTCGCCATCAGCCTGCGATATGAGCACGGGCGCTTCGTCCTTGGCGCCACCCGCGGCGACGGTGCCGCCGGCGAAAACGTCACTGCCAACCTGCGCACGATCCGTTCCATCCCGCTGCAACTGCGCGGCACCCAGCCACCGGCGGTGCTGGAGGTTCGCGGCGAGGTGTACATGCCGCGCAAGGGCTTCGAGGAGTACAACGCACGCGCGCTGGCGAACGGTGACAAGCCCCTGGCCAATCCGCGCAACGGTGCCGCCGGCTCGCTGCGCCAGCTCGATCCGAACGTCACCGCGCGGCGTCCGCTGGCGTTCTATGCCTATGCGCTGGGGGAAGTCAGTGCCGAGGTCGCGTTGCCGCTGACCCATTCGCAGACGCTGGCATGGCTGCGTGGGCTGGGGTTTCCGGTCAGCCTGCTGGTCGATACCGCCCGCGGCAGCTGCGGATTGCTGGCGTACTTCACCCGCATCGGAGAACAGCGCGATACCCTGCCGTACGACATCGACGGTGTGGTCTACAAGCTCGACCGTTACGACCAGCAGCGCACCTTGGGGCACGTTTCTCGCGCACCGCGCTGGGCCATCGCCCACAAGTTTCCTGCGCAGGAAGTGGCGACCACGGTGGAGGCGATCGAAGTCAACGTCGGCCGCACCGGCGCAGTCACGCCCTGGGTGCGGATGACCCCAGTGCAGGTGGGCGGCGTCACCGTCAGTCGCGCCACCTTGCACAACGCCGACCAAATCGCACGCCTAGACGTGCGCGTGGGTGACAGCGTGATCATCCGGCGTGCCGGCGACGTGATTCCGGAAGTGGTCCAAGTGATCGATTCGCGCCGCCCGCGTGGTGCCGATGGCCAGCCACTGCACCCTTCCTACCGACTCCCGGAGCGCTGCCCGGACTGCGCCTCGGCGATCGAGCACATCGATGGCGAGGTGGTAGCCCGCTGCACCGGCGGGCTGGTGTGCCCGGCGCAGCGCAAGCAGGCGCTGATCCACTTCGCCTCCCGACGGGCGATGGATATCGAGGGCTTGGGGGAGCGCATCGTCGATGCATTGGTCGACCATGGCTTCGTGCACGGAATTGCCGACCTGTATCGGCTGAGCGTCGATGATTTCGTGGCCATGAAACAGCGCGCCGACCCAGCAGTGGGCGAGCTGCCGGAATCCGAAATGGCCGGCAAGATCGCGACCAAATGGGCGGAAAACTTGGTGACGGCGATTGCTGCCAGCCGTGACACGACGCTTGGGCGGCTGCTGTTCGCGCTGGGCATCCGCGACGTTGGCGAGGCCACGGCCAAGGCGCTTGCGCGACATTTCGGCGCGCTAACGCCGTTGCTGGATGCCGATGAAGCAACGCTGCAGCAGGTGCCCGACGTCGGCCCGGTGGTGGCGGCCCGGATTGCCCATTTCTTCGCCGAACCGCACAACCGCGAAGCGATTGCTGCCCTGCACGCTGCCGGCGTGCACTGGCCGGAGGGCGCACCGGCCAGTGCCGACGCGGGACCACTGACTGGAAAGACGGTGGTGCTGACGGGCGGTTTGGCATCCCTGACCCGCGATGCGGCCAAGGATCGGCTCGAGGCCTTGGGTGCAAAAGTGGGCAGCAGCGTGTCGAAGAAGACTGCGCTGGTGATCGCAGGCACGGACGCCGGGTCCAAGCTCGCCAAGGCAGGGGCGTTGGGCATCGAAATCTGGGATGAAGCCCGATTGCTTGCCTACTTGGCCCAACACGCATGAGCAAGTTCCAACCCGGCCCGGGTTGGCGCAGTGGGAGCGCGGCCAATGCTGCGTGGATGCCCTCGGCGCAGCGTGATGCCGTGCGCTTGCGCGCCTGGATCAATCGTCTGTTCCGTGAATTCTTCCACGCGCGCGGCGTGCTGGAGGTCGAAACGCCGATCCTGTCGGCATGCGGCAATACCGAACCGAACATCGCCAGCTTCCATACCGAATTTTCCGGTCACGGCGATGCCGGCGCACGTCGGCGCTGGCTGCGCACCTCGCCCGAGTATCCACTCAAGCGCTTACTGGCGGCCGGAGTTGGGGATTGCTACGAACTGGGTCGGGTGTTTCGTAACGGCGAAGCTGGTGGCCGCCACAACCCCGAATTCACCTTGCTCGAGTGGTACCGCGTTGGCTGGGACCACCTGCGCCTGCTCGAGGAAGCCGTTGAATTGGTGAATGCCGCACTGGCGCTGGTCGGGCGCACGGCGGCGCTGCGGATCACCTCCTACCGCGACGTGTACCAGGATGTGCTGGGGCTGGATCCGTTCGAGGCCTCGGACGAACAACTGCGTGCCGCGTTGGGCGAGGAGATGATCGATCCGTCAGGGCTGTCGCGCGATGACTGGCTGGACCTGCTGATGACCCACCGCATCCAGCCCGGATTCCCCGACGATGTGATGACGGCGGTGCACGACTGGCCTGCCAGCCAAGCCGCGCTGGCGCGCATTCGTGGTGGACATCCGCCAATGGCCGAGCGCTTCGAGCTGTACCTCGGTTCGTTCGAGTTGGCGAACGGCTACCACGAGCTGTGCGATGCGGACGAGCAGCGGCAGCGGTTCGAAAACGACCTGCAACGGCGCACATTGCGTGGTGACGTGCTACCGCCGATTGATTCTGCCTTGCTGGCAGCCTTGCCCCTGCTGCCGCAGTGTGCCGGCGTGGCACTGGGCGTTGATCGATTGCTGATGGCACTGTTGGGTACGGATCGCATCCGGGACGTGGTCACGATTGCCTTTCCCGGCGCCTGAACCGTTCCCCTTGCGGGTGCTCGAAAAGGTTTGCAATTCCCGGTCCGGGATGGCAAAACAAAGTCCGCGCCACGCAGTTGCAGGTTCCATGGATGGGTTGGCGCGACGCTCTGGCCGCGGTTCGCTACCCCGACCGAGACAGGACCAGCCCACATCCGCGTCTATCCATCGAGGGGAATCGAAACATGCACAACGCTCTTTCTGCTCTTGCCGCGCTTGCCGGGATTGCGCTGTCTGCCATCCTCTACGCACCGCCAGCCTCTGCCCAAGACTACGGTCAGGGCTATGGCCAGGGTTATGGCAGGTACGACGAAGTCATCCGCTGTGAATCGATCGACAATCGCCCCCGCGAGTGCCCGACCGGAGATGGACGGGCAGTCCTTGAACGGCAAATCTCCAATGCGCCTTGCATCGAGGGCCGCAGTTGGGGCGAAGGGCGCCGCAGCGTCTGGGTGTCGAACGGCTGCCGCGCGGATTTCCGGATCCAGGGATATCGCGGTGGCTATGGCGGCACCGTGCGTTGCGAATCCCATGATGGCCGTTACAACCGCTGTACGGTCCCGGGTCGCGGACGACCGCAATTGGTTCGGCAGGTGTCCAATTCGCCGTGCATCGAAGGCCGCAGTTGGGGCGCTGACCGCAACTCGGTCTGGGTGTCGCAGGGGTGCCGTGCAGACTTCGCCAGCGGCCGCGGCGGATGGGATGACTCCGGCTACGGTGGTCGCGTGTTCCGCTGCGAGTCGATCGACAATCGCACCCGCGAATGCCCGGCCAATGTGCGTTCTGGAGTGCAACTGATCCGACAGCTCTCGAACGCACCGTGCATCCAGGGACGCAGCTGGGGCTACGGCCGGGTCGGCATCTGGGTCTCGAACGGCTGCCGCGCCGAGTTCCGCAGCTATTGAGCGCAATGCGACATCGCGGTGTATCCAATGGTTGCGCGGATCAGGCACGAGTGTGATCAATGCGTGGCCGTCCAACCCCGGCCGACAGTCAACGCTGAACAACCCGCGTAATCCCAAGCGCCCGGTCAGCTTTGGCCGGGCGCTTCGTGTTGAAATGGCGAGATGACTGCGACCAACATCGATTACGACCGCTACGACCATGTGCGCCCGCTGCGCTGGACCGGCGTGGCACTGGAACTGCTTGATCAGCGCGTGTTGCCGTTCAAGCAGGAATATCTGGCGTTCAGCGGCAGCGATGCCGTGGCCGGGGCCATCCATGACTTGGTGGTGCGTGGTGCGCCGGCAATCGGGATCGCCGCGGGTTGGGGCGTGGTGTTGGCCGCACGTGACGTGCAGGCCGGATCAGGCGCAGAGGCCCTGCAGCAACTGGAACCGGCCCTGCAACGGCTGAACGCATCGCGCCCGACGGCCGTCAATCTGGCCTGGGCCTTGGCACGGATGCGGCGGGTCCTGGTGTCGGCAGGTGGTGATTGGCAGCAGGTGCTGGAACGGGAAGCGGCCACCATCGAGGCGGAAGACCTGGCTGCCAATCGGCGCATGGGCAGTCTGGGTGCCGCACTGATTGCCCCCGGCAGTGGCGTGCTGACCCATTGCAATACCGGCTCGCTGGCCACGGCAGGCTTCGGCACTGCGCTTGGCGTGATCCGTGCCGGGGTGGCCGAGGATCGCATCCAGCGTGTGTACGCGACCGAAACTCGGCCCTGGAATCAGGGCGCGCGGCTGACCGTGTGGGAGCTGCAGCAGGATGGCATCGATGCCACCCTGATCGCCGATTCCGCCGCCGCGCACCTGCTGCGCAGCGGTGCGGTGCAGTGGGTGGTGGTGGGTGCGGACCGGATCTGCGCCAATGGCGATGTCGCCAACAAGATCGGCACCTGCCAGCTCGCCATCGTGGCCCGCCACTGTGGGGTGAAGTTCATGGTGATCGCACCGTCGTCCACGGTCGATATGGCAACAAGTGAGGGCGCGCAGATCGAGATCGAGCAGCGCGATCCGGCCGAGCTCCTGAGTTTCCGCGGCGAGCGCACGGTGGCCGAGGGCGTGCGCGCCTGGAACCCGGTGTTCGACGTCACGCCGCACCGGTTGATCGACGCCATCGTCACTGAACAGGGTGTGCTCGAACGCCCCGATCCGGAGCGCATGCGCCTGTTCCACGGCGGCTGAAGCACAAGGCGCGCAGGCGTCCTTCCGGGTGCTTTGAACGGCCCGGAATGGTACAATTCCGAATCTCAGGAACCCCCGCGTAACCCGCATGCGGACTGGCTTTTCGCAGTCCCCGCTTGCGTGTTGGGCGACGACAGGAAAACGGACGCACGATGGGCGATCTCGCGCAGGAAATCATCCCGGTCAAGCTCGAAGACGAGATGCGCCGCAGCTACCTCGATTACGCCATGAGCGTGATCGTGGGGCGCGCACTCCCCGACGTCCGCGATGGCCTCAAGCCGGTGCACCGGCGCGTGCTGTACGCGATGAACGAGCTGGGCGCGCACAGCAACAAGCCGTACTACAAGTCGGCGCGCATCGTCGGTGACGTGATCGGTAAATACCACCCGCACGGCGACCAGTCGGTGTACGACACCCTGGTGCGCATGGCCCAGCCGTTCTCGCTGCGCTACCTGCTGGTGGACGGGCAGGGCAACTTCGGTTCGGTCGATGGCGACAATGCCGCGGCGATGCGTTACACCGAGGCGCGGATGGCCAAGCTCACCCACGAGCTGATGGCCGACATCGACAAGGACACCGTCGATTTCCAGCCCAACTACGATGAGAAGGAACTCGAACCCACGGTCATGCCGACCCGGGTGCCGAACCTGCTGGTCAATGGGTCCGCCGGTATTGCCGTGGGCATGGCGACCAACATCCCGCCGCACAACCTCGGCGAAGTGGTGGATGCGCTGCTGGCGCTGATCGACGATCCCGACATCGACATCGATTCCTTGATGCAGTTCATCCCCGGCCCGGATTTCCCGACCGGCGGCATCATCAATGGCACCGCGGGCATCCAGCTGGCCTACCGCACCGGCCGCGGCCGGGTGCGGATGCGTGCCAAGACCGAGATCGAGGTCACCGACAGCGGCCGCGAAGCGATCATCGTCACCGAGATCCCGTACCAGGTGAACAAGGCGCGGCTGATCGAGAAAATCGCCGAGCTGGTCAAGGACAAGAAGATCGAAGGCATCGGCGAGCGCCGCGACGAGTCCGACAAGGACGGCATGCGGATCTACATCGAGATCAAGCGCGGCGAGTCGGCAGAGGTGGTGCTCAACAATCTCTACCAGCAGACCCAGATGGAGTCGGTGTTTGGCATCAACATGGTGGCGCTGGTCGATGGCCGACCGAAGCTGCTGAACCTGAAGCAATTCCTCGAAGCCTTCGTGCGCCACCGCCGCGAGGTGGTCACCCGCCGCACCATCTTCGAACTGCGCAAGGCGCGTGCGCGTGCCCATGTGCTGGAAGGCCTGACCGTCGCGCTGGCCAACATCGACGCGATGATCGAGCTGATCAAGACCTCGGAGAGCCCGCAGGTCGCCAAGGAACGCATGCTGGCGCGGCGCTGGCCGCCGGGCTTGGTCGGTGCATTGCTGGCCGCCGCCGGTGCCGAAGCCAGCAAGCCCGAGGACCTGCCGCAGGGCGTGGGCCTGCTGGACGATGGCTACCAGCTCACCGACACCCAGGCCCAGCAAATCCTCGAGATGCGCTTGCATCGCCTGACCGGGCTGGAGCAGGACAAGCTGACCGACGAATACCGCCAGCTGCTGGAGGACATCGCCGGCCTGATCCGCATCCTCGAAGACGCGGCGGTGCTGCTGGACGTGATCCGCAGCGAACTGCGCGCACTCAAGGCCGAGTTCGGCGATCCGCGCCGCAGCGAGATCCGTGCCTCGGAAGAAGACCTCGACATCCTCGACCTGATCGCGCCGGAAGACGTGGTGGTCACGCTCTCACACGCCGGTTACGTCAAGCGCCAGCCGGCCACCAGCTACCGCGCCCAGCGCCGCGGCGGCAGGGGGCGCAATGCAGCAGCAACCCGCGACGAGGATTTCATCGAGCAGCTGTGGCTGGTCAATACCCACGACACCCTGCTGACCTTCACCAGCAACGGGCGGGTGTTCTGGCTGCCGGTGCACCAGATTCCGGAAGCCGGGCCGAATGCGCTCGGACGCCCGATCGTCAACTGGATCCCGCTGGAAGCCGGCGAGAAGGTGCAGGCCGTGCAGCCGGTGCGCGAGTACGAGGACGGCAAGTTCGTGTTCTTCGCCACCAAGCGCGGCACGGTGAAGAAGACCCCGCTGACCGAATACGCCTACCAATTGCAACGCGGCAAGATCGCGATCAACCTCGCCGAGGGCGATGCCTTGGTCAATGCCGAGCTGTCGGACGGCACCCGCGACATCATGCTGTTCGCCAGCAATGGCAAGGCCGTGCGCTTTGCCGGTGAGACCGTGCGCCCGATGGGCCGCACCGCCACCGGCGTGCGCGGGATGAAACTGGCCAAGGGCGAGCAGGTGGTCAGCCTGGTGGTGCTCGACGGCGAGGGCGACCTGCTGACGGCCAGCGAGAATGGCTACGGCAAGCGCACCGTGCTGGACGAGTTCCCGCGCAAGGGGCGCGGCACCCAGGGCGTGATCGCGATGAAGACCAGCGAGCGCAACGGCGCGCTGGTCGGCGCGATCCAGCTGTCCGACCACCACGACGTGCTGCTGATCTCCGATGGCGGCACCCTGGTGCGCACGCCGGCCTCAGCCATTTCGCAGGTGGGCCGCAACACCCAGGGCGTCACCCTGATGCGGCTGGCCGATGGCGAGAAACTGCAAGCGGTTGAACGCCTCGACGCGTCGCTGGACGAGGACGAGGGTGGTGCCGCGGATGGCAATGGGGTGAGCCCCTGATCAGTCGCCCTGATTCATGGCCCTATCCATAGGAATGGGCCTTGTCCAGTACATTCAGGCAATCAACTACTCAGCATGGGATGCACCCATGAACCGAGCAGTGCTGCCGCGAGAACGACGACCGGCTCCTTTACCGACTTGAAGCGCCAAAGCGCGAATCCGGCGCCAAGCGCCAATAGCGCTGTGAACACATCCACGACGGCCCGCTGCGCCAGTATCACCACCGAACCGGCAATTGCCCCGATGGCCGCTGCGGTAATCCCGTCCACGAAGGCCTTGAGTGCCGGGTGCTTGCCGTATTTCTTGAAATAGGGTGCGGGCAGGATGGTCAGGAGGTAACAGGGAAGGAAGGTGGCGATGGCGGCGACGCACGCGCCCGGCACGCCCGCCACAAGGTAGCCGATGAACGCGGTCGTGATGACGACCGGGCCGGGAGTGATCATGGCAACCGCGACTGCATCCACGAATTGCTGTTCGCTTAGCCAACGATATTCGGTCACCACGCCGCCATACAGGAAAGGCACGATGGCCAGGCCCGAGCCGAATACGAATGCGCCAGCCTTGGTGAAAAAATAGGCAATCTGGATGAGGACGTGGCTCTCGCCCGCAGCGGCCAAGGCCACCTGGGGCAGAGCTATCGGCGCCAGAAACAGGGACAGCGGCCTGGAGGTCCGGTTGCCGAGCCGCCCCCGCAGCAGCAACACCAGAAGCCCTGCGGCGATGAACAGCAGCGCCATTTCGGTTTCGGTAATGATTGTGACGGCTGCCAACACGGTGAAGATGCCCCAGAGCAGTCCATCCTTGCGAATGTTCTTGATCGTGAGCTTTTGGGCGCTGATCGCAATGATGCCGATGACCGCAGCGCCGACCCCGTAGAACACCGCCTGCATCCACGGCAAACCACCAAAATGCGTATAGGCCCAGCCCAGTGCGAGCACCATCAGGAACGATGGCAATACGAAGGCCAGCCCCACCAGGGTGGCGCCGAGGATTCGGTAATGCACGTAGCCAAGATAGATCGCGAGCTGTGCAGCCAACGGGCCAGGCGCGATCTGGGAGAGCGCCAGCCCCTCCTTGTAGTCGGATTCGCTGATCCAGCGACGCTGCTCCACCAGATCGCGGTGCATGTAGCCCACCAGCGCCACCGGGCCGCCAAATCCCACCGTCCCTAGCTTGAGGAAATATCCAGCAAGTTCCCGGAGCTTGTAGTGCGGAGGATCGAGAGGCTGCATGATTGAGTGAGCTCCAGCCCTCCCCTGCAGAGAGAGGCATCCTGCCGGATCGACGTACCGGCATGACTGCCGGGCCCTTGCTGCAATCTTGCGCCAGAAAAGCCAATCACGGATGCAGCCGGATCGTGAATCTCGGCTGGCTGCTCTTGTATCAGGCCCGGCCGTTTCCGCGTTCTTTTCGCGTCTTATACTCGCGAAGGGTCACTTCTGGACGAGGCCGTGATGAAGCGTTTGGGGATGGATGCGCTGCGCTTCGTGGCGCTGCTGTTGCTGGCTGGGGTGCTGTCGTTTGGGATGTCCGCCTGCAAGCGCAATACCGGTGGTCAGCTGCCTGTTGCAGGGGGCGAACCCATCCAGGCCCACCGTGACGCCGTCAGGGGCTTCGCGGTGGTGCGCGCATTTCCGGACCAGCGTGAAGACAGCCTGGCGTTGGCGATCGAGTTTTCGCGGGCGCTGGTGGGAACCCAGAATTTCGATCAGCTGCTGGCCATCGACGCCAAGGGCCAGGACGGCAGCGGCTGGGTGCTGTCGGACGACGGCAAGACGCTGCGGTTTCCCTACGTCGAACCGAACAAGAACTACACCGTCAGGATAGCGGCCACCCTGACTGCTGCCGATGGATCGACCATCGGCAAGGACCTCGAACTCAAGGTCTATACCGGCGAACTGGCGCCTGCAGTCGGCTTCGCTTCGCAGGGCAGCGTGCTGCCGGCGCGCGAGTCACGTGGGCTGCCGGTGGTGTCGGTCAACGTGTCCGAAGTCGACGTCGAGTTCATGCGCGTGCGTGATTCTGCGCTGCCTCGGTTCCTCGCCAGCTACCAGCGGGGCGGGCGCTTCGGCAGCTGGGACCTTGATCCGTCCTGGTACGACGCAGACGACAAGGACAGCCGACCTCCGATCGCACGCCTTGCAGATCCGGTTTACGTCAATCGCTTCGTCATCGGTGGCAAGCCCAACGAGCGCGTGCTGACCTACCTGCCGGTGCAGGACATCGCCGAACTGCAGCAACCCGGCTTGTATTTCGCGGTGATGAAGCGGTCAGGCAGTTTCAAGGACGAGTATGAAGTCGCCTATTTCACCGTCAGCGACATCGGCCTGCACGTGCGCGCCTACAAGGACAAGCTGTTCGTCCACACGGCCTCGCTCAACGACGGCAACGGGATCGGTGGCGTCGACCTGCGGATCCTCGATGCGCGTGGCGAGGCGATCTTCAAAGCCAGCACGGATGGCAACGGCAATGCCCTGCTGAACTACACCCTCGACGCCGGACAGGTGATCGTCGCCCGGCGTGGCAAAGACATGTCCATCCTCGGGTTCAACCAGCCGGCGTTGGACCTGTCCGAATTCGCCGTGGCCGGGCGCCCACAATCGTGGTTCGACGTATTCGCATGGTCCGGCCGCGACCTCTACCGTCCCGGCGAGACCGTCCGAATCTCCGCGCTGCTGCGCGACTTCGACGGTCGCCCGGTGACGGGGCGCGACGGTAAGCCTCAGACCCTGTTCGTACGCCTGAAGCAGCCTGACGGCAAGACCTTTGTCGAATCGCGGATCCAGCCGCAGGCCGGAGGTTACTTCCAGTTCGAGCGTGCCATTCCCGCCGAAGCCCCCACCGGCCGCTGGCAGGTCGAATTCCGCACCGATCCGGCGAGCAAGGACGCAGTGCAGGGCATGCAACTGCGGATCGAGGAGTTCCTGCCGGAGCGGATGAAGCTCGATCTTGGCGCCGGCGGCACCCTGCTGCGCCCAGGCCAGCCGCTGCAGCTGGTGGCCAAGGGCGCCTATCTGTATGGCGCGCCAGCCGACGGCAATCGCTTCACCGCGAAGATGGCGGTGGTGGTCGACCAGCACCCGTTGGAAGCCGCCAGGGGCTGGTTCTTCGGTGACCCCACGGTGGCCTTGCCGAAAGAGGTCAGTGATGTCATCGACGCCAAACTCGATGCGCGCGGAGAACTGCGCGAGGATATTTCCCTGCCGAAGGAAGTGAAGGGCGATACCCCGGTGAAGGTCGTGGTCGCCGGCAGCCTGTTTGAATCTGGCGGCCGCAGCGTCAACCGCAGTGTCAGTCGCACCCTGTGGCCGGCCGATGCGCTGGTTGGCGTACGCCCGCTGTTCAATGATGCCGACGGATCCGGAGCGAACACCCGCGCGGGCTTTGAACTGATGCGCTTCGGCTCCGATGGCCGTCCGCGGCCGGCCAAGGGCCTCAAGGTGACCTTGGTACGCGAACGCCGGGATTACCACTGGATCCACGATGACAGTGGCGGTTGGAATTACGATTTCACCCGTCGCTTCGAAAACGTGGAAACCCGCACCGTGGACGCCGGCGCAACCGCGGTCCGGCTCGATTTCCCGGTGGAGTGGGGCGACTATCGGGTGGATGTCTACGACCCGGAAACCCGGCTGACCATGCGCTACCCGTTCCAGGCCGGCTGGGGCTGGGATGACGAGAATCGTGGCCTCGACGCGCGTCCAGACAAGGTCAAGCTCGCGCTTGATCGCACCGCCTATCGCGCCGGCGACACGCTCAAGCTCACCCTGACCCCGCCGCATGCAGGCAATGGTTTGGTGATGGTCGAAACCGACCACATGCTGTTTGTGCGGACCGTGGACGTGAAGGCCGGCACGGTGGTCGAGATCCCGGTGACCCAAGAGTGGGAACGCCACGACGTCTACATCACCGCCTTGGTGTTCCGGGGCGGCAGCGCGGCCAGCAAGATCACCCCGAGCCGCGCCGTTGGCGAAGTCTTCGTGCCCATGAATCGCAGCGACCGACGAGTGCCGGTTGGATTAACGGCACAACCGCAGGTCAGGCCGAACGATCCGCTCCAGGTCACGATTTCCGCACCACAATTGGCCGGGAAACAGGCGTGGGCCACGCTGTCGGCGGTCGACGTCGGCATCCTCAACATCACCCGTTATCCAGTGCCGGACGCGAACACGCATTTCTTCGCCCAGCGCCGGCTGGGGGTGGATGCCTACGACATTTACGGGCGCGTGATCGAAAGCTATGACGGCGGCACCGCGCGCATCCGCTTCGGTGGCGACATTGCGCTGGCGGCTCTGCCGCAGGCACGTCGACCGACCTCAAGGGTGCAGACCGTCGACCTGTTCTCTGGGCCGGTACAACTCGATTCCAAGGGTACGGCGCGGGTCACCCTGCGTCCGCCGGATTTCAACGGAACCCTGCGGCTGTCCACACTCGTGTATGCCGACCGCCAGTACGGCAACCGCGACGCCGAAGTGCTGGTCCGTGCGCCGATCGTCGCTGAAGCCAGCATGCCGCGGGTGATGGCACCCGGGGACCGCGGCACGGTGACCCTGGACGTCAGCAACTATTCCGGCAAGCCGGGCAGCTTCGCTGTCCAGGTGGAAGGCATTGGCCCTGCGGCGATCGCAAACGGCAGTCGAACCGTTACCCTCGGCGTGCAGGCCAAGACCACGCTGAGTTTCCCGCTGGCCGCCCAAGATGGCTTTGGTACCGCCCAAGTGCGCGTTCGCGTCGAGGGCAACGGATTCAAGGTGGACCGTCGCTACGACCTCCCGGTCCGGCCGGCTTGGCCTTCGGTATTGCGCTCGCGGACGCTGGCGTTGCGCTCGGGCGAGGCGGTCAACCTTGACGCCGGCATCGCCGAAGGGCTGCTGCCGGGATCGGTGCGGGCGCGGATGCAGGTCAGCGCATTGCCGCCGATTCCGTTCGGGGCCGCGCTGCGTGGTGCGCTCGAATACCCCTATGGATGCGCCGAACAGACCACCAGCAAGGGCTACGCGGCGCTGGAACTGGATGCGGCCACTGCGCGCGGGTTCGGCGTGTCCGGGCTGGATGCCACGCAACGGCGTGCGCGCATGGATGGCGCATTCGGTCGACTGGCCTCCTTGCAGGAGTCCAGTGGACATTTCTCGATGTGGGGAGGCAACGACAACAACGTCGATCCACTGCTTACCCCATACATCGCCGAATTCCTGCTTGATGCCCGCGACGCCGGTTTCGCGATTCCAGATGCGGTCCTGCAGAAGGCGCTGCAGCGACTCAGCGAAGACCTGCTGACCGATGGCAGCCAGTTCTATGGCCGCGACAATCGCGAACACCTCAAATTTGCTTACAAGGCCTACGCCGGGTATGTCCTCGCACGCGTGAACCGCGCCCCGCTGGGCACGCTTCGCGCACTCTATGACAATGACCGCGGCAAGGCCCTCAAGGGGCTTCCGCTCGTGCATTTGGGCCTGGCGCTGTCGCTGCAAGGGGATCGGATCCGCGGCGACAAGGCAATCGCCGCCGGCTTTGCATTCAAGGGCGAACGCGTCGGTTGGCTGGGCGACTATGGCAGCCCGATGCGCGACCTTGCATTGATGATCGCCCTGACCCACGAACGCGGTTACGCAAAGTCTGCGTATGATGCCCGGGTGATCGACCTTGGTCGCGAGCTCGAGGCGCGTCGCAGCGCGCCGTGGTTCTACCTGAGCACCCAGGAGCAGATCGCGCTTGCCCGATTGGGCAAGGTGCTGCTGGCGAGCCAGGTCCGCGAAGTGTCAGGAACGCTGACCGTCGGCGAAACCCCACAGGTCATTGCCGCAGCACGGAGCTTTGCCCGCGACTTCGACTACGCCACCCTGTCCAGGGGCCTGCGTTTCCTCCCGCAGGGGCAGCCGCCGTTCTTCGCCAGTCTCGATGTGGCCGGGGTGCCGCGCACCGCGCCCGCGCCCGATGCCAGCGTCATCAAGGTCGAACGCACGCTGTTCAGCACCGACGGCAAACCGTGGACGCCACGACCACTCAAGGAGGGAGAAGTGCTGGTCGTGCGGGTGTCGATCACCTCCGACCAACGGATCACCAATGCGCTGCTCACCGACCTGCTGCCGGCAGGCCTTGAAATCGAGAATATGAACTTGGGCGATAACGAGCAGTGGTCCGGCGTGTCGATCGACGGCGTTGACTTGGGTGAACGCTCCACCGAAGCCGACGTGAACCACGAGGAGTTCCGCGACGACCGCTACGTGGCCGCGATCGAACTCAGCAGTGGTACGACGGCACATGTCTACTACCTGCTGCGCGCCGTGACCCCGGGCGTGTACACGGTGCCGCCGCCGTTGCTCGAGGACATGTACCGGCCGTGGTTGCGCGGCGTTGGCAAATCAGTTCCGGCCAGCCTGACCGTGGTGGAGCCGTGAGCATCCGAACGGCAGTCATGACAAGCGGTAAGCCAGCCATCCCGGTCGTGGATCCAGCACGGTCCGGGGTGGCGCGATCGCACGGATGGCGCTGACCGCCGGACCCGGCAAGCCGGTGATACCTGCACGGAAAGCGTGGCGGCGGCGATTGCTGTGGCTGCGCTGGGGCACCGCTGCGCTGCTGGCCCTGCTGCTGGTGCTGGACCTTGCGTTTCCCCTGCCGCTGCCCGGACGACGAGATCTTTCCACCGTCGTTGTCGCACGCGATGGCAGTCCATTGCGTGCATTCGCCGACGCCCGCGGCATCTGGCGCTACCCGGCGTCGCCTGAGCACGTTTCGCCGCTTTACCTGCAGGCACTGCTGGGTTACGAGGATCGCTGGTTCTGGCGTCATCCGGGCGTCAATCCGGTGGCCCTGGCGCGGGCCGCCGTGCAGCTGGTTGCAGGGCGGCGAATCGTGTCCGGAGGCTCAACCCTGACCATGCAGGTGGCACGGATCGTCGATCCGAAGCTGCACGGCAAGGGAACGCGCAGCGTGGGCGGGAAACTGCGGCAGATCCTGCGCGCACTCCAATTGGAAGCCCACCTGTCCAAACGCGAAATCCTGACGATCTATCTGGAGCGAGCCCCATTCGGCGGCACCATCGAAGGCGTTGAAGCGGCCAGCTGGGCCTATCTCGGCAAACCGGCGCGTCGGCTTTCGCGTGCCGAAGCCGCGCTGCTGGCGGTGTTGCCGCAAGCACCCAGCCGACTGCGGCCGGATCGTGACCCGCAGGCGGCACAGGTTGCGCGCGACAAGCTGTTGGCGCGGATGGCCAGCAGCGGGGTCTGGACCCACGCCGAGGTCGAAGATGCGCGCGTGGAGGGCGTGATCGCTAGGCGCTTGCGCAATCCCATGGATGCAGCCTTGCTGGCGCAACGCTTGCATGTGGAACGGCCGGCGACACGCAGGATCGTGTCCAGCATCGACCCTGCCCTGCAGCGATCGCTCGAGGATCGCGTCGGGGCTTATTTCTCGATGTTGCCACCGCGCACGTCTGCAGCGCTGCTGGTGGTCGACAACGCCAGCCTGGAGGCGCGCGCCTACGTGGGCTCGGTGGAGTTCGGTGATCGCCAGCGGTTGGGCGACGTCGACATGGTGCGGGCGCTACGCTCGCCGGGGTCTACACTGAAGCCATTCCTGTACGGCATGGCGCTGGATGACGGCCTGATCCATTCCGAAAGCCTGCTGGTCGATGCGCCGCAATCCTTCGGGTCCTACCGTCCAACCAATTTCGACACTGCGTTCAATGGCCCGGTTGGTGCCGCCGAAGCGCTGCGGCTGTCATTGAACGTGCCGGCGGTGGACTTGCTGGACCGCATCGGGCCGGCGCGGTTTGCCGCCCGCCTCGAGCATGCCGGGATTCGCCTGCAGTTTCCCCGGGGAGCCCAACCGAACCTGAGCTTGATCCTTGGTGGCACCGGCGCTCGCCTTGAGGATCTGGTCGGGGCCTTCTCGTCGATTCAGCGTGGCGGTATCGCCGGCAAGGTGCGCTATACCCCGGATGCGCCGCGCATCGAACGGCGCCTGCTTTCGCAGGGAGCTGCCTGGATCGTCCGCGAAATCCTCTCCCGCAGCGCCCGCCCCGGCGATCCGGAGGGCATGTTCCAGCAGCGCAGAGGCACGCGCGTTGCATGGAAAACCGGCACCAGTTTCGGTTTCCGTGATGCTTGGGCAATCGGTGCAACGACAAGTTACACGGTTGGGGTCTGGGTGGGGCGTCCGGATGGAACGCCACTGCCTGGCCAGTACGGCGCCGTCACCGCACTGCCGTTGCTGTTCGAGGTGGTGGACAGCTTGCCGCGAACCATCGCTGATGCCCGTGATGCGCCGGCCCCGGCCAATGTTGCCGAAGTCGAAATCTGCTGGCCGCTGGGGATCGCCGTCGACGCCCAACCTCCTGGCCTTTGCATGAAGCGCATGCGGGCGTGGACATTGGATGGCGTGATCCCACCAACCTTCCCTGAGCGTGATGCGCGCCGCTGGAGTGCCGGTCGCGAACGTTTCGAGGTGGATGCAACCAGCGGACTGCGGTTGTCGGCAACGTGCACCGCCGGCCATGTCTCCATGCCGCGGGAAATAGCGCGATGGCCGGCGCTGTTGGGCCCTTGGCTTCCCGCAAGCTGGCAGGAAGCCTCGCGCCTGCCTCCGTTGGCAGCGGACTGTACCGAAGATGGCCGCAGCGCGCTTGAGACACTGCGCATCCAAGGCATCAATGGCGACAGCATGCTGGCGCCTGCACCGGGCCAGACGGGTGGGGTGCACGTGACCCTACGAGCGCTGGGCACCCTGTCCAAAGTGCAATGGTTGCTGGATGGCCGCTGGTTTGCCGAAAGCGAAGGCGGGCGTCCGTTCCTGCATGCGTTCAGTGAGCCGGGGCGACACGAACTGACTGCTCTGGCCAACAGTGGTGCTTGGGACAGCCTGCGCTTCTCGATCCTCGCGCTACCATCGAATGACGCGCCTACGGGTGGCTCAGGCGGGAAGCTGCGCGAGCACGTTACCGGCCGTTGAGACGCGGTATTCTCCGGGCGCCTCCACCCACAGGCCACGCACGATCCCGTCATCGGCATACAGCGCGAATCGCCGGCTGCGCACGCCCATGCCGAAACCGCTGGCGTCGAATTCCAGGCCCAATGCCCGGGTGAATTCGGCATTGCCATCCGCAAGCATGCGCATGCCGTGCGGCACATGCTGCTCCCTGGCCCAGGCTTGCATCACGAAAGGATCATTCACCGCCATGCATGCCAGCGCGATCCCGCGTGTTTGGAATGCATCGAAATGCGCGATGTAATCCGGCAGGTGGCGTTCGGAGCAGGTGGGCGTGAACGCGCCAGGAACCGAGATCAGCACCATGCGTCGATGCGCGAATAGCGTCGTGGTGTCGACCTTGTGCACGCCACCCTCGATGAATTGCAGGATCGCTTCCGGAATGCGCTCGCCGGGTTGGATATGCATGAGAACGCTCCTTGGATCCTAAAAATCAGATAAATGGGAATGGCCGGTTTGCGGCGCCATGCCTTGCAAGCCAGTCGCATGATCCCATATCGGGTGCAGTTGGCCATCGGCCGCATTCACTTGGAGATCAGCATGCACACGATGAAGCACACCCTTGGGCCGCGCTCGGTTCGCAGCCAACAGTGCGACGGGCAGCGGTTGCAGCAGGACGACCTGCGCCAGTTCTTCGACCGATTCCTCCAAATCGGCGGCCTTGGCGATGGCCCGTCGGTAGTCACTCGCGAATGGACGCCGCACGTCGACATCCGCGAGGAAGATGCCCGTTTCGTCCTCCAGGCCGACTTGCCCGGGGTCGACCCGGCTGAGGTCGAGATCCTGATGGACAAGGGCATCCTGTCGATCAAGGGCGAGCGCAAGAGCGAATTCGTCCAGAACGATCCTCACTACAGCCGGATCGAGCGCTGCCATGGCGTTTTCCACCGCCGCTTCGCGTTGCCGGACACTGCCGACGCCGAAAGAATCACGGCGGATGGACGCAATGGCGTGTTGGAAATCTGCATCCCCAAGCGCGCGGAAACCACGCCACGGCGAATCCAGGTTGGAGCCGGCAGCGTGCGCACCTCGTGATCGCGGGTATTGCATCGCGGCGACTGCCGTAAACTGATGGCCCGCGCATGTCGCGGGCCATTTTTTCGGGCGTCGAGCGAGGCTCGGCGCCGTGAGCAGGACAGGCGATGGAATTCAAGGACTACTACGCGATCCTCGGGGTCGAACCCAGCGCCGGTGAGGCGGAAATCAAGACCGCCTATCGTCGCTTGGCACGTAAGTACCACCCGGACGTCAGCAAGGAAAAGGGTGCGGAGGAGCGCTTCAAGGCCATCAACGAGGCCTATGAGGCCCTGCGTGATCCCGACAAACGCAAGGCCTACGACCAGTTGCGCGCGGGCGGTTACCGTCCCGGCGACCAAGTGCGCCCCCCGCCTGGCGGGTTCGGCTACCGCCAGGGTGGCGGAAGGCCGGACGTGGATTTCGAGGAAATCTTTGCCGGTGGTGGCGCAGGGGGAGGATTTTCGGATTTTTTCGAAAACCTGTTCGGTCGTGGGCGTGGTCCTGTTCCAGGGCAGCAGCGTCCCGGCGCAGCACGCACACGGGAAACTCGCACCCGGCTGGCGGTTCCTCTCAGGGCCGTCCATGATGGCGACAGCGTTCGCATCACCATCAACGGACGCACCTTGGATGTCCGTGTGCCCAAGGGCGTCCGGCCGGGTCAGGTGATCCGGTTGGCTCGGCAAGCGCAGGGCGGGCGTGACCTGATGTTGGAAATCGAATATGCGGCAGACCCGCAGTTCGAGGTGGATGGGCTGAATGTGATCTACGTCCTCCCGGTTGCGCCATGGGAGGCTGCATTGGGAGCGTCGGTCAGCGTGCCGACGCTGGGTGGCGCAGTTGAATTGAAGATTCCGCTCAACTCGGAATCCGGGCGCAAGCTGCGATTGCGCGGCCGCGGCCTGCCGGATGGCCAAGGCAGTGCCGGTGACCAGATCGTAGAACTGGAAATCCTTGCCCCACCTGCGCACAACGAGGCACAACGCAAGGCCTATGCCACGATGCGGGATGCATTCGGAAACGACTGGCGGCGCGATTAGCCGGGAACAACCGCCACGGCACCTGTGTCCAGCCTCGTGACTGGCATGGGTACGCGCCTTTCCCGCAGGAAGGGTTACGCCGCGCTACCGCCTACGTACTGGGCAATGACCGCCGCAAGTTCGGCCTCGCTGAATGGCTTGGTGATATAGGCCTTCGCCCCTTGGCGCATGCCCCAGACGCGGTCGGTGTCCTGGTCCTTGGTGGTGACCAAGATCACCGGAATGTGGCGCGTGGTCGGTTCGCGGGTGATCGAACGGGTGGCTTGGAACCCGTTGAGATTGGGCATCACCACGTCCATCAGGACGAGATCAGGCACTTCGCGCTTGGCAGCCTCGACCCCGGCCGCCCCGTCTTCGGCAGTGAGCGCGTCGTGGCCGAGTTTCTCGACGATGCGGCGGATGCTCATCAACTGGGAGGGTGAGTCGTCAACGATCAGGATGCGTGCCATGGAGATCCCCGGGTTTCCAGTTGAATTGTAGCCAACGCCTTTATTCGTGCAAGCGCCCAGATCAATTTCCTACCCGCACGAGGGTGCGGCCAAGCGCACCGCCCGCCAGCAGCGTGTCGAACACGGTCGGCAACTCGTCCAGCGTGGCTTCGCGGGTGCAGATGGCGTCGAGCTGGCGCGGTTTCCACGGCCCGGCCAGCCGCCGCCAGACTTCCTCGCGGATGTCGCGTGCGGTTCCCGCCGAGGCCACGCCCAGCAGGGACACCCCGCGGATGATGAAGGGCATGACGGTGGCGTGCAGGTCCGGGGAGGCCGCCAGCCCGCAGCTG
The DNA here is from genome assembly GCF_020850895.1 of Thermomonas sp. Taxonomy (GTDB): domain Bacteria; phylum Pseudomonadota; class Gammaproteobacteria; order Xanthomonadales; family Xanthomonadaceae; genus Thermomonas. The sequence goes on along the minus strand of NZ_JADZDS010000011.1, from coordinate 2,476 downwards.
GCGACATTGCCGTAGGGCGCGGTGTGCGCCAGCAGGGCCGCCAGCATCGGACCGCCGACGTTGTCGAGGCCGCCGCCGAAGCGGGCCGTGTCCATCGGTCGGGTCGTGGCCAGTGCGTCCCGCCCCAGCACCTGGCTTGCGCCCAGCGACTGCAGATAGTCGGCATGTTCCGGCTTGCCGCTGATCGCGTGGACCGCGTAGCCGGCCTGGCTGTAGATCGCCACCGCCAGTGAACCGACCCCGCCGGTGGCGCCGGTGACCGCCAGCGGGCCGAGTTCCGGTGTTTGCCGGTTGTCTTCCATCCGCAGCAGGCCGAGCGCGGCGGTGAAGCCGGCGGTGCCCAGGATCATCGCTTCGCGCAGGTTGAGGCCGGCTGGCAGGGGAATCACCCAGCGCACGTCCAGCCTTGCGTATTCCGAATAGCCGCCATCGCGGGTCTCCGAGAGGCCGCTGCCGGTGGTCAGGACCGCGTCGCCTTCCTTGAACTTGGCATCGGTTGAAGCCACGACGTGGCCGGCAATATCTATCCCGCCGACCAGCGGAAACTGGCGCAGGATCTTGCCCTTGCCGGTTCCGGCGAGGGCATCCTTGTAGTTGACCGAGGAATAGGCCGTCTTGATGACGACCTCGCCCGCATTGAGGTCATCGAGGGCGATCGATTCGATCCCGCTGTGATAGCCGGCAGCGTCATTGTGGATGCGGAAGGCGCGGAAGCGCGCAGGCAGGCTCATACATCCTCCGAGGTCAGCTTCAGTTGGCTGCGGCGCTTCTCGTCCAGCCACTTGTCGGCTTGCGCGGGCACGTAGGCATGCATCCAGTCGAGCAGGGCGGCGATGTCGTTGCCGTGCCAGAGATCATTGCGTTGGTCCACGTGCAGGAAGCGCTCGCGCACCATCGTGTCCAGCATCGTCATCATCGGTTGCCAGAAGGCATTGGCATCAAGGAACGCGCAGGGCTTCTGGCCCAGGCCCAACTGCCGCCAGGTCAGCATTTCGAACATTTCATCCAGCGTGCCGAAGCCGCCGGGCAGGGCGATGAAGCCATCGGCCAGCGCGAACATGCGCGCCTTGCGCGTGTGCATGGAATCGACGATTTCCAACCGGGTGACACCCTTGTGCGCCACCTCCCAGTTGACCAATTGCTCCGGGATCACCCCGATCACCTCGCCACCGCCTGCGAGTACGGCGTCGGCCACGATCCCCATCAGGCCGACATTGCCGCCACCGTAGACCAGGGTGATGCCGTCGCCGGCGAGGCGCGTGCCCAAGTCGCGGGCGAGGGCGGCATAGGCGGAATCGTTGCCGGCATTGGAGCCGCAATAGACGCAGATCGATTTCATCCTGCCATTGTGCCATCGGCTCCGCGTCGGCGCGGGTGCAGGGTGACGGTTTGCCGGCGTTAGGATGGCGGTGATCAGCGCAAGCGAACGGGAGTTGCCATGGCGGTCGTCACGAAAATGCAGGCCCTGTGGTTGCCGCTGGCCCTGCTGGTGTTCAGTGGTCTTGCCGGCGGTGCATCGCCAGCGGCTGCCGGTGCGTCGTTGGAGCAGCATCCAGATTCACCCTATCTGTATGTCCTTGGTACCGCGCAGGACGGTGGCTTTCCGCAAGCCGGCTGCTTCAAGCCGCACTGCATGCCGGGCTGGGAGCATCCGGAATTGCGCCATCCGACCGCATCCCTGGGGCTGATCGTGCCTGCTGCATCGAACAAGTACCTGTTCGATGCCACGCCGAATTTTCCCGAGCAGTTCTACACGCTTGAAGTCGAAGCGCCGGATACGCGCTACACCTTCGGCGGCGTGTTCCTGACCCATGCTCACATCGGCCACTACGTCGGCCTGATGCAGTTCGGTCGCGAGGTGATGGGCGCGAAGGACGTGCCGGTGTACGCGATGCCGAGGATGCGCGCGTTCCTGACAGACAACGGGCCATGGAGTCAGCTCGTCGCCCTGCACAACATCGCCTTGAAGCCGCTGGAGGATGGACAGGCCACGCCGCTGCCTGGTGGGATCACGGTGACACCGCTGCGGGTGCCGCATCGTGACGAGTATTCCGAAACGGTGGGCTTTCTGATCCGTGGCCCAAGCAAATCGGCGCTGTTCATCCCCGACATCGATCGCTGGGAAACCTGGGGCCGCAGCTTGCGCGACCTGCTGAAAACCGTGGACTACGCCCTTGTCGACGCCACCTTCTACAGCATGGACGAACTGCCGGGACGCAACATGGACGAGATTCCGCATCCGTTGGTAACGCACACGATGGACCTGCTCGCCGATCTTCCCGCCAGCGAACGAGGCAAGATCTATTTCATCCACATGAACCACAGCAACCCGCTGCTGCGCACGGACAGCCCGGGTTCTACCCCGAAATCACGGACGGTTTGGAAAGAGCTGAAAACTTCTGATCTTGTCTGATGACTCTGCGTCGCATCCTTGGGTTATGGCGTCGCTCGATGTATTCGAACACATCCGCCCGGG
>NZ_JADZDS010000010.1 GCF_020850895.1 Thermomonas sp. | reverse complement strand
GACCACCGGGGATTGCCCGGTCAGTGCATTGCTCGGCCAGGTGGGTCACAAGCGCAGACGATCGCTACGCATGGACACGCCGCGTGAACGCAACGGAATCGCGGTTACTTCTCGGTTACTTCTGCTTCCAGACCCCGCCCTGCTGGTACCACCAACCCGCACGCGCACTGGAGATCCATTGCTTGGCGAAGATCCCGCGCAGTTGGTCTTCCCATTCGGGATGGCCATTGGCCACCGCCACTTCACGGTAGACGGCCTTGCGATCACGGTTGTCGTCCGCGACCGCGGCGTTCATTCCCACCCGATCCTTCAGCGCGATCTTCGAGGGGTCGCGCACGGCGATCAGGCCGTCGCTGGTGAAGCCCAGCGCACCACTGTCGAAGCCGGAGCGCAGGGTCGAATTGAAGCGCGCTTCCATCCGCGACTGGATGGCTTGGATGGCCGGCGTCTTGATGGTGATGTCGGGCGCGGCCGACTGTGCCTGTGCGCTGCCGATGCCAAGCAGCATCCACGGATCGAAGCGGGTGGTGCCCAGATCGAGTCGACGCGACAGTGCCGCCATCCCGCCACCCCCGGATGCCGGTCCGTCCTCGGCTGGCTTGGCAGTGGGATCACTGATGACCTTCTCGACGAACTCACGCGCCGCATCGCGCGCTTCCGCCGCCGGGAAATACACATTGATCGTCACGCATGCGGACAGCAGCATCGCGCTGGCCACCGGAACACCCATCCACTTGCGCATCGCCTTCACTCCATGGTTCTTCATTTGATGACCGGCGCGACCTCGCCCTTGCCCGCCGCGATCAACCGCTCCACCAGCGTCTTCCAATCCACCGCACGGTTGAAGCCGATCACGTCGAGCCGCGGCACGCCGCTGCCTTCGACAATAGTAAAGGCGTTTGCGCCCTGAGCGCCGCCTGAATCCGGCAATCCGGACATCGTGCACACCTCGTTCTCCAGCCGACAGCCAATCCCGATCCGGCGATAACCGAAGTCGGAAAACAAGGCGATCGCCTTGCCCTGCAGACTGCTCACGAACGAACTGTCACCGACGCTGCCGATGTCCTGCACCGCGCGCTGGCTGATCCGCTGCGGGACACCGCGCGCCGTCATCGTGGTGAACTGCGCATCGAATGCGACCGGTGTCCAATCGACCAGACGCAGGCCATCGATGCGGCCGGCGAGCCGTCCACTGATGCTGCCGAATCCCAGCACCTCGGTCAGGCGTTGCAGGTCGAGGCCGGCCAGCGCGATGTCGGCGCTCAGGCTGGGCGCGCTGCCGAACGGACGCTCCAGCGCCAGCGAGGAGAACGCGACCTTGCCATCGAAAAGATGCAGCGCCAACCCGCCATCGAAATCGATGCGGTCATTCGCGTAATGCGCACTTGGAATCTCGCCTGCGAGCACGCCGGTGAACGCAGGCAAACCCAGTGCATGCGAGACCTTGCCGAAATCGATGCCTTCCAGTGCCATGCCAAAGCGGATGTCGGCACCCTTGTCGGCATGTGCCGGACGGATCACCACGTCGTTCAATCGCAGGGTGCCGCCCTGCATCGGCACGCTCCACGGCTGGCGCGAGCGCAAGCTGCCGTCGCTGCTGGTGAACGGCAACACCGCGGCACCGAATTGCAGCCCGTAGAGTTCGCCGGCATCCCATTGCAGCGCACTGTCCACCGGCGCGGCCGCCGAATAGCGCAGCTCGCCGCGCAACCCGCTGAAGCCAAACCGGCTGGCCGGATCGTGCAGGCCGGTATCGCGCAATGTGGCCGTCACCTCGGCCAATTGACCATCGGCCACCCGCGTGCGGATATCGACCGCGCCGCGCAGTTCCACCTCGCCCATCCCAAGCAAGCCCAGCCAGCCCGACAGGTAACGCGGCCGCACCGGCCCAAGATCGCCGCTGTGCGTCTGCAGGTCGAGTGCACGCAGGCTGCCATCCGACGCGAGGCTGGCACGTCCGGTCGTGGCCAGTACATCCCCGTCCCTCCATTCGATCCTCGGCAGATTCCAGCCCGAGACACCGTTGCTGCGCGCCTCGATAAGCAGGCCGACCGGGGTCGGCGGCAGTGCGACATAGGTGGAGCCGACCAGGAACTCGCCGCCCTGCAATTCCCCCGCGAGCGCAACTCGCGTGTCCGCGCCGTTGGCGTAGTCCAGCGTGAACCTGCCGCCCAATTTGTCGCCGGCGATGCTGCTGTCGGCATTGCTCAGCGCCAAGCCCTGCACCTGCAAAGGTCCGCTGACCGTCAGCGGCGCGGACGACGGTGCGGTGATCGCCAGCCGTCCGTCCAAGGTTCCCGCGCTGAAGCTCGCCCCCGGCCATGCCTGCGTCAGCAGCGCCTGCGCCCACTGCAGCGGCGCGTGGGTCAGCACCAGCGTGGTCAACTCCGGCGTCAGGGTGCGCCGCTCCAAGACCAGCCCGGCTTGGCCTTGACTCAGCCGCGCCGTGAGTGCCGAATCATCGAAGCGCAGGGCCAGCTGCAACGGTGCCGAGCCGCCACTGCGTGCAGCGCCAGCGCATTGCCAGCCGTTGTTCGGCACCCGCCGCAACTGGCACTGCCACGCCACGTCACGATAGTGGTAGCCGAGGTCCGGAGCATCGACACGATCGGCATGGATGCGCAGATCGCCGCTCTCGGCCCCCTCCTGCCACGACAACTGCACCTGCACATGCTCCAATGTCGCCACCGGCGTGGTCAGCCTGGCGATACGCAGTTTCGCGGTGCGCGCCTGCACATTGGGCGCGACCAGCGCGGCGGCGATGCACAGACTCAGCAATGGATACGGATGGCGCATGGCGGCAGGATACAAAGTCCCGGGGGTTTCACGATGAACGTTGCGCCAGCCATGGATCCGCAAGACTGCACCCTGCCGAACCTGCTGCTGGTCGAAGACGACCCCACAAGCGCCGCGTTCCTGTCCGATGCTGCCGCACAGTTGCCGGCGCAGGTCCACATCGCCAAATGCATTGCGGAGGCCCGCGCTGCCTGCCGGAATCATGCCTTCGACCTGTTGCTGATTGATGCCCATCTGCCGGATGGCAACGGTGCCGATCTGCTGAACGAGCTGCGTGCCGCAGGCGTGCAAGTGCCGGCGCTGGCGCATACCGCCGAGGCCGGCAGCGCACTGCACGACCAGTTGCTGGCCGCCGGTTTCTGCGAGGTACTGCGCAAGCCGATGCCGGTGACGACGCTACACGCCGCACTGCGCCGTCAGCTTGGCGACCGCGCCGCGCCAGGTTGGAACGATGACGCCGCGCTGGCGGTGATGGGTGGCCGCGCTGATCAGGTCGCCGCGTTGCGACGGATGTTCCTGGCCGAATTGCCGGATCAGCGCAGGCGCATTGCATCTGCAGTCCAGCAACAGGACGAAGCCGCCGTGCGCGCGGAACTGCATCGGCTGGATGCGAGTTGCGGTTTCGTCGGTGCCACGCGACTGGCGGGCAGCGTACGCGACCTGCGCACGGAACCGCTGGACACGCAGCGATGGCAGGCACTCGACGCGGCAATAGCGGACCTGCTCAGCGCGCCCGCGCCAGCTCCGCCAACAACGACCGCGTAACCGGATCGTCGGCCTCGCCCTGGCCTTCCACGACCGGCAGCAGACGTTCCGCCAGGGTCTTGCCCAGCTCGACCCCGTATTGGTCGAAGGCATTGATGCCCCACAACACCGCCTGCAGATAGACGCTGTGCTCGTACAGCGCGATCAACATGCCGAGTGTTTCCGGCGTCAGCGCATCCAGCAACAGCAAGGTACTCGGCCGGTCGCCCGGATGGCGGCGATGCGGATTGTCGTCGCTGCGGCCGTTCGCCAATGCTTCCGACTGCGCCAACAGATTGGCCAACTGCGTCGCATGGTTGTCCGCATGCGCATGATCGGGTCGCGCCACGCCGATGAAATCGATCGGGACGACTTGGGTGCCTTGGTGCAGGGCTTGGAAGAAACTGTGCTGGACGTCGGAGCCGACGCCACCCCACCACACCGGCACCGAATCGACGCCAATCGCCGCTCCATCGATCCGTACCGACTTGCCGAGGCTTTCCATCACCAGCTGTTGCAGGTGCGCAGGCAACAGGCGCAGGCGCTGGTCGTAGGGCAATACGGCCTGGGTCGCGGCTCCGAGTGCATTGCGGTTCCAAATCGCGGTCAAGGCATGCCAGACCGGCAGATTGTCACCAAGCGGCGCACTGGCCGCGTGGGCATCCAGTGTCGCCGCGCCCGCCAGCAGCCGTTCGAAGGCCGTCGAGCCGAGTGCCAATGCGACGGGAAATCCCACCGTCGACCACAACGAATAGCGGCCACCGACCCAGTCCCACATCGGCAAGCTGCGCTCGGCGGCGATCCCGAACTCGGCCACGCGCTGCGGTGCCGCGCTGACTGCATGCAGGCGCGCGTCGTCGCCCAGCCACGCACGGACGATACCGCCGTTCAGCAAGGTTTCGCGGGTCCCGAAGCTCTTGGAGACAATGACCGCCGCGGTTCGGCGTGGGTCGAGTCGCGCCAGCAGGCGCTGCGCGGCATGGCCGTCGAGATTGGACAGGAAATGCACACGGAATCGTGCGTTCGGCTGCGCCAAGGCATCGACCACGAGCCGTGGCCCAAGGTCCGAGCCGCCAATTCCAACACTGATGATGTCGGTGACGTCGCTGGCCGCCAGCGCATCGACCAGCGCCCGCATGCGCGCGAGCGCATCGAGGGCCGCGGCGCGTGCCGAACGTGCGGTGCTGGTCGACCCACAGTCGCCGCGCAGGGCCGCGTGCAACGCCGCGCGGCCCTCGGTCGCATTGACCGATTCGCCATCGAACATGCGCCGCATCGCACCGAGCAGGTCGGCGCGCGTGGCCATCGCGAACAGCGATTCGAGCGCCGCACGGTCGTAGTGCTGGCGGGCAAAATTCGCATACAGCGGGCCGACCCGCAGCGCGAAATCGGTCGCACGCGCCGGGTCACCGGCTATCAAGCTGGACAGCGAGGAGGCGGACAGCCGGCGGGCGTGTTCGTCCAAGCCGTCCAACGCGCCGGTCACGCTCAGGCTGCCTGCTTGGCCATCGAACGCGTGGTGTGGGTCAGTCGGTTGTCGGCATCGACATACACCAGGGTGGGCTTGTACAGCGCCGCTTCGGCTTCGCTGCACTGGCCATACGCGCAGATGATGACCAGATCACCGACGTGCGCCTTGTGCGCGGCCGCGCCGTTGACCGAAATCACCCCGCTGCCTTCGTCGGCGCGGATCGCATAGGTGGAGAAGCGCTCGCCGCTGGTGACGTCGTAGATGTCGATGCGCTCGTATTCGCGGATGCCAGCAATATCCAGCAGGCGGCCGTCGATCGCGCACGAACCTTCGTAATGCAACTCGGCGTGGGTGACGGTGGCGCGGTGGATCTTGGCCTTGAGCAGGGTTAGCTGCATGGTTTCATTCCGGGGCTGAGGCATCGAAAGGGAAAAGTATAGGCCGTCGCTTGCGCACTGCAACAATATGATCGGGCAAGGCTGGACCTGCGATCAGTGCTCAAGCCTGAATTCGAGATTGTCGATCAGCCGCGTCTTGCCGAGCCGTGCAGCGATCAAGGCGACGCGCGGGCCGGGCTGGCCATCGTCCGGCTCGCACAGGTCCGGATCGCGCAGTGCAGCGTAATCGGGCGCGAAGCCGGCGGTGCGCAAGGCGACCACGGCGTCAGCTTCCACCTGCGCGCGCGGCGTCCCGGACTGTGCGGCGGCGCGCATCGCCTGCAAGATGCGATGGATGGCCGGTGCGGCGGCACGCTCGTCCGGTGACAGATATTGGTTGCGTGAACTCATCGCCAGCCCGTCGTCCTCGCGGACGATCGCTCCGGCCAGGATCTCGATCGGAACGTGCAGGTCGGCCACCAGTTGCCGGATCACCGCAAGCTGCTGGTAATCCTTGCGGCCGAACGCGGCCACGTCCGGCTGCACCTGGTTGAACAAGCGAGTGACCACCGTGCAGACGCCATCGAAATGACCGGGCCGGCACGCGCCTTCCAGCACCGCACTGACGCCGGGGACGTGGATGTTCGCGGCCAGCGCCACGCCGAAGGGATACATCGCCTCGACTTCGGGCAGCCACAGCACATCGCAGCCGGCCGCTTCCAGCCCGGAGGTGTCGGCGTCCGGCGTGCGGGGGTAGCGGGTGAAGTCCTCGTTCGGGCCGAACTGGGTGGGATTGACGAAGACGCTGGAAACCACGCGATCAGCGTGCTTGCGTGCCAGCTTGACCAGTGAATAGTGGCCGGCGTGCAGATTGCCCATGGTCGGGACGAAGCCGACGCGCAAACCCGCGCGTTTCCAGGCCGAGATGGTGGCGCGCAGCGGGTCGAGATGGGTGATGGTTTCGATCACGAAACTGCTCGGCTGTCGTTCAATCAATGGGGTCCAATCAATGGCAATCAATCAATGCAAATCAATGGGGTCAAATCAATGGGGTCAGAGTCATTGATTTTCAGGAATGTTTCGTGCGATGCCACGAAGTCAATGAATCAATGACTCTGACCCCATTGATTCTGGATGTAGGCCACGGCGGCATCGTTGCACACCATCCCCACGCGCCCCTCCCATGGAACGGGCGGGCATCGAGGCCCGCTAACTGTAGGAATGGGTCGCATCGGGAAAGGCGCCACTGCGCACCGCATCGACATAGGAACTGATCGCGCCTGTGATCGAGCCGCCTTCGGCCAGGAAATCCTTGACGAATTTTGGCTTGCGATGGCCGGTGTCGATCCCGAGCAAATCATGCAGCACCAGCACCTGGCCATCGCAACCGGCACCGGCGCCGATGCCGATCGTCGGGATCGCACTGGCCGCGGTGATCTCGGCCGCCAGCGTCGCCGGCACGCCTTCCAGCACCAGCAGGCTTGCGCCGGCTTCGGCCACGGCCAATGCGCTGGCGCGCAGCTGGTCCGCTGCCGATTGCTCGCGCCCCTGCACCTTGAAGCCGCCCATCCGCAGCACCGACTGCGGGGTGAGGCCAAGGTGGGCGCACACGGGAATCTCGCGCTCGACGAGGAAGCGGATCGTCTCCAGCTTGTGCCCCGCACCTTCCAGCTTGACCATCGCCGCGCCGGCCTGGACGAAGCGCACGGCTGCGGCATGCGCCTGCTCGGGGGTGGCATCGGAGCCGAAAGGGAAATCGGCGATCTTGATCGCGCGGCGCGCACCGCGCGCCACCGCCGCGGTGTGGTAGGCCACATCCTCGACCTGCACCGGCAGGGTGGAGTCATGCCCCTGCACCACCATACCGAGCGAATCGCCAATCAGGATCAGGTCGACACCGGCGGCATCGAGCACGCGCGCGAAACTGGCGTCGTAGCAGGTCAGCATCACCAGCTTGCGGCCTTCGGCCCGCGCACGCGCCAACTGCGGCACGCTCAGTGCGGATTGTTCGGCATGGACGCTCATCGCGGTTCCGGGTCTCGACTGTGGAACAGACGATTATCGCGCACCGTGGCCATGTCCCTCGGGCCTGTCGTCCACGTCGAGAAAATTGGCAACCAACGGCGCGATATTGGATGCATCGACGTGGCGCAACGCCTCGCCCACGCTGCCGTGTCCGGGAAACTCGGCGTCTGCCGCGATTTCAGCCAGCGGGACCAGTGCAAATGCTCGCTCGTGCAGGTAAGGATGCGGCACGCGAAGGCCCACGGCATTGATGCGCCGGTTTCCGTACAGGAGCAAATCGATGTCCAGGATCCTGGGGCCCCAACGCATTGATGCGGTCTCAGCATCACGATGGCGCCCGGCACGGCGTTCGATTTCCAGCAGGTGGCGCAGCAGGACCTCGGGATCCAGCCGGGTTTCCAAGACAACCGCGGCGTTGACAAAATCGGGCTGATCGACCCCTCCCCAGACGGGTGTGAGGTACAGGCGCGACGTTGCGAGCACGCGGCTTCCGGGCAACTCGCCCAATGCCGCGATGGCGGCACGCACGGCTTCCGCGGGGCGTCCGATATTGGCGCCAAGACCAATGCAGGCGCGAATCACGGGGGTCATTGCTGGTCTCCTGACGAATCCGGGCGGTTGCCTGCCACCCGATTATCCTCATCCAAAACACGTCCCGGGCGCGACTGCGCCTCCCTCCAGAAGCCCACGTCGGCTGCGTGGGTATCCGAAGCTGCCAACCGCAGTTCGAGGAAGTCGAACGCAGAACGGAACCGTGGATGCGCAAGCAATCGCGACACCCGTTTGTTCTGGCGCAACACGAAGCGCGGCTGCAGCAACCAGATCTCCTGCATCGGCAGTGAGAACCTTCGTGGCAACGCGGTACGCGCAACTTGCCGCATGGTCACGCGATCGGCTGCGCGCCGCTGCGCATCAACGGCCTGGATGCCCTGCGCCTGCAGTTGCGCAAGTGCCCTGCAGTACGCAGGCCACAACAACACGGCGAACAGGAACGCAGGCGATGCCGGTTCTCCCGCCGCGACCCTTGTATCGGCGTTTATCAGCCCCTGCACCAGCATCCTCCGCAACGCGCCGGACTTGTTCAACGCCAAGGCCTGCGCGGTTTCCGGCAACAACTCCGGCAGCAAGCCAAACGCTTCCAAATGCTCGAAACTGGACTTGGCGTGGCCGGCCAGGAACAGCTTCATCGCCTCTTCGAACAGGCGCGCCGGTGCCGCATCTGCCAGCAACGGCGCCAGCTTGGGAATGGGCGCGGCAGTGGCAGGGTCAATCGAGAATTCGAGCTTGGCGGCCAACCGCGCCGCGCGCAGCATCCGCACCGGATCCTCGCGGTAGCGCGCTTCGGGTTCGCCGATCAGGCGCAGCGTGCGCGATTGCACGTCGGCGAACCCACCGACGTAATCATGCACGCTGAAATCAGCGATCGAGTAATACAGGGCATTGACAGTGAAATCGCGTCGCAGCGCATCATCTTCGATGCTGCCGTAGACGTTGTCCCGCACCAGCCGCCCGCTGGCCAACACCTCGCGACCTTCCTCCTCGTCATCATTTCCGCCGTTGGCGCGGAAAGTCGCGACTTCGATGATTTCGCGACCGAACACGACATGCGCCAAGCGGAAGCGACGCCCGATCAATCGGCAATTGCGGAAGATCGACTTGACCTGCTCGGGCGTGGCATCGGTCGCGATATCGAAGTCCTTGGGCGCACGCCCCACCAGCAAATCGCGCACTGCGCCACCGACGAGATACGCCGAAAACCCCGCCTCGCGCAGGTGGTAGAGCACTTTCAGCGCGCTGCGGCTCATCTGCTTGCGCGAAATGTCGTGCTCGTCGCGTGGGATCACGCGCAGCGAAGGCACGACGGAGGCGTGTGGGTTTGGGGTCATGCGGAAGAACTGGAATGAAGGAGAAGCGACAGCCCTGCAACAGGGCGGATGCTGGTGCGCATACTAGCAAGCTGGAGCCGGGTGCTCCGCTTTCCCAGGGCAGTGATGAGCAATCACGACGGACTGATGCGCTGCACCTTCGGGTTCGCCACGATTCCGCCGCTGTCTCATGCTCCCTTCGTCTAGAGGCCCAGGACGTGGCCCTCTCAAGGCGAAAACACGGGTTCGACAGATTCGCCGGGAGCGAATCTGGACAGCCGCAGGCTGCCTCGCGCGGTGCGCGAGGCGCGGCACAGGGATGTGCCGCGTCCATCCCGTAGGGTAGAATCGCCGTCCCGAAGCTCATTGCTCCCTTCGTCTAGAGGTCGCATCCGTCTTCAAGCTAGGACGTGGCCCTCTCAAGGCTAAAACACGGGTTCGACAGATTCGCCGGGAGCGAATCTGGACAGCCGCAGGCTGCCTCGCGCGGAGCGCGAGGCGCGGCACAGGGATGTGCCGCGTCTCTCCCGTAGGGTAGAATCGCCGTCCCGAAGCTCATTGCTCCCTTCGTCTAGAGGCCCAGGACGTGGCCCTCTCAAGGCTAAAACACGGGTTCGAATCCCGTAGGGAGCGCCAATAAAGAAAAACCCCCGGGCCTATGCCCAGGGGTTTTTCTTTGTCAGCCCTCTGGTTCGAACCCGTAGGGTTCGACAGATTCGCCGGGAGCGAATCTGGACAGCCGCAGGCTGCCCGCAGGGCGCGGCACAGGGATGAACCGCGTCTATCCCGTAGGGAACGCTCGCCTCTGCGCGTAATATCCAGACACCGCCGAATTATCGACATCATTCAACCATGCCCTTCGTCGTCACCCCCAACTGCATCGTCTGCAAAGACCTGAGCAACGCGGGTGATGCAACGGCCGCATCTGAAACAACACCCCACGCTGACACCCCGACAACAGGCGTCGAACCGACCTCCACAAAAAAAGAATCCGCGCCGGAAGGCACGGATTCTTCATCGAGCGATTGAAGCACCCCACGAGGTGCCAATCTGCACCTCGCTCGCCGCTTACTGTCCGCCGAGCGCGGTCTTGAGTGTGGCGATCAGCTTTCTGGCGGCCTCGCCCGTGGGCGGCAGTCCGCGCGGATCGACAGCCGACACCCAGGTGCCACTGCCGGCGCGGGTGACTCGAACGAGGAACTTGCTGTCCATGTAATCGACATCGTACGTTCCGAGGATCTCGGCCTTGCTGGCGACGCTGACACCCGGGACCGCGGCCAATGCCTCCCCCACCCTGACGAAAACGGTATCGCGATCTGCTGCAACGTTGAAACCGATCGGCTGGACGGCGGGAGTTGCACCGCTGGCCATCGAGGAACTCCCCTCGGTGGTCGCAGGCAGCGCCATGGCACGATCCGCAGCCGGACGATCCAGGTCTGGCGGGACTTCCAGCGGACGGGATTCCGAACTCTGCAGATAGACGTCACTGGTCTTGCTGAACCAATGGCAGCCAGACAAGCCCACCGTCAGAAGAACTGCGGCAAGCGGTGCGATGGTGCGGGTCACGCGTGCGTTACGGTGCATGCTGTCTCCTGTCAGGCCGCGGCGGTGCGGCTGCGTTCTTCGATGCCAGAAATAGCCGCATGCAGGCGGGTGGCCTGCGCGGAATATGCCGATGATAGCGTCTGCAGCGGCAAACGCAGGCCATGGCCGATGCCGTCGAGGGCGAGCAGTGCCTTGAGCGGGATGGGATTCGGCTCGACACCGAGGAAGCCGTACAGCTCCGCGAGGGCAGCATCCAGCGCCTGCGCGCCTACGGCGTCGTGGCTGCGTGCCAAGTCGCAAAGGCGTCGCATCGACTTCGGCACCACGTTGGAGGCCACCGACACCAGGCCATCAGCCCCGGCCAGCATGGCCCGCGCGGCGGTCGGATCGTCGCCGCTGAGCACGGAAAATCCATCGCCGCGGCAGGCCAATAGCGCCTGCATGCGTTCCGGCTCCGGCCGCGCCTCCTTGATCCCGACGATCCCCGGATGATCGGCCAACGCGCCGGTGGTCTCCGGCAGCATGTCACAGCCGGTGCGTCCAGGAACGTTGTAGAGCACGACCGGCAAGCCACCCTCGTCAGCCACCGCGCGAAAATGCGCGAGCAAGCCGGCCTGGGTCGGGCGCACGTAAGGCGGTGTCACCACCAGGGCTGCGTCCGCGCCGAGTGCGGCAACACGCCTGTTGAAGCGGATCGTCTTGGCCGTATTCGATTGTCCGGTACCGGCCAGTACCGGAATCCGGCCACGACAGGCTTCCACGGCAATCCGCAGGAGCTGGTCGTATTCCTCGTCCATCAGGGCCGCCGCCTCACCGGTCGAGCCGGCGACGACCACGGCCTGGGTGCCCGCATCGAGTTGGGCGTGCAGCAGGCGCTGCCATGCCTGGAGGTCGAGTTCGCCGGTCGCCGTGAATGGCGTTGCCAGCGCAGTGATGCTGCCGGAAAGTCGCAAGGGAATGGCCTGGAGAACGGGCACGGCGGCGCGTGCCGCGTGCGATGGGGGAGCATGGCGTTCGGTGGATCGGTGTCGACGAATCTTAGCGGAGCGAGCGACGAAGCGAAACCTGCACCGGCCACGCGGTCCGGCGCGACGGATCGGCGGCTGCCGGTGCTATGCTGGCCTCATCGCCGCCCATCGACACGCGGCTCCCCCTGTTCTGGATGAGCGCTTTGAGCAAAACCGCCGCCCGGCCCGCGCCGACCGAAAACCACCTGCTGGTCAACGCGTACACCACGCACCCACAGTCGCCCCTACTCGCAGTCACCCGCCGGATCGCCGATTCCGGCTGCAATCTGGTCGACACGCGCCTTGCCACTGTCGGCCGCGATGTCTCGGTGACTGCGTTGGTGTCGGGCTCATGGGACGCGGTGGCCAAGCTCGAGACCATGCTGGCCAAGCTTGAACGCGAGGAGGGCCTGAAGCTGGTCTGGTACCGCACCGGCCCCAAGCCGCTGCAATCCAGCCTGCTGCCCTATGTGGTGGAAGTCATCGCCGCCGACAAGCCGGGTATCCTGTTCCAACTTGCCGATTTCTTCGACCAGCAGGGCATCACCATCGAGAGCCTGCATTGCGCCCGCTACCGGGCCATGCAGACCGGCGCCGACATGTTCTCGGCCCAGCTCACGGTCGGCATCCCGGCCGACATGCACATCGCCACCTTGCGCGACGATTTCCTCGAATTCTGCGACCACCTCAATCTCGACGCGATCATGGATCCGATGAAGTATTGAGCCAAATGACCGCACGCACCGAACCCGGCGACCGCGTCCCCGACCTGCCCCTTTCGCTCTCGAGCGGCAAGGTGGCCACGCTTGGCGACTACGCCGGGAAATGGCTGGTCCTGTACTTCTATCCCAAGGACAGCACCCCCGGCTGCACCACCGAGGGGCTGGATTTCAACACCCTGCTACCCAAGTTCCAGCGCGCTGGCGCCCGCGTGCTGGGCGTGTCGCGCGATTCGATCAAATCACACCAGAATTTCTGTGCGAAGCAAGGCTTCAAGTTCGACCTGGCCAGCGATGCCGACGGCAGCCTGTGCGACGCCTTCGGCGTGATCCAGCCGAAGAAGCTGTACGGCCGCGAGCACGTTGGCATCGTCCGCAGCACGTTTTTGATCGACCCCGACAGCGCGGTGCACCAAAAGTGGCAGCCGGTGAAGGTCCCCGGTCACGCACAAGCCGTGCTCGACGCACTCCTGGCCGCGCAAGCCCAGTGACCACGCATCCCCTGCCCAATCCTCAAATCGCCATCTCCCGATGGCGCGGCAGGCACGGTCAAGCGACCACGCTCCCATCCACGGAATCCACACCAAGGCCACCCGCATGACCCACGGCAAACGCATCTACGTCCTCGACACCAATGTGCTGATGCACGACCCGACCGCGCTGTTCAAGTTCGAGGAACACGATGTGTACCTGCCGATGCAGGTGATGGAGGAGTTGGACAACGGCAAGAAGGGCACCAGCGAGGCCAGCCGCAACGCCCGCCAGGTCAGCCGCTTCCTCAACGAATTGATCGAGGCCCACGGCAGCACCGACGTCACCCACGGCGTGCAGCTGCTGCGGCCGCAGGGCCTGCGCCTGCGCAATGCCGACAGCGTCGGCCTGCTGCGCTTCCAGACCGCGAATTTCGATGCCGGCAAGCGCTTCGGCACGGTCATCCCGGACAACCACATCCTCGGCGCGATCCTCGCGCTGAAGGAATCCGATCCGGGCGCGCCGGTGGTGTTCGTGTCCAAGGACATCAACCTGCGGATCAAGGCCTCGATCGCCGGGATCGCCAGCGAGGATTATGAAAACGACCGCGCGCTGGACGATTTCAACCTGCTCTACACCGGCGCAACACCGCTGCCGGAAGACTTCTGGGAACGGCACGGCAAGGACCTGCGCTCGTGGACCGAGAAAGGACGCACCTGTTACGAGATCACCCGCGTCGACGGTGAAGACTGGCATCCCAACCAATTCGCTTTCCTGCCCGGTGACGAGCAGTCCGAGCTGAAAGTGGTGAAGCTCAATGACGACAAGGTGACCTTGCAGATCGTCGATGACTTCCGCCACAGCCAGCATGCGGTCTGGGGCATCAATGCGCGCAACCGCGAGCAGAACTTCGCGCTCAACGCGTTGATGGACCCGGAGATCGATTTCGTCACCCTGCTCGGCACCGCAGGCACCGGCAAGACCCTGCTGACGCTCGCTGCTGGCTTGGCGCAGACCATGGACGTGCAGCGCTACCGCGAGATCGTGATGACCCGCGCCACCGTCAGCGTCGGCGAGGACATCGGCTTCCTGCCCGGCACCGAGGAGGAAAAGATGACCCCGTGGATGGGCGCCTTGACCGACAACCTCGAAGTGCTGACCCATAACCAGGATGGCGGCAGCTGGGGCCGCGCCGCGACCAATGACCTGCTCGCTTCGCGGATCAAGATCCGTTCGATGAACTTCATGCGCGGGCGCACCTTCCTGTCGCGCTTCCTGATCCTCGACGAGGCCCAGAACCTCTCGCCCAAGCAGATGAAGACCCTGATCACCCGCGCCGGCCCGGGCACCAAGATCGTCTGCCTCGGCAACGTGCAGCAGATCGACACGCCCTACCTGACCGAGACCACCTCGGGCCTGACCTACGCCGTGGATCGCTTCAAGCACTGGGAGCACAGCGCCCACGTCACCCTGCGCCGCGGCGAACGTTCACGCTTGGCCGACTTCGCATCCGAGGCGCTGCTGTAACCCCAGCCCGAATGGACGCAACGCGCGCGGCTGAACTGCCGGTCACTGCCGCGGATGGCCACCGCTTCGTGCTGCAGGCGCGATTACCTGATCGCACGTGCGCACGCCTGTTGTGGCTGCCCGCACTCGGCGTTTCGGCACGCCATTACCTGCCGTTTGCCGACGCGCTGGCCGCACGCGGCGTCGCCGTCTTCGTGCACGAATGGCGCGGCCACGGAAGCAGCAATGCACGCGCAAGCCGTGGCTGCGACTGGGGCTACCGCGAATTGCTGGACGACATCCACGCCAGCGAAGCCGCGGCTGATGCACTGGCATCGACGTCACGGCGAATCCTCGGCGGCCATAGTCTCGGCGGCCAACTCGCCTGCTGCCGGATCGGCCTTGATCCGCATGCCGCAGCTGCGCTCTGGGTTGTCGCCAGCGGCACACCGTACTGGCGCTGCTTCCCGCAGGGCAAGCGCTGGTGGTTGCCGCTGGCATATCGCTTCCTGCCCTGGCTTGCGCGCCTTGTTGGCCACTTGCCCGGCCGTCGGATCGGGTTTGGCGGCAACGAAGCTGCCAGGGTAATGGCCGATTGGGCGCGCAGCGGGCTGTCAGGGCACTATCGCCCCAGCGGTTTCGATGCAGACCTTGAAGCTGGCATGGCCCGCTATGCGGGCCACATGCGCGGGATCGCCTTCGCTGATGACTGGCTGGGTCCGATGGCCGCACTGCGCCACCTGGCCGACAAACTGCCGCAGGCCCGGATCGACCTGAAGACACTGGATGCCCGACAGCTGAACGTGCGCGCCGACCACTACGGTTGGATGCAGCAGCCTGATGCGGTCGTTGCGGCACTGGTCGATCTTGAGTGGTGAATCGAAGCGCAGGGCCACGATTCCGCAACTGCAACGGCTCCGCCCGGGCAAAGCCACTGCGATTGTGATGATGTCAGACGCATCATTGTTGACGTTTTTTACTTGAACTGTGAGTGACTGTCTGCTGCAATCGCAGAATGATCTCTGCCTCCCAACTGCGCGCCGCGCGCGCCCTGCTCGGCATCGACCAACGCACTCTGGCCGGAATGGCTGGGGTCTCACTGCCGACGATCCAGCGCATGGAGGCCAGTCGCGACGAGCACGTGCGCGGAGTCGTGGCCACCCTGGCCCGGGTCGCTGCGGCGCTGGACGAGGCTGGCGTCGAATTGATCGGCAACGACCAACCCGGACAAGGGCGCGGGCGCGGAGTGCGACTGAAAGCACCGCAGTGATGTCCGCATCCCGCCATCCAGTTTCCGGCACAGTGCTGCAGCAGTTCGAACCCAAACTGGTGACGGTGCTGCGCGAGGGTTATTCGCTGGGCACATTTCGCAACGACGCCATTGCCGGGCTGACGGTGGCGGTCGTGGCATTGCCGCTGGCGATGGCGCTGTCGATCGCCAGCGGTGCCCCACCAGAAAAGGGCCTGCACACGGCGATCATCGCCGGTTTCCTGATCTCCGCGCTGGGTGGTTCCCGGGTACAGATCGGCGGCCCGACCGCGGCCTTCATACCGGTCGTGTTCACGGTCATCCAGAATTTCGGCTATGGCGGGATGATCCTGTGCACCCTGCTCGCCGGCCTGATGCTGATCGCTGCCGGGCTGCTGCGCTTGGGCGCGTTGATGAAGTTCATGCCGCAGCCAGTGATCACCGGCTTCACCGCCGGCATTGCCGTCAGCATCTTTTCCAGCCAGGTCAAGGATGCGCTGGGGCTGCAGATGGGTCCCGTGCCGGGTGAATTCCTGGCGCGCTGGCGGGCCTACTTCGACCATATCGGCAGCGCGCAGCCGGCGGCGATCGCACTCACGGCACTCGGTCTGGCGACCATCCTCGCGCTGCGGCGCTGGCGACCGAACTGGCCGGGCTTCCTGTTCGCACTCCTGACGTGCACGCTGGGTGCCTTCGCACTGTCGCTTCCGGTGGAAACCATCGGCACCCGCTTCGGCACATTGCCTGCCGCACTTCCGGCATTCGACATTCCGCACATCCCACTGGAGCGCACCCGCGAACTGCTGCCCAGCGCGTTCACCATTGCCTTCCTTGCCGGCGTGGAATCTTTGCTATCGGCCGTGGTTGCCGACGGCATGACCGGCCGTCGCCACCGTTCCAATGCCGAGTTGATCGCCCAAGGTGCGGCCAACGTCGGCTCGGCCCTGTTCGGTGGGCTGCCGGCCACGGGAGCCATCGCGCGCACCGCCACAAACATCCGTGCCGGTGGCAGCACGCCGGTGGCAGGTATGCTGCACGCCGTCCTGCTGCTGGTGTTCATATTCGCCTTGGCACCAGTGATGCGTTACGTTCCGCTGGCAGCCTTGGCGGCGATCCTGTTGATGGTGGCGTGGAACATCAGCGAGGTCGAAGCATTCCGGCGCACGCTGTCGGCCCCCAAGGGCGATCGCCTGGTCCTGCTGCTCACGTTCGGCCTAACCGTGGCCTTCGACCTGACGCTGGCTATCGAGGTTGGCATCGTGGTGGCAGCATTCGTGTTCATGTTCCGCATGGCCGAGGCCGTCGAGGTGTCGTCCGGCGTGCAGGTCCTTGGAAGCGAAACGCCAGAGGATCCAGACGACGCCCTCCAGCGTTCACGCCTGCCGCGTGGCACCGAGGCATTCCAAATCAACGGACCGCTGTTCTTCGGGACGTCAGGCAGGCTTGATGACCTGCCCGATCGCCTCATTTCGCCCCCCAAGGTCTTCATCCTGCGCCTGCGTCTGGTGCCAATGATCGACGCCAGTGGCGTGCATGCACTGCGCGGAATGATCGCGCGCTGCCGGCGCCGCGGCATCACCCTGATCTTCTCGGGACTGCAAAGCCAACCAGCGCGGGTATTGGCACAAATGGACGTCGGCGATGACGTTGCTGGCGTGCATCGGGTGCCGAATTTCGACGCAGCGGTGGAACTGGCCGAACGCCTGGTGGCAACCAACCCGGACCCGGCGGCTTGAATCCCGCCCCCGGGTGGACCTCAAGGCGAAGCAATTCGTGCCCGTGCGAACACCAGGGTGCCGTTGGTGCCGCCGAAGCCGAAGCTGTTGGACATCACCACGTCGAGCTTGGCATCGCGGCTTTCCCGCGCGATCGGGAAGCCTTCCGCGCCCGGATCGAGGGTCTCGATATTGGCCGAACCGGCGATGAAGCCGTCACGCAGCATCAGCAGGCAGTAGATCGCCTCGTGCACGCTGGCCGCGCCCAGCGAATGGCCGGACAGGGCCTTGGTCGAGGACAGCGGCGGCACCGCGTCACCGAACACCTCGCGCACGGCGTTGAGCTCGGTGATGTCGCCCAGTGGGGTCGAGGTGCCGTGGGTATTGAGGTAATCGACCGGACGGTCCACGCCCTCCAGCGCCATGCGCATGCAACGCACCGCACCCTCGCCACTGGGCGCCACCATGTCGGCACCATCGCTGGTGACGCCATAGCCGATCAGTTCGGCATGGATGCGCGCGCCGCGTGCGACCGCGTGGTCCCAGTCCTCCAGTACCAGGATGCCACCGCCACTGGCGATCACGAAGCCATCGCGGCCGGCGTCATACGGGCGCGAGGCCTTTTCGGGGGTTTCATTGCTGCCCGTGGAGAGCGCACCCATGGCGTCGAACATCACCGTCATGGTCCAGTGCAGGTCTTCGCCACCACCGGCAAACATGATGTCCTGGGCGCCGTGGCGGATCAGGTCGGCGGCCGCGCCGATGCAGTGCGCGGAGGTTGCACAGGCGGCACTGATCGAATAGCTCAGGCCGCGGATCTTGAACGCGGTGGCGAGGTTGGCCGACACGGTCGAACACATCGTGCGCGGCACCATGTACGGGCCGACCTTGCGCACGCCGCGTGCACGCAGGAGATCGGCGGTTTCCACCTGCCAGTGGCTGGAACCGCCGCCCGAGCCGGCGATCAGGCCGGTGCGCGGATCGCTGACCTGCTCATCGGACAAGCCGGCATCGGCGATGGCATCCCGCATCGCCACATAGCTGTAGGCGGCGGCATCGCTCATGAAGCGCTTGAGCTTGCGGTCGACGACCGCATCGAGGTCAAGATCGACCGCGCCGCCGACCTGGCTGCGCAGGCCGGCCTCGACCGCCTCGGGCAGCAGCCGAATCCCCGAACGCCCCGCGCGGAGCGCATTGGAAACGCTGTCGAGGTCATTGCCGAGGCAGGAGGTGATGCCCATTCCGGTGATGGCGACGCGACGCATGATCAACCTCCCGAACTCGATTCGAACAAGCCCACGCGCAGGTCCTTGGCGGTATAGATCACCTCGCCATCGACCAAGGTGCGTGCATCGGCCTGGGCCACCACCAATTTGCGGTTGATGACGCGGGTGATGTCGATTTCATAGCTGACCTTGCGGGCGCTGGGCAACACCTGGCCGGTGAACTTGACCTCGCCGCAGCCCAGCGCGCGGCCGCGGCCGGGCGAGCCCAGCCAGGTCAGGTAGAACCCGACCAGCTGCCACATCGCATCCAGCCCAAGACAGCCTGGCATCACCGGGTCGCCCAGGAAGTGGCACTGGAAGAACCACAGGTCCGGATGAATGTCCAGCTCGGCGCGCACGAAGCCCTTGCCATGGCTTCCACCATCGTCATTGATCTCGACGATGCGATCGAACATCAGCATTGGATCGGCGGGCAAACGGGCGGTGCTGGTCGGGAACAGTTCGCCACGGGCACTGGCAAGCAATTGTTCGCGGGAAAACGAGGAGGCGCGGATCATGTCGGGCATCAACCGGGTAAACGTCCGATTGTAAGCACGACGGCCACGACATACCTACGCGTATTGCGCGTCCACTGACTCCGCCGCGCGTGGCCTCGCCTGAGCTTGGCCGCCGTCAATGGTGCGCATGCGGCTTGCCTTCGTCTTCGGGGGCGGCCGCCGGTACGGCGGGCACCGGTGCGTGCAACGCATCAACACCCTTGCCGATTTCCTGTTCGACCCACTGCGCAAAATATGGCGTCTGCACGAAGCCCTGGCCCCAGCCGAACGCCAGCCCGGCCAGATAGCGGTCGGCGGCGCCACGCCCATTGATCCGGGCCGGCACGATCAGGGCGCGGCCACCATCACGACCGGCCTCTTCCACCATCGCGCGCACCTGGGCCACGGCGATCTTGTTCTTGTCCGGCCAGTCCTCACGCCAGGTAGCCACGCGAATGGCACGGAAATGATCACCGCCGATGGCGCGCATCTGGCTGGCCAAGCTGTTCAGCAGGTCCAGCCAACGCTGGTTGGCGGCGTCATCGCCCTGTCCATGCGCGGTCAGGATGATGGTCTCCTTGACCGGGGCGGTGGACACGCTGCGGGCATTGGCCAGCAGCGCCCTGGCGAACAGCGGGTCAGCGTCGACACCGCCCACCGTCACCATCGGCAGCGCAGAACGAATTCGCGGCGCCGCCGCAATGCCCGCACTGGCGCCGTGGTGTCCCATGTCCATGCCGCCCATGCCGTGCATTCCAGCCATCCCGCCCATCGCGTGGTCGCTGTGTGCCGGCGGCGCGGCACCGCTTTCCACATCGAGTCCGAGCATTCGATCCACGTCGCTGCGGAACGAATCGGCCATGCCAAAGGCTCGCACGACCACGACCGCCCGTGCATTCGCATGTTCCAACTCGCGCACGGCACGCTCGATCGTTGGCGGATCAGCCATCGAAAAGGCAAATGCCATCGGCTGCCGGGACGCCAGCGGCGCCAGCGCCTGTTCAATGGCGTCATTCCAGAACCAGTCCGTGCCATGGGTCAGCACCACCACGCCGAATTGCGCAGGATCGACTGTTGCCTGCTGCAGTGCGACCTGTGCCGCTGCCCGTTGCATCCATTGCGTCAAGGCATCAGTGGTTGCCTGCGGTGAAGCCACCAGGGTGGCATCGGCGGGCACATCGGAAGCGAACCACCCATTGAAATCCATCATCGTGTCGGCACGCGGCGTGAACCCGACCGGCACGATCACGGCACCGTGTGCCGCCTTGACCGCATCGGTGAAGCGGCTGCGCAACACCGCCGATTCCTGCGCACCGCGCTCCGGATACACCACCGCATCAATGGCATCGGCAGGCAGGGTGCTGGCAACCGCGCCCATCCGGCGCAGTTCGGCACGCATCGTTTCCGCCGCGCCCGGACTGCCGGCGCCATACCCCACCAACAACAGGCGCTGCGCATCGGTGTGCGTATCGCGCAGCCGCGCCGACAGGTCCTCGACCGCCAGATAGGAGGCGCCGTAGGGTTTGGCCATCAGCAAGGCCAGGCCCTGCGCCTTGCGCGCCTGCAACCAGCCCTAGGCCAGTTGCCAGCGGGCTTCCTGCGTGGAGACAAACAGCGGCAGCACGGCGACCGCGCGTGCGCCCCGCTCGCGCAACGCCTTCAGCCTGGCATCCAGCACGGCCTCGCTGCGGCCGTCGGTGACATACAGCAATTCGGCATTGCGGCCCTGCGCGAATGCCGCGAAGGCATCCCCGATTTCGGCGTTGCCGAGGAAGCCGCGATCCGACGTCACCACGAGCACGCCCAGGTCCGTTTGCGCGGGTGTCGAAGACTGTGCAGCGAAGGCAGGCAACGCCAGCAACATGGCATAGAGCATGGCGAAGGCAGCGATCACTCGTACTGGGACAAGGCGGATGGAGGACACGCGATTTCCTTGGAATTGGCAAGAGCCTGCATGGGTAGCGGGCAATCGCGAGGCGAACCTATCGCGATCCCGCGCGCCGCACAAATAATATCGATTCGCATTCGCAAGTCAATCGCAGACAGGCCGAGGCATGTGGAAGTTCCACGCCAGCCCGGTGCTGCCGATGCGACTTCAGGTCGGATTTGGGGAAGCTCCGAACAATTCAGAGGTTCCTGCCAGCCAAGGATGGCTGGCCACGAATCGATCACGCAAGTGATTGATTCGTGTGAGCCAGGGGCTGCATGACCCCGAATCAACGACTCCGCATCAGCGATTCCCGCGGGTGACCGCGGCCAGCGAAGCCAGGAACTCCGGACCGCAGCCCTTGAAGCGGCCACCGCGTTCGGTGATTTCGACCGGATAGATGACCCGCGCGAAGATCACGCCCGCCACAAAGGCGACCACCGAGCCGGCGAAACAGGCCACCGAAATCCCCGAGGTTTCGCCACCGAACATCACCACGCCAGCCACGAACATCAGGACGAACAGGCCCAGCGCGGACCCCACCTTGAGCCATCGGCGCTTGCGATGTTGGTCGCACAGCCCCGCTGAAATCTCGATCTTCTTGCGCGCAATCATCGCGGCGATCGCATAGAGGATGATGTTCAGCAGGATCAGCAGGTACCAACCGGACGCATGCCAGTAGTAGGTCTTGCGCTTCGGCCGCTGGACCAGCAGCGTGTTGCATTTGACGCAACGCTGCGGCAGGTCGCTGCCGCGCGCAACGTAGACGGTACCGCCGGATTCACGCCAGCAGTCGCCGCGGGCGATGTCGTGGACGTCCGCCTCGGGCGGCAGGTAGGGATTGCGTTCCATCGATTGCTTGGACTCCAGATCAAATTCGGCGGCACGCTGCGCCCGGCGCATCATGCCCATGACCCACGAATGGCAACGCTCAAGCGCGCCCGTACTGGTCTTCGTAACGGACGATGTCGTCTTCGCCCAGGTAATCGCCGGACTGCACTTCGATCAGTTCCAGCACCTCGTGGCCGGGATTCTCCAGCCGGTGGGTGGCCCCGATCGGGATATAGGCCGACTGGTTGGCGCACAGGTCGAAGACCTCATCGTTGCGGGTCACCCGCGCGGTGCCGCTGACCACCACCCAGTGCTCGGCGCGATGCCGATGCGACTGCAGGGACAGCCGCGCACCGGGCTTGACCTTGATCCGCTTGACCTGGAAACAACTGCCGACATCGACCGAGTCGTAACTGCCCCAGGGACGATGGACTTCGCGGTGCAACACCGCCTGCGAGCGTTGCTGCGCCTTCAGCTGCGCCACCACGTCCTTGACCTGCTGGACCCGATCCTTGCGCGCCACCAACACCGCATCGGCGGTTTCCACCACCACGATGTCGTCCACGCCGACCAGCGCGACCATCCGCTGCGACCAGGCATAGCTGTTGCGGCTATCGACCGCGATGACTTCGCCGCGACAGGCATTGCCGCTGGCGTCCTGCGCGCTCACGCCCCACAGCGACGACCACGAACCGACGTCGCTCCAGCCGAAGTCCACCGGCAGCACCATCGCCGCGTCGGTGTTTTCCATCACCGCGTAGTCGATGGAGTCGGACGGGCACTGGGCAAACGCGGCCTTGTCGAGACGGATGAAATCACCGTCGCGGGCCGCCGCATCGAAGGCCTTGCGCACCGCGTCGGCGATCTCAGGCCGGAAGCGTCGCAATTCCTCCAGGTAGCGCGAGGCGCGCAGCAGGAACATGCCGCTGTTCCAGAAGAAATCACCGGCGTCCAGATACTGTTGCGCGGTGGCAGCGTCGGGCTTCTCGACGAAGCGCAGCACCTTGCGCACGCCCTCGCCAGCGCCTGCCTGGATGTAGCCGAAGCCGGTTTCCGGCGCGCTCGGCACGATCCCGAAGGTCACCAGTGCGCCAGCCTCCGCCGCAGGGCTGGCCGCCTGCACGGCAGCGCGAAAGGCCTCGGGATCACGCACCACATGATCGGACGGCAGTACCAGCAACAGCGGATCCTCGCCGCTGGCCATCGCCTGCAGCGCCGCCGCCGCGATCGCCGGGGCGGTATTGCGACCGACGGGCTCAAGCAGGATGGACGGCACCGGCGCACCGATCTGGCGCAGTTGTTCGGCCACCAGGAAGCGATGCTCCTCGCCGGCGACCACGATCGGCGCGCTGTCGGCGATCGCCGCCACCCGCTGCCAGGTGTCCTGCAGCATGGTGGCATCCCCCGCCAGCGGCAGGAATTGCTTCGGGTAGGCCTCGCGCGACAGCGGCCAGAGCCGCGTGCCGGAACCGCCGGACAACAGGACAGCTTGCAACTTCGCCACGCACACCTCGCTAGGGAATCGATGACGCGTTCAGGGATTCCCGCCAGCCACGCTTGTAACAACAAGGATGGCTGGCCACGAATCAATCATGCAGGTGATCGATTCGTGTGAGCCGAATCCGGGCCTTGACCGGGCTCGGCGTGGGCTGACAACGACTGAATGGCGTTGTTCAGCCCTTTCCACAGGACTCGCTGAATGCAGGGTGGGAGTTTACCCTGTGGGGATGACCGCCATTCCCGAAATCGACGATCCACGCGCCGCACAGCGCCTGGCCTGGGCCCGTGCCGCGCTCGACGACCCGCAGGCCAGCCTTGACCGCGCATCCACCGATGCCGGCTTCCGCAGTTACTGGCGCAGCTCCGGCAGCGGGGTGGCGCGGATCGTGATGGATTCGCCAACGGACAAGGAAGACGTACGCCCGTGGTTGCGCCTGCGTGACCTGCTGGAGGCCGGCGATGTGCGGGTGCCGCAGGTGCTGGCACGCGATGTCGAGGCCGGCTTCCTGTTGCTGGAAGACCTCGGGCCCTGGACCTACCTGCAGACCGTCAACAGCGGCAACGCCGATGAGATGTTCGACGCCGCGCTGGACCAATTGCTCAACCTGCAGCAAATCCCGCCTCCCGCCGACCTGCCGACCTACGACGCCGCCATGCTGGCGCGCGAATTGCGTCTGTTCGACGATTGGTTCTGCGGTCGCCACCTCGGACTGGCGCTGACGCCGTCCGAACGCGACACGCTGGAGGCCTGCTACCGCTTCCTGATCGAATCCGCGCTGGCGCAACCGCAAGTCCTGGTGCATCGCGACTTCATGCCGCGCAACCTGATGCCGGTGAAGGGCGGGCCGGCGGTGCTGGATTTCCAGGACGCGGTGCGCGGGCCGATCGCCTATGACGTCGTCAGCCTCTACAAGGACGCCTTCCTGAGTTGGCCCGAGGCGCAGGTCGGGGAATGGCTGGACCACTACCACGCACGTGCCGAGGCCTGCGGCCTGCCGGTGCCCGATCACGCACGCTTCCGTCGCGATGCCGACCTGATTGGCGTGCAGCGCCACCTCAAGGTCATCGGCATCTTCGCCCGCCTGTACCATCGTGACGGCAAGTTGCATTACCTCGGCGACGTGTCGCGTTTCTTCGGCTATCTCGCTGCGGTGATGCCGCGCTACCCGGAGCTGGCCGGTCTGGCACACCTGATCAACACCCGCGTGCTGCCGACCTATTCCCGCATGAAGCCCGGCAGCGGCGCATGAACGCGCTGATCTTCGCCGCCGGCCTCGGCGAGCGGATGCGGCCGCTGACCGACACCACACCGAAGCCCTTGCTGCGCGTGGCCGGCAAGCCGCTGATCGTCTGGCACCTGGACAAGTTCGCAGCCCTCGGCGTCGAACACGTCGTCATCAACACCTCGTGGCTTGCCGAGCAATTCCCGGACGTGCTGGGCGATGGCACGCGCTGGGGTCTGCACATCCACTATTCCCACGAAGGTCCCCGACCGCTGGAAACCGGCGGCGGCATGTGGCACGCACGCCATCTGCTCGGCGATGCGCCCTTCATCGCCGTCAACGGCGATATCTGGAGCAATCTCGACTACACCAGCTTGCCCCGTGAACCGCAGGGCGATGCGCATCTGGTGCTGGTGGACAACCCGGAACACAACCCAAGTGGCGATTTCGCACTTGCAGGAGATGGCAGCGTGCAGTCGGACGGCGCACATCGACTGACCTTCGCAGGCATCGGCGTGTATCGGCACGGGCTACTCGACAACTGGCGCAACATGATTGCGGCCGCACCGGGAGCCGACGAAACGCCACCCCGCTTCAAGCTCGCGCCACTGCTGCGCGCGGCGATGGCGCGTGGCGCCGTCAGCGGCCAGCACCACCGAGGCCGCTGGACCGACGTCGGCACGCCGCAGCGGCTGGCGGACCTTGATGCCGCACTGCGGCGCTGAGGGCTGCTCCGTTGACACGGAATTCTGCACGCCCTTCCATCACGGCTCCAACAGCGCCAGATTCCGCACTGCGCCCTTGTCGGCGCTGGTGGCCAGCAGGGCATAGGCCTTGAGTGCTGCACTCACCCTGCGCGCCCGCGGCCGCGCGGGCTTCCAGCCTTGCGCGTCCTGGGCGAGGCGACGTGCGGCGAGCACGTCATCGGCCACCAGCAGCTCGATGGAACGCTGCGGGATATCAATGCGGATGCGGTCACCGTCCTGTACCAAGCCAATCGCTCCGCCGGCCGCCGCCTCCGGCGATGCGTGCCCGATCGACAGTCCCGACGTGCCGCCGGAAAAACGCCCATCCGTCAGCAGCGCGCAGGCCTTGCCCAGGCCTTTGGATTTCAGGTAACTGGTGGGATACAGCATCTCCTGCATCCCCGGCCCACCCTTGGGGCCTTCGTAGCGGATCACCACCACATCGCCGGCCTGCACTTCATCACCCAGGATTCCTGCCACCGCCGCGTCCTGGCTTTCGTACACCCGCGCCCGACCTTCGAACACATGGATGGATGCATCCACGCCGGCGGTTTTCACCACGCAGCCATCCTCGGCGAGATTGCCGTACAGCACCGCCAATCCACCTTCCTGCGAATAGGCGTGCGCCATGTCGCGGACGCAGCCCGCGGCGCGGTCGGTATCCAGCGACGGCCAGCGCGTGGCCTGGCTGAAAGCCACTTGGGTGGGGATGCCGGCGGGCCCGGCCTTGTAGAACTCGTGCACCTTGGCATCGATGGTCTGGGTGATGTCCCAGCGCGCGATGGCTTCACCCAGCGTCTTTGCATGCACGGTCGCGGTTCCGGCATGCAGCAATCCGCCGCGCGCCAACTCGCCGAGGATCGCCATGATCCCGCCAGCGCGATGCACGTCTTCGATGTGGTACGTCTCGCTGTTGGGTGCCACCTTGCACAACTGCGGAACCTTGCGCGACAGCCGGTCGATGTCACGCAGGGTGAAGTCCACGCCTGCTTCCTGCGCGGCGGCCAGCAGATGCAGGATGGTGTTGGTGGAACCGCCCATGGCGATATCCAGCATCATCGCGTTTTCAAAGGCTTCGAAGGTGGCGATGCCACGCGGCAACGCACTGGCATCACCGGCGCCATACCAGCGATGGCACAGCTCCACCGCGGTCACCCCGGCCTGCTTGAACAAGGCTTCGCGGTCGGCGTGGGTGGCCAGCGTAGTGCCGTTGCCGGGCAAGGACAGGCCCAATGCTTCGGTCAGGCAATTCATCGAATTGGCGGTGAACATGCCACTGCACGAGCCGCAGGTCGGGCAGGCGCTGCGCTCCACCGCATCCAGCTGGGCATCGCTGACGCTGGCATCGGTGGCCTGCACGATGGCATCGACCAGGTCGAGCTTGCGCGGTGACAGCGCGGTCTTGCCGGCCTCCATCGGCCCACCGGACACGAACACCACCGGGATGTTCAAGCGCAGCGCCGCCATCAGCATGCCGGGGGTGATCTTGTCGCAATTGGAGATGCACACCAGCGCGTCGGCGCAGTGCGCATTGACCATGTATTCCACCGCGTCGGCGATCAGTTCGCGGCTGGGCAGCGAATACAACATGCCGTCGTGGCCCATGGCGATGCCGTCGTCCACCGCAATCGTGTTGAACTCCTTGGCCACGCCACCGACGCGCTCGATTTCGCGCGCGACCAACTGCCCCATGTCCTTCAGGTGCACATGCCCGGGCACGAATTGGGTGAAGGAATTGGCAATCGCGATGATGGGCTTGTGGAAGTCGGAATCCGTCATGCCGGTGGCGCGCCAGAGCGCGCGGGCGCCGGCCATGTTGCGGCCATGGGTGGAAGTCTTCGAGCGGTAGTCGGGCATCGTGAGCGCGCCTTGTGGATACGGTGGCGAATGGTGGAAGGATCGCTGCAAGCCTTGATCCTGCTTGCTTTCAGCGATTCGAAGAACAGTGACCTCGGGGCTGAGGAGGCCCGCGAAAAAAACAGTTGACAAACCCGATCATGGCATGTTCCCCTGTAAATATGTTGCAGCGCCACATGCCCCTGCCCACAACTTCCGCGACCGCCGATCCGGCGGCGCGCGTGCTCGTACTCGTACTCATTACCTCGCCCACAGGTGCGGGTCGATCCGGCGTGTAAGTCGCAAAAGTTCAACGCCAGAATCTCGAAACCCCGCATCGAAAGGTGCGGGGTTTTTCGTTTTTCCCCTCCGAAAACCAGCCCAACCAAGGAACTCCCGCAATGACCAACAGCACACCTACCATCACCCTCGTCGGCTACGGCAGCCAGGGTCGCGCGCACGCACTCAACCTGCGCGATTCCGGCTTCGCCGTCACCATCGGCCTGCGACCGGGTGGTCCCACCGAACGCAAGGCCAAGGCCGATGGCTTCACCGTCAAGACACCTGCCGAAGCGGTCAAAGGCGCGCAGATCGTCGCCGTGCTGACCCCCGACATGGTCCAGCCGCAGCTGTATGGCGAGGTGATCGAGCCGAACATGGACCAAGGCGCCTGCCTGCTGTTCGCGCACGGTTTCAACGTCCACTACGGCCAGATCAGCCCGCGTGCCGATCTCGACGTGGTGCTGGTGGCGCCCAAGGGCCCGGGCGCGCTGGTGCGCCGCGAATACGAGATCGGCCGTGGCGTGCCTTCGGTGTATGCCGTGCACCAGGACGTGTCCGGCAAGGCCGAGCAACTGGCCCTGACCTACTGCGCCGCCATTGGTGGGGCCCGCCAGAACGCGATCAGGACCACGTTCAAGGAAGAGACCGAAACCGATCTGTTCGGCGAACAGGCGGTGCTGTGCGGCGGTGCCACCAAGCTGGTGCAGGCCGGCTGGGAAACCCTGGTCGAAGCCGGCTACCAGCCGGAGGTGGCCTACTACGAATGCCTGCACGAACTGAAGCTGATCGTGGATCTGTTCTACGAAGGCGGCGTGACTCGCATGCACGAATTCATCAGCGAGACCGCGCAATACGGCGCACTGACGCGCGGCAACTACGTGGTGGATGACAACACCCGCGCGCAGATGCGCAAAGTCCTGGCCGAGATCCAGGACGGCACCTTCGCCCGCCAGTGGATCGCCGAATACGCCGCCGGCAACGCCCACTACAAGGCAATGAAACAGGCCGACCTGGACCACCCGATCGAAACCATCGGCAAGAAGCTGCGCGCCAACATGAAATGGCTGGGCACGTCGCAGGCCGCCAATACATCCAAACACAGCGAGGCCGCGTGATGAACGGTGCCCACTGGCTGGCGCACGCCTTGGTCGTCGAAGGCGTCGATACGCTGTTCGGGTATCCGGGCGGCGCGATCATGCCGTTCTACGATGCCCTGCACGACGTGCCCCAGCTCAAGCATGTGCTGGTCCGCCACGAACAGGGCGCAGCCTTCGCCGCCAACGGCTATGCGCGTGCCAGCGGGCGCGTCGGCGTGTGCGTGGCCACCTCCGGCCCCGGTGCCACCAACCTGTTTACCGGCATCGCCGATGCGCTGGTGGATTCGGTGCCGATGGTGGCGATCACCGGGCAGGTGGCCACGCCGCTGATGGGCACCGACGCCTTCCAGGAACTGGACGTGTTCGGCATGAGTTTCCCGATGGTCAAGCACAGCTACATCGTGCGCGATGTCGACGAGCTGCCGCGGATCGTGGGTGAAGCCTTCCGCATTGCCCGCAGCGGCCGCCCGGGGCCGGTTCTGATCGACCTGCCGAAGGACGTGCAGAACGCCGATGCCTCGCACCTGCCCGCCCATGCGCCGCAGCCCACCGATGCCGTGGAAGTCCCCAGGGATGCCTCGCTGCATGAAGCGCTGGCGCTCATGGCAATCGCGCAGCGACCGGTGATCTACGGTGGCGGCGGCATCGCGCTGGGGGATGCAGTGGCGGATTTCCGCACCTTCGTCGATGCCACCCAGATCCCGACGGTGCTGACCCTGAAAGGCCTGGGCGCCCTGCCCGGCACGCACCCGCTGAACCTGGGCATGCTGGGCATGCACGGCTCGCGTGCGGCCAACCTGACCGTGCAGGAAGCCGACCTGCTGATCGTGGTCGGCGCACGGTTCGATGACCGTGCCACTGGCAAGCTGGCCGAGTTCGCCCCGCATGCGCACGTCGTCCACATGGATCTGGACGCCTGCGAGATCGGCAAGCTGCGGGTGGCCGATGCCGGCGTGCGCGGCGATCTGCGCAAGACCCTGGTCACGTTGACCCTTCCTTGCGCGGCGCATGTGCATGGTCGCCACGCGGCGGCGCGCAGGGACTGGCGATCACGATGCCGGCAACGCGCGCAACAGCACGCCGCGCGTTATGACGCGCCGGGCAATGCGGTGTACGCCCCTGCACTCCTGAAACGGCTGTCGGAACTGGCGCCAAGCGCCATCGTCAGCTGCGATGTCGGCCAGCATCAGATGTGGGTGGCGCAGCACTGGCAATTCGATCATCCGCGCAAGCACCTCACCTCGGGATCTCTGGGGGCGATGGGCTTCGGCCTGCCGGCCGCGATCGGCGCGCAACTGCAGAACCCCGACGCGCAGGTGATCTGCGTCAGCGGCGACGGCTCGATCCAGATGAACATCCAGGAACTGGCCACCCTGCGCCGCTACAACCTGCCGGTGAAGATCGTGCTGTTGGACAACCAGGCCCTTGGCATGGTGCGGCAATGGCAGGAGCTGTTCTTCGACCAGCGTTATTCGGAAATCGACCTGCGAGACAACCCGGATTTCCTCACCCTCGCCCAGGCCTACGGCATCGAAGCCCTGCACCTCGAACGCGCCGAGGACATGGATTCGGCCCTCGCCGCGCTGCTCGCGGCCAAGGGCCCGGCGTTGCTGCACGTCGCCATCGACACCGCCGCCAATGTCTGGCCACTGGTGCCGCCCAACCGCAACAACGCCCAGATGCTCGATTCCAACCCAACCTTGCGAGAACCTGCCCATGCGCTACCAGCTTGACCTCACCCTGCGCCTCGTCGAAGGCGCCCTCACCCGCGTGCTTGGCGCGGCCGAACGACGCGGCTTCCAACCCGTGGCGGTGGAAGGCGAAGCCCAGCCGGATGGCGATCGCTGGCACCTGCGCATGACCATGCAGGGCGAGCGCGCGCCGGAGCTCCTGCAACAGCAGTTGGCCAAATTGGTCGATTGCCTGGCCGTCGAGGTGCGCCCATGCAACTGAACACGCCTGCGGCACCTGCCGATGACGTCGAGGCCGCCCCCGTCGACACCCAAACGCACGATCGCTGGGCCTGGTTCAACGGTCGATTGGTGAGCCTGGATACCGCGCAAGCGGGGCTGGACACCCACGCCATGCACTACGGCAGCGGCGTGTTCGAAGGCATCCGCGCCTATGCCACCACGGATGGCGGTGCGGCGGTGTTCCGCCTGCCCGAACACCTGGAGAGGATGCGCAAGGGCGCCCAGTTGCTGGGCCTGCCCTTCGATCCGGCGCAGGTCACCAATGCCGTGCTCGCGACCCTGCGTGCCAATCGCCATCGCGACGCCTATATCCGGCCCTTGGCCTGGGCCGGCGAAGGCGGCTTCGGGCTGGACTTGGCCGGGCACCGGGCACATCTCATGGTGGCCACCACCGCCAGCACCGTGCACCTGCATGGCCAGCGTACCCGCGTCGGCGTCTCGCCGTGGCGGCGCAATCCCTGCGATTCGCTGCCGCCGCTCAAGCTGTGCGGCGGCTACGTCAATTCCATCCTCGCCAAACGCGAGGCCAAGGCGCGCGGCTTCGACGAAGCCCTGTTCTGCGACCGGAGTGGACGCGTGGTCGAATGCACGGGCGCCAATGTCTTCATGGTGAAGGCCGGACAGATCACCGCCGTCGAACACCCGGATGCCCTGCCCGGCATCACCCGCGACGCACTGCTGGCCCTGAGCGGCGCCGAAGCGCGCACGGTCATGTTGGACGAACTGCTGGAGGCTGACGAGGTGTTTGTCTGTGGTACTGCGGCGGAAGTGGCCCCGATTGCCGAGATCGAAGGTCAACGCTATGGCGACAACCCGGTGACCCGCACGCTGTCGGCACGGTTTGCGCGCGTGCTGCGCGGACAGTATCCGACGTATCGCCATTGGTTGACGCCGGTGTGATGGACACCGCCGACCCGGACGTAACCACCGTCACCGCCAGTGACGTCCTCGCCGCGCAGGCACGCCTGCGTCGGTATCTCGATGTCACGCCCACCCACTACGCCGAGCGGTTCGGTTGCTGGCTCAAGCTCGAGAACCTGCAACGCACGGGTTCCTACAAGGTGCGCGGCGCGCTGAATGCACTGCTGGCGGCGCGCGAACGAGGCGACTTGCGTCCCACCATCGCTGCCAGTGCCGGCAACCATGCGCAGGGCCTGGCGTGGGCAGCCTATCGGCTGGGCCGACAGGCCATCACCGTGATGCCACGTTGCGCGCCACAGACCAAGATCGCCGGCGTCGCCCATTGGGGCGCCACCGTGCGCTTGCACGGTGAAAGCTACGACGAAGCCAAGGCCTTCGCCGCCGAGCTCGCCGCCCAACACGACTACCGCCTGCTGTCCGCCTTCGATGATCCCGACGTGATCGCCGGCCAAGGCACGGTGGGGCTGGAGATCGCAAGCGCCGTGTCGCCGGACGTGGTGATCGTGCCGATCGGCGGTGGCGGCCTCGCGGCCGGCGTGGTGCTGGCGTTGAAATCGCAGGGTGTGCGCGTGGTCGGCGCCCAGGTCGAAGGCGTGGATGCGATGGCGCGCGCCCTGCGTGGTGACGACCGCATCATCGAGCCGGTCACCACCCTGGCCGATGGCGTGAAGGTGAAGGTCCCCGGCCAGTTGACCCGCCGGGTGCTGGGTGAATTGCTCGACGATGTCGTGATCGTGCGCGAAGCAGAATTGCGCGAAACCTTGGTGCGCTTGGCACTGGAAGCACACGTCATCGCCGAGGGCGCCGGGGCACTGGCGCTGGCGGCCGGCAAGCGCGTCGTGGGCAAGCGCAAATGCGCCGTGGTCTCCGGCGGCAATCTGGATGCCAGCGTGCTGGCCACCTTGCTGCAGGACGTGCGCCCACGTCCGCCGCGCAAGCCACGGCAGCGCAAGCAGGACCGACTTACACCGCCGGCGGCCACGCACACCGCGCTGCCCGCCGGCCTCTTGCCTGCACTCGCCACAGCCACCCATTCGATGCCGCGCACGGCGCGCATCAACCGCAAGGAAGAACTCCCCGCATGAACGTTCCAGGCCCACGTGTTCGCATCTTCGATACCAGCTTGCGCGACGGCGAGCAATCGCCCGGCTTCACCATGAGCAGCGCGCAGAAAATCACCTTTGCCCACGCGCTGGCCGACCTCGGCGTGGACGTGATCGAGGCCGGTTTCCCCAACAGCTCGCCTGCGGATTTTCGCGCCGTGCAGACCATCGCCCGCGAGGTGCGAGCCACCACCATCGCGGCATTGGCGCGCTGCCACCCCGGCGACATCGAAGCCTGCGCCCGCGCGCTGGACGGGGCCGCGTCGCCACGTATCCATGCATTCATCTCCACCAGCCCGCTGCATCGCCGGTTCAAGTTGAACATGAGCCGCGAGCAGGTGATCGAACACGCCCATCGGGGCGTCACCCTGGCACGCACGCATGTCGATGACGTGGAGTTCTCCGCCGAAGACGCCTTCCGCACCGAGCGTGAGTTTCTGGTGGAGGTCTTCAACGTCGCCGTGGCGGCAGGCGCCACCACCCTGAACGTGCCCGACACCGTCGGCTACGCCACCCCCGATGAAATCCGCGCGCTGTTCCAGTACCTGCGCGCCAACGTCAAGGACGCCGACGGTGTGGTCTTCAGTGCCCACTGCCACAACGACCTGGGTCTGGCCGTCGCCAACTCGCTGGCTGCCATCGAAGGCGGTGCACGCCAGGTGGAATGCACCATCAACGGCATCGGCGAACGCGCCGGCAATGCCGCGCTGGAAGAGTTGGTCATGGCATTGAAGGTGCGCGGTGGCTGGTTCGGCGTCGAGACCGGCATCGACACCCCGAAATTGCTGGAGACCTCGCGCCTGCTGTCGCGCATCACCGGCAACCAGGTGCAGCGCAACAAGGCCATCGTCGGCCTGAATGCCTTCGCCCACGAATCCGGCATCCACCAGCATGGCATGCTGAAGAACCGCGACACCTACGAAATCATGCACCCACGCGACGTCGGCTGGCCGGATTCGCAACTGGTCCTTGGCCGCCACAGTGGTCGCGCCGCCGTGGTCAACCGCCTGCGCGCCTTGGGGTTCGTGCTGGACGACGCGAAACTCGATCAACTCATCGCGGACGCCAAGGCCCTGACCCATACGCAGCATGTGGTCAGTGATGCGGATCTGCTGCGGCTGGTCACCGGCAACCCCGATGACGCCGGCTGGCGAATCGACTCGATGAGCCTGATCGACGAAGGCCAGCACACCCGTGCGCACGTGGCACTGTCCAATCCAGACAACCACACCGTCAAACGGGATGCCCAGGGCGACGGCCCGATCGCCGCCCTGTTCGCGGCGCTGGCAAAGGCCACAGGCGTGGATTTCGAATTGGAGAGCTACGAAGTGCACAGCATGGGCACCGGCCGTGACGCCCGCGGCGAAGCCAATCTCAGCGCACGGATCGGAGGCGAATCCTTCAGCGGTCAGGGCACCAGCCGTGACGTGCTGGAAGCCTCCGCCATCGCCTGGCTGGATGTTGCCAACCGCCTGCTGCGCAGCCATGCCATGCAGCGCATCCCCGCCTTCGCCTGATCCCTGACCACGAGAAACTGATGAACGCCAATATTCTTGTCTTGCCGGGTGATGGCATCGGCCCGGACGTGACGGCAGCCGCCGTCTCCGTGCTGCAACGCGTGGCCGAACGTTACGGCCACGACTTCCGGTTCGAGACGCAATTGATCGGCGGTGCCGCGATCGATGCCACCGGCACCCCGTTGCCGGACGCCACCTTGCACGCCGCCCAGCGCGCCGACGCCGTCCTGCTGGGCGCCGTCGGTGGCCCCAAATGGTCGGACCCCAATGCCAAGGTGCGCCCAGAACAAGGCTTGCTGGCCATCCGCAGGGCACTGGGGCTGTTTTCCAATCTGCGCCCGGTCAAGCCCCATCCGGCCACGCTGGGCGCTTCCCCGATCAAACCGCACCTGTTGCAGGGCGTGGACGTGCTGGTCGTGCGCGAGCTCACCGGTGGCATCTACTTCGGCGACAAGACCCGCAGCGAGGATGACGCCACCGACCTGTGCCGCTACAGCGTCACCGAAGTCGAACGCGTGGTGCGCCACGCCGCCGCGCTGGCGCGCGCACGCAGCGGCAAACTCACCTCGGTGGACAAGGCCAATGTGCTGGAAACCTCGCGCCTGTGGCGTGACGTCACCACCCGGGTGATGCACGACGAATTTCCCGATGTGCGGTTGGAGCATCAACTGGTCGATTCGATGGCGATGCACCTGCTGGCACGCCCACGCGATTACGACGTCATCGTCACCGAGAACATGTTCGGCGACATCCTCACCGATGAAGCCTCGATGCTGGCCGGCTCGCTGGGCCTGCTGCCCTCGGCATCGCTGGGTGCACGCAAGGCCGGGCTGTACGAGCCCATCCACGGCAGCGCCCCCGACATCGCAGGCCGCGGCATCGCCAACCCCTACGCCACCATCCTCAGTGCCGCCCTGCTGCTGCGGCATTCACTGGGGCTGGAGACGGAAGCACGGTGCGTGGAACAGGCGGTCAGCGACGCACTGGACGATGGCGTCTTCACCGCCGATCTGGCTCCCGCGGGAACCGCCGTGG
Organism: Thermomonas sp.; assembly: GCF_020850895.1. Classification (GTDB taxonomy): domain Bacteria; phylum Pseudomonadota; class Gammaproteobacteria; order Xanthomonadales; family Xanthomonadaceae; genus Thermomonas. Next base: position 62,033 of record NZ_JADZDS010000010.1, on the reverse strand, counting down.
GCACCCAGACCGCGACGGCAGCCGTGCTCGAACGCCTGCAGGACTGCCGCGTGTGCGAACTTCGCGACTGAACCTGCTCGCCGCTGCACCCTGCAGACGCCGCCTGCGGGCGGCGTCATGGCCGTTGGAACCGGTAGCGCCTACGACCTCAGGCTGACGGACATTCGGCGAACAACCACGGCTGAGCCGTGCGGTGGCGTGCTTCGAAGGCACGGATCGCAGCGCTCGCTTCCAGGGTCAGACCGATGTCATCCAGCCCACCCAGCAGGCAGTGCTTGCGGAAGGCATCGACCTCGAACCCGTGCACGACACCGTCGGGACGGGTGACCGTCTGCGTAGCCAGGTCGATCGCCAGGGCATAGCCTTTGGTTTCCGCACACTGGGCAAACAGGACGTCGATCACGTCCTTGTCCAGCTCGATGGGCAATAGCCCGTTCTTGCAGCAGTTGTTGTAGAAGATATCGGCAAAGCTCGGGGCAAGAATGGTACGGAAGCCGTATTCGGCCAATGCCCACGGCGCGTGCTCACGGCTGGAACCGCAACCGAAGTTCTCCCGCGCCAGCAAGACACTGGCGCCTTGGAAGCGCGGCGCATTCAAGACGAACTCCGGGTTCAGCGGGCGGGTGCTGCACGCCTGCCCCGGCTGGCCGACATCCAGATAACGCCACTCGTCGAACAGATTCTGACCGAAGCCGCTGCGCTTGATCGACTTCAAGAATTGCTTGGGGATGATCTGGTCGGTATCCACATTGGCGCGATCCAGTGGCGCCACCACGCCAGCATGTTGGGTGAATGGCGTCATGGCAGCTCCCGTACATCGATGAAGCGGCCGGCAATCGCCGCCGCGGCGGCCATCGCCGGGCTGACCAGATGGGTGCGGCCACCGGGGCCTTGGCGGCCTTCGAAATTGCGGTTGGAGGTGGAGGCGCAATGCTCGCCCGGCTCCAGCCGGTCCGGGTTCATCGCCAGGCACATCGAACATCCCGGCGCACGCCATTCAAACCCGGCCTCGACGAAAACCCGGTCCAGGCCCTCGCGCTCGGCCTGCGCCTTCACCAGCCCCGAGCCCGGCACCACCAAGGCCTGCTTGACCGATGCCGCGACCTTGCGCCCCTTCGCAACGGCGGCGGCGGCACGCAAATCCTCGATCCGCGCATTGGTGCAAGAGCCGATGAACACGCGATCCAGCCGAATGTCGGTGATCGCCTGATTGGCGCGCAGCCCCATGTAGTGCAGTGCGCGTTCGATCGAGCCGCGCTTGACGGGATCGTCCTCGTGCGCAGGGTCCGGCAGGCGTGCATCCACCGGCAGCACCATCTCCGGCGACGTGCCCCAGCTGACCTGCGGCTGGATGTCTTCGGCGCGGAGCCTCACCACCGTGTCGAACACCGCGTCGTCATCGGACACCAGCCCCCGCCACAGCGCCACTGCCGCATCCCACTGCGCGCCCTGCGGCGCAAACGGGCGTCCGCGCACGTAGTCCAGCGTGGTTTGATCGACCGCCACCATGCCGACCCGCGCGCCGGCCTCGATCGCCATGTTGCACAGGGTCATGCGGCCTTCCATCGACAGAGCGCGGATGGCGCTGCCGGCAAATTCCAGTGCATGGCCATTGCCGCCGGCCGTCCCGATCGTGCCGATGATCGCCAGCACCACATCCTTGGCGGTGACACCGGGCGGCAACACACCCTCCACCTCCACCCGCATGTTTTTCATCTTCTGTGCCACCAGGCATTGCGTGGCCAGGACGTGCTCGACTTCCGACGTGCCGATGCCGTGCGCCAGTGCGCCGAATGCGCCATGGGTGGAGGTATGCGAGTCACCGCAGACCACGGTCATCCCCGGCAGGGTCGCGCCCTGCTCGGGGCCGACCACATGGACGATGCCTTGGCGGGGATCGTCCATCCTGAATTCGAGGATGCCGAAGTCGTTGCAGTTCTCGTTCAGCGTCTGCACCTGCAGTCGCGAAACCGCATCGACGATCGCGTCCAGTCCGCCTGCGCGCTCCGCCTGCGTCGTCGGGACGTTGTGGTCGGGCGTGGCGAGATTGGCCTGCACGCGCCACGGCGTGCGCCCGGCCAAGCGCAGGCCTTCGAACGCCTGCGGCGACGTCACCTCATGCAGGATGTGGCGGTCGATGTACAGCAGCGACGCGCCATCGTCGCGGCGCACCACTTCGTGTATCGCCCACAGCTTGTCGTAGAGGGTTTGGCCGGGCATGGCGCACCAGTGGCGGATTCAGGCGCCCAGACTGGCAGCTTTCATTCCATCGCTCAAATGGATATTTTTCATCGATTCGATTCCGAACTGGAATGCACATGGAACTCGCCAACCTTGCTGCCTTCATCGCCGTGGCCGATTGCGGTGGCTTTTCTGCCGCCGCCCACCACATCCACCTGACCCAACCCGCGATCAGCAAGCGGATCGCGCAACTGGAAGACGGGCTGCAGGCACGCCTGTTCGACCGCATCGGCCGACAGTCCTCCCTGACCGAAGCCGGCCGGATCCTGCTGCCGAAGGCCCGCGCGCTGCTGGCGGACGCCGACGCGGCGCGGCATGCCCTGCAGGATCTCAAGGCCGAGGTCGGCGGCAGCCTGCGCCTGGCCTGCAGCCACCACATCGGCCTGCATCGCCTGCCGACCGTGCTGCGCAGGTACACGGCGACGTACCCGAATGTCGCCCTTGAGCTGCGCTTCATGGAATCGGAGCAGGCCCTGGACGAGGTCCTCCAGGCGCGCGTCGACCTGGCACTGACCACACTCGGGACCACGCGCTGGACCCTGCCGGCGCCGCTGCGGGCAACACCGGTGTGGGAGGATTCACTCTGCTGCGTCGCCGGTGCCGACCACCCCCTGATCCGACGCAAGCGCCTGAAACCGGCGCAACTGGCCGCGCACCCGGCGGTGCTGCCGGAACCGCAGACCTTCACCCATCGCATCATCGCCGATGCCTTCGCCCGCCATGGCCTCAGCCTGCAGCTGCGGATGACCACCAACTATCTGGAAACGCTGAAGATGCTGGCATCGACCGGGCTGGCCTGGAGCGTCCTGCCGCGCAGCATGCTGGATCACGGCCTCCAGGTGTTGCCGGTCAGCGGGCTCCGGCTGCATCGTCAACTGGGCTGCGTCACCCATGCCGGCCGAACGCTGTCGCGCGCGGCGCAGGCCCTGCAGGTGCTGCTGCGGGAAGGCGCAGGCTGACCGTCATCCGATCCGACATCGACCTGATCCTGCCCCCGCGGCTCACGCACCTTCGCCGATCATGCCGCGCCGCTGCGCTCCGGCGATCCCTGGGCTTCCAGCACCTGGCGCAGGAAAGGCACCGTCAGGCGTCCCCGTTTTTCCGCCAGCGAGGCGCGATCCAATTGCTCGAACAACGCAGCCAGGCTGCCGGGATCGCGGCTGCAACGGCGCAACATCCAGTCCAGTGCCGCATCGTCGAACTCCAGCCCACGCGCAGCCGCACGCAGGCGCAACATCCGCACGCGTCCGCCATCATCCAGCGTCGGCAACGTCCAGCGCGTGCATTGGGCCAACCGTGAACGCAGGTCGGGCAAGGCCACCGGCAGCGCATCCGGCGAATCGGCGGCCGCCAACAACAGCCCGCTGCCACTGGCCTGCTGCGCGTTGTAGAGGTCGAACAGCGCCAGCGCGTCTTCGCGCTCGCCAACAACCACCTCCAGATCATCCAACGCGACCAGGTCCGCGGTGACAGCCTGCAACAGGGCGCGGGCCTTGCCACGCAGGTCGCGCAATCCCACATAGACGGCGCGGCGACCCGCTGCCTCGGCATCGGCACAGGCAGCCAGCAACAGATGGGTCTTGCCGCTGGAATGCGGCCCGCACAGGAACACCGACTGGCCTAGTGCCCCCTCGGCCAGCGCGCGCAGTTGCTCGAGCAGGCCCACTGGCGCATCGACGAAGCGATCGAAGCGCTGGTCCGGTGGTGCACGCAGCGCAAGCGGGAGTTGTGGCCCCGCGGTCTCAGCCAAGGCCATTCCGGTCGTCCTGGGGCGCCGACTCGACATCTGTCGCCGCCTCCGTCCCGACTGCATCTGTTCCGACGCCCTCCGTCCTGACTGGCTCGGGTGCGCCCACGACACCCTCGACGTCCACCAGCCCCACCGGCGTCTCGCCGGCGTACAACTCGCTGTGGCGATAGCGGTCCTGCGCGTAGCGCAGCAGCACGTTGGCCACCGCCGCCACCGGCAGCGCCAACAGCATGCCAAGGAAGCCGAACAGGGCACCGCCGGCCATCACCGCGAAGATCACCGCCATCGGGTGCAGGCCGATGCGGTCGCCGACCAGTTTCGGCGTCAGCCAATAACTTTCGACGGTCTGCCCGATCGAGAACACCACTGCCACCCCGACCAGATGCTGCCAGTCGCCGAACTGGACCAGCGCCGCCAAGCCACCCAGTACGATGATCGACGCCGGGCCGAGATAGGGCACGAAGGTCAGCAGACCGCCGATCAGCCCGATCAGGATGCCGAGGTCGAGGCCGACGATCCACAGCCCGACACCGTAGATGATGCCGAGGATCAGCATGACCATCATTTGGCCACGCAGGAAGCCCCCCAGCACCGCATTCGACTCCAGCGCCAGTCGGCGCACGGTCTGGTAGTGATCGCGCGGGACCAGCGAACCCACGCGCCCCATGATCAGGTCCCAATCGCGCAGGAAGAAGAAGGTCAGCACCGGCAGCAGCACGATGTTCACCATCCAACCGATCAGGGTGAAGCTCGAAGCCGATACGTAACCTAGCACCACCGCTGCGGCACCACCGGCGCTTTGCCAGTGCTCACGGAGCAACGCGAGCAAGTGATCCATGTCCAGCCAGGTATGCAACTGGAAATGTACCCGGTCTTCGATCCACGGCACCAAGGTGCCGATGAACCAGTCGCGGTAGTGTGGGATGGAATCGATCAGGGTTGAGATTTGCTGTTCGAGGACCGGAATCAGCAACAGGATCGCCAATGTGAGCACGAGGATGATCGCCGTGAACACTAGGATCACCGCGGTATGCCGACCGATCCCGCGCGACTGCAGCCGATCCACCATCGGATCGCCCAGCCAGCCGAGGATCGCCGCGAACGCGAATGGCGCCAGCACCGGTGAGAGGATCCAGACCAGCCAGAAGCACCCGGCCGCGAGCACGCCCCACTGCAGGCGTCGGTAAAAACTGGCGATCGTCGCCAGGTCCTCGGCATGTGACATGCTTCAGTCTCCGGACAGGCGGAACCGCGAGGGACCGTCCGTCGCGCCGGTGTCCGTCGGATCGGATGGAACCGCAACGAGGACATCCCCGCGTCCCACGTACCGAGCGAAATTCGCCATCCCGGTGTTCAGCTCAAGCTGCAACTCCAGGCGATCAGGCGTGGCCGCCACCGGCACGATGCGCTTGACCATCGACATCCCGCCGAGGTAACCAGCCACCCGCAGGTAGTCGTTGCCATCGCGCAGCCCGGCAATCTGGATGCGGTACATGCCGCCGCCACCGCCACTGCCGGCCCGCGCATAGCGCCGGTACAACGCATCGGCGGCGCCGTCGGCGCCTCCGGCCATGGCTCGCCGCGCATCCGCGCTACTGGGTTGCCAACGATTGAGCACCTTGCCGCCGTCCACCAGCATCCAGTCCACCTGCCACTGTCCGGGAAGGCGCCGCATCTTCCCGACCAGTTGGATTGGCGGACTGTAGCGCCGCGAAAGCGTGGAAATCGCCGTGCTGTCGCCTCGCCAGATGGCACCCACCGCCGCCATCTCCGCGGCGTTTCCGGCCGGCAAGCCCAACGAATACCCACGCGCCTTGGCCTGGTCCAGCACCGAACGTGCGGCATTGGCCTGCCCCAAGCCCACCAGACGTGGGCCGCTGCCGTCATCGATCGCCAGCCACAGCACCGGTTTCGGACGAGGCAATGGCCAATTGGGCAAGCCCAGCATGTCCACCAGATCATTCACCGCATCCGGTTTGAAACGCACCACCAGCTTGGTCTGGTAACTCGGTGCGCCGGATGAGCCCACACCCTCGTCCTGGCGGAAATCGAAACTCTCGACGTAGGAATCAACCTTTGCCATTTCCTCGCGGACGCCGCCGCGTGCAGCCGCTCCGCGATCGCCAGTGACATTGACCAGCACTTGTGCAAGCGCCGCGGCCATGCCGCGCTTGCGCTCGGCATCGGTCTGGTTGCGCACCGGCACTTCGACTTCATAGGTGCCCTGTGCAACCGCGCGGTCGCCTTCGGTGCGCTGCGCCAACGCATTGCCCGAGGCTAGCACCCCCAGCATCGCCAGCAGCAGTCCTGCCCACCCACGCGCCTTCATCCGTGATCTTGCCCGCATCACCACTCTCCGCCAAAACTGCCGGCCAATCTTGGGAATGGTGCCGCAGCCGGGCGGCCACGTCCATTGCCCCGCCGCATGCCTGCTAAAATCAACGGTCCGCGTCCGCCTCCCCGCCCCGTGACGAATCCCCCGCACCCTGCTGCCCAAGGCCTGACCTACCGCGACGCCGGTGTCGACATCGATGCCGGCAACGAAGTCGTCGAACGCATCAAGCCACTGGTTCGCCGCACCCTGCGCCCGGAAGTGCTGGGCGGGGTCGGCCTGTTCGGCGGCCTGTTCGACCTGGCTGGCCGCTACCGCGAGCCGGTGCTGGTGTCCGGCACCGACGGCGTCGGCACCAAACTCATTCTCGCCAAGCAATTGAACCGCCACGACACGATCGGCCAGGACCTGGTCGCGATGTGCGTGAACGATGTCTTGGTGCAGGGCGCCGAGCCGCTGTTCTTCCTCGACTACTTCGCCACCGGCAAGCTCGACGTCGAGACCACGGTCCACGTGGTGGGCGGCATTGCCAAGGGCTGCGAGATCGCCGGCTGCGCCCTGATCGGAGGCGAAACCGCCGAGATGCCCGACATGTACCCACCGGGCGAATACGACTTGGCCGGTTTCACCGTCGGCGCGGTGGAAAAGTCGAACTTGATCGATTCGTCCAAGCTGCGCGCGGGTGATGTGCTGATCGGGATCGCTTCCAGCGGCCCGCATTCGAATGGTTACTCGCTGGTGCGCAAGATCCTGCAGCGCGCCGGAAATCCGCTGGATCTGGATCTCGGCGGCGTATCGCTGGCCGATGCGCTGATGGAGCCGACGCGCATCTACGTCAAGCCGGTGCTGGAATTGCTATCCCAGCACGACATTCACGCCATGGCCCACGTCACCGGTGGCGCCTTGGTCGAGAAGATCATCCGTGTGGTGCCCGCGCCGCTCGGCCTCGATATCGATACTTCGTCATGGCCGCTGCCTGCCGTGTTCGACTGGCTACAACGCGAAGGCAATGTGGCGCGCGAGGAAATGTGGCGCACCTTCAACTGCGGCGTGGGCTTCGTGCTGATGGTCGATCCCGCCGCCGTGGCCGCCATCGGTGCCGACCTCGACCGCCTGGGCCTGGCCCACTGGCAGATCGGCCAGGTCACCCTGGCCCGCGACGGCGAGCGTTTGCGGATCGTCTGATGACGCTGCGCCTTGCCGTCCTTGCCTCGGGTCGTGGCAGCAACCTGCAGGCGATCCTCGATGCGATCTCCGCTGGGACGCTGGATGCGCACGTCGTTGGCGTGTTTTCCGACCGCCCCGACGCTGCGGCCCTGCAGCGTGTGACCGAGTCCTTGCGCTGGTCACGCAGGCCGAAAGACTTTACCGACCGCACCGGCTTCGATGCTGCGCTCGCCGATGCGGTCGCCGCCTGCCAGCCGGACTGGATCGTCTGTGCCGGCTACATGCGCATCCTCGGTGGCGCGTTCGTCAATCGCTTCCCCGAACGCATCCTCAACATCCACCCCTCCCTGCTGCCCAAGTACAAGGGGCTGCATACCCACCAGCGCGCTCTGGACGCCGGGGATACCGAACATGGCGCAAGCGTGCACCTGGTCAATGCCGCGCTGGATGCTGGCCAGGTACTCGCACAGGCGCGAGTGCCAGTGCTGCCCGGCGACAATGCCGAGGTCCTTGCCGCCCGCGTGTTGACCATCGAACACCCGCTGTATCTGCACGTACTGCAGCTGCTCGCCATCGGCAGGCTGCGCGCGCAGGCGGGCCAGTTGCAGATGGACGGTCATCCCGTGTACACCCCATTGTCGCTAGAGTCCGCCCATTCTTGAGGCGCTGCCGCGCCTGAGCCTTCGCCTGCCCGCTTGGTCCACGATGAAACGCTTCCGCATCGCCACCGCCTTCCTGCTGCTCGCCTGCCTGCCTGCGTGGGCAATCCAGCCGTTCACCGCCGACTACGACGCCAGTTGGAAGGGCGTGCAAGCAAGTGCGAGAATCACCCTGAACAGTGCTGGCAACGACCGCTGGCGTTACGAACTGAGCATCAGCAACCGCTTGGGCAGCGCCCGCCAGATGACCTTGTTCGACGAGAACAATGGCGCGTTCCGGCCGCTGTCCGGTCTCGATACCGCACAATTGCTGTTCAAGCGCTCACGCGTGGAAACGACTTACGACTGGTCGCGGCTGGAAGCGCGCTGGAGCGGCGACGTCAAGCCCGACCGCACCGGACCGGTGCGGCTGATGGCAGGCGATCTGGACGGCATGCTGCTCAACCTCGCGCTGGTCCGTGACGTCGCCGCCGGCAAGCCGCTGAACTACCGACTGGTGGACAATGGCTCGGCACGCCCGCAGAGCTACCGCGTACTGGGCACCGAGACCATTACCGTCGCCGGGCAGGCGCGCACCGCCACCAAGATCATGCGCAGCAGCGACAACAAGCAGGTCATCGTGTGGATTGTCGACGGCATCCCGACCCCCGCGCGGATCCTGCAACGCAAGGACGGCAAGGACGAGCTGGAGCTGACCCTGCGCACGGTGCGATGAATCCAGCGCACCATCGCATTCCACCCTACCAGTCGGAACCACCGCTGGAGCCGGAATCGAAATCGCCACCACTGTAGGAGCTGCTGTCACTGCTGCTACTGCTGGAACTGCTGGAACTGCTGCTGTCACTGCTGGTCGAGCAGAAATCACCCTTGACGGTGCGCGAACTCAGCACGACATCCTGCCAATCGACGCTCTCGTAGGTTGTGTACGTCTCGCTGTCGCAGGAGCTGGCCGTACGCTCCTCGCGCACGCAATTGCCCGCAGGCACCGCCGTTTTGGACGCCAGCCGATGGGATTCCGTGCCTTCGTCATAGACGTAATAGTGGTCCAGGCAGGCGTTGGCTTCCGCCGTGATCCGCGAGAACTTGTGGTAGGGCTGCTTCTCGTACCAATTCGCCAGCCCGAAGCAGCCACCGATGATCGAGACCAGCAGCGCAAGCACGACGAAACAGCCGGGCCGCTTCCATAACGGCTTGTTGCCACTCGTTGAAGCTGCCGTTCCGACGCGGCTGTAGAGCCGCAGGATCTCCGCCACCCCGTCCTTGAGCCCCGCCACATACGCGGCGCGCTTGAACTTCGGTGCGATGAACTGGCTTGAAACCCGATTGAGGTCGGCCCCGCTCACCTTTCGCGCCACCCCGTTGCCGGTGACGATCTGGATCCGGCGCGGATTCAGCACGATCACGACGTACACGCCATTGTCGATGTCATCGCGACCGACGCCCAGCTCCTGTGCGCGACGGCGGGCGTAGTACTCGACGTTCTCGGTGACGGTGTTGACCGTTTCCACGGCAACCACCAGCTGGGACTCGATCGAGCGGAAGTAGGCCAGCAGGTCGGCCTCCTCCGAATCACTCATCAGGTTCGCCGTGTCGACGACCAGATCATTCTTGCGAATTACCTTGCCGGCATCGACGACCACCATGCGGGCTTGGACGTCGATGAATTCATTGCGGCAGTCCTGGCACATCCACTTGCCGGTGTAACCATCCTGCTTGAGCTGGGTGCCGCCGCAATTCGGGCACGCATAGACACGGCCCGTGGCGATGTCGGTGCCGCGCGCGGCGTTCTCGTCATCGACCGAGTCCACCTTGGTCTGGGTCGCGGCCCAATGCGCATGGCAGAACAGACACGTCCATTCACCGGTGACCGGATGTTGGGTGACCTGCGAGGCGCCGCATTTCGGGCAGGTGGTCTCCGCCAGCCCCGCTTCGGTCTTCTGCGAGTAGCCGGTCGGGTTCTGGGGGTCGTGGTCGGTGGCCATGCGCGGATGGTAGCAACACGCGCTTCAGGAGTACGGCGATGGCCCAGGGAATTGCAGAAGCCGCTTGCCGCAGCGAATCAGCGCCGGGGCAGATAGGCCTGCGGATCGACCGGCTTGCCGTTGTAGCGGACCTCGAAGTGCAGGATGTCGCGTGAGGCGCCGCTGTGGCCCATCTCGGCGATCTGGTCACCGGCCCTGACCCGTGTGCCTTCATTGACCAGACGCGCACGGTTGTGGCCGTAGGCCGTCAGCCACTGTTCGTTGTGCTTGATGATGACCAACTCGCCATAGCCGACCAAACCGGAACCGGAATACACCACCACGCCATCGGCCGCCGCACGCACCGGCTGGCCTTCGCGACCTGCGATATCGATGCCCTGGCGGGTGGGATCACCAGCCGCATAGCTGGTCAGCACACCGCCCTCGGTGGGCCATCTCCATGCCGGCGCATTGGCAACGACAGGCGCTACCACCGGTGCCGTCGGTGGTGTCGTTGCACGCGGCACGGGTGCGGTGTTCGTGGATCGACGTGGCGGCGGTAGCGTGCGGTTCGATGCCGCAGCGCGACCCTCGCGTGGATACAAGCGCAAGCGCTGCCCGGGATAGATCGTGTAGGGCGGTGCGATGTCATTCCACAAGGCAAGGTCGAGTGCGGTGATGCCGTTCTCGGTGGCGATCCGATACACGGTCTGACCCGGGCGAACGACCGCCATTGCGCCGTAGCGCGGCTGCGACACCCGCACCGGCCCGTTGCCGACGCGCGAGGCGCCGTGGCGCGGTTCACGCACCACTCGGCTATGCCCGCAACCGGCAAGCACGGCGACCAGCATGGGAATGGTGATCCAGCGAAGGTTCATGCCCGCCATCATGCCGCATGCCCGCGCAACAGCAGCCAACCGATGCCACCGGCCAAAAGCAGCAATGCCACCCAGCCGATCGGCTCGATCCAGCGATGCAGCGCACGTTCGGCGCGCTCGCCGCCGAGCCGGATCGCCAGCGCCAGCAGGTACACGCGCTTGCCACGCCCGATCGCCATGCTCAGCAGGAACGGCAGCATCGGCACCCCGACCACGCCGCTGGCCCAGGTGAAGATCTTCATCGGGATCGGCGCGAAGCCGCCGATGACCAGCAACCAGAACGCCTTCCATGGCGATTGCGCGGTGATCTCGCGCAGCCGCATCACCTCGGCATCGATGCGATCCAGCCAGCCGATGCTGGCCAGCGCCGGCCGCACCAGTTCATAGGCGTAATGCCCCAGCAAATAGCCGATCACCGCACCCAGCAGCGAGCACAGCAGGCTGATGCCGGCGAAGCGGAAACCGCGCTTCGGCTGTGCCAAGCACATCGGTGCCAGCATCACCTCGGGCATGACCGGGAAGATGATCGCCTCGACGAAACTCAATGCGCCGAGCAGGGCCGGCGCCCGCTTGTGCCGCGACCATTCGATCGCGCGCGCGTACAGCGGGGCAAACAGCTTCATCGATCCACCACCCCAGACAGCAAGGGCACGAACACGACGCCACCCAGGTCCTCGCTGGACACGATGCCATCGGCATCCTTGCGCAGGCACAGCAGGGACTGCCCGGCCGACGCACCCACGGGGGCGACCAAGGCACCGCCCGCTGCCAGTTGGTCCAGCAGGGCGTCCACCAGCGCCGGACCTGCGGCGGTCACGATGATGGCATCGAACGGTGCTTCTTCCGGCCAGCCGATGCGGCCATCGTCGTGCTTGCTGCGGATATGCAAGCCGAGGTCGCGGAAGCGCTTGCGCGCCACCCGCAGCAGGTCACCGATGCGCTCCACCGTGTAGACCTTCACCCCCAGCGCCGCCAGCACCGCCGCTTGGTAGCCGGAACCGGTCCCCACTTCCAGCACCCGCTTCGGCGCGCTGCGCAGCAGCGCCTCGGTCATCTTCGCCACCACCCAGGGTTGCGAAATGGTCTGGCCATGGCCGATCGGCAGGGCGTTGTTCTCGTAGGCGCGCGAGGCCAGCGCCTCGTCGACGAACTGGTGCCGCGGCACGGTACGGATCGCGTTGAGCACGCGCTCGTCGGCAATCCCGCTGCCGCGCAGGTCCTCGATCAGGCGGTCGCGCGCACGCTGGCCGGTCATCCCGATCCCGACGTCGGCAGGGCGCAGGCGCAGCGGCATCATCAAGCCCGTGCCCCCGCTGCCGCCTCGAGCCCGTTCACCCAATTCGCCACCTGTTCCAATGCCTGGTAACGAGTGAGGTCGACATGGATCGGGGAGATCGCGATGTGGCCGCTGCGCACGGCGTGGAAATCGGTGCCCGGGCCGGCATCGAGCTCTTCGCCGACGAAGCCGATCCACCACCACTGGCGCCCCCGCGGATCCTGCAAGGGCGTGCATGGGCCGGCGCGATGGCGATGGCCGAGCCGACTGGTCTCGAAGCCGCGGATCGCCTCCCACGGCAGGTCCGGGACATTCACGTTCAAGATGGTGCTGGCAGGCAGTGGGTCGCAGCGCAGGCGTTCGATGATCGCCACCACCGCACGCGCGGCGCTCTCGAAATGGGTGCCGCGATGACCACGGCTCGCCAGCGAGACCGCCACCGCCGGCAGGCCGAGGAAGCGCCCTTCCATCGCCGCCGCAACCGTGCCGGAATAGATCACGTCATCGCCAAGGTTCGCGGCATCGTTGATCCCGGACACCACGATGTCCGGCTGCAGGCCCAGCGTTTCCAGCATCCCGGACACCGCGACATGGACGCAGTCGGTCGGCGTGCCGTGCACTTTCCAGGTGCGCTCGTCGAGTTGCACCACCCGGATCGGTGCATCCAGGGTCAATGAATTGCTGGCCCCGCTGCGGTCGCGATCCGGCGCCACCACCACCACCTCGTGACCGGCCTCGCGCAGGCCCTGGGCGAGAACACGGATGCCGGGGGCATCAACGCCATCGTCGTTGCTGACCAAGACCCGCATCACGGCACCAAGACACTCTGCATCGGGCCATGATACCGGATGCAATCGACGCTTCGCGGTACCCTGCACGCATGCGCAAGGTGCCGCCAGAGATCGACGACAGGGATGATGCCAGCCTGTTCCGCAATGCCATTGGTGCGGATGCCGGCAAGGTGCGTCCGTTGCGCGAGGCGACGCCACCGCCAGCCACCCCGAAACCGAAGCCTTCGGCGAAGATGGCGCGACGCGATGAAGACGATGCGCGCAGCGAATTCCGGCGGATGCGGCTATCTGCACTGGAGGCCGACGATGCGCTCACCTACCGACGTGACGACATCACGCCACGGGTTCTGAAGAAACTCGCGTGCGGCGAATACGCGGCTCAGGAAGAACTCGACCTGCACGGCCTGCCGCTGGCCTCCGCGGAAGCGCTGCTACGGGAATTCCTGCGCGACTGTCGCCGGCATGGCCTCGGCTGCGTCCGCATCATCCACGGCAAGGGCCGCAATTCCGAAGATCGGCTGCCGGTGCTGAAGAACATGGTGGATGGCCTGCTGCGGCAACGTGCCGATGTGCTTGCATTCCACTCGCCGCCTTCCGCGCAGGGCGGCGGTGGCGCAGTGCTGGTGCTGCTGGAGAAACCCGCATCGGGATCTTGATTCGGCATGCCTGCCGCAGCGGGAACGCATGGGCCTTGCGTGTCAGCCCGGCTCGAACCGGCGGCCCGTCTGCGCGGGATTGCGGGAATTATCCCGCCAGCGACATCACATCCCTGACCTCACCCAATTCGCGCAGCACCACGGTGGCATATGCACCCGGAGGCAGGGTGAAGTGCAGTTCCAACACATCCTCGGACGGCCATTGCCACATCCACGCTGTCGGCCGCAGGCGCAGCGCCCGGCGCTCCTGTTTCAGCCCGGCCTGCTCCAGCCCGTTGCGCAGGCGGGTCGCGGTGTCGCCCTGCAGCGCACCGGTCTCGACGGCGCACGTCGCCGCTGCGCTGCGCAACGCCCCGGCTCCCCACAGCGGCCCGGTCGGATGGATGTCGAAGGCGGCCAGCCGCGTTTTCAGTTCCGGCGTCGTGGCTTCCGGCCCGAACACGCTGTGGCTACCATCGAGCATCCAGACCTCGCCCTCCAGCGCGGCGTCCCAGACACCCGCCTCGACCCGCGCCGCCAACACCCGGTTGAACAGTTCCGAGCGCGCCGCCGACAACAACAGACCACGCTCCTCGCGCTTGACCCGCCGGCCTGCGAACATCGCCACCGCCTTGCGCACATTGTCACCGCCGTGGCCGAAGCGTTGTTCGCCGAAGTAATTGGGCACACCACGCGCGGCAATCGCCTCGAGACGCTCCACAATGCCAGCGCGTTCGCCCGTCACATCGCGCAGCACCAGCACGAAGCGGTTGCCGGCCAACGCGCCACGCGGCAATTTGCGCCCGTGCCAGCCGTGATCAAGCACGCGCAGCTCGTCCGTCTCCAGGGTGGCGATTTCGGGGGCGACCCGTTTCGGCAGCCACACCGAAAAGCGCTGGCGGGTTACCGCGTGGCGATCCTTCAGGCCGGCGTAGCCAATCGCCGATTCGTCGACGCCGGCCCATTGCGCGATTGTTTTCGCCGCGAACGCGGTATTCATGCCGCGCTTTTCGACCGTCAGCAGCAGGTGTTCGCCGGTGCCGCTGGGTTCAAAGCCGGCGATTTCCTCGACGAAGAAATCTTCCGGTTGGCTGCGGATAGTCGCCGACAGCACCGGCGCGCCGTGGGCGCGCGGCAATTCAACGCCCTTCTCCTCTCGGGAGAGGGGTTGGGGTGAGGGCGGGGTGACATCGCAATGATTCATCAACATCGCTACTCCGTACCCTCATCCGGCGCTACGCGCCACCTTCTCCCGGAGGGAGAAGGCGCACCAACAGGCACACGGCTTGCGCGGCGATGCCCTCGCCGCGACCGGTGAACCCAAGCCGTTCGCTGGTGGTGGCCTTGACGCTGACTGCGTCCACGTCGATGCCCAGATCAGCCGCAATGCAGGCGCGCATCGCCTGGGCATGCGGCCCGATCTTCGGCGCCTCGCAGATCACGGTGAGGTCGCAATTGCCCACCTGCCAGCCTTGTGCGCGAATCAAGCCGTCGCAGTGCCGCAGGAAAGCGCGGCTGTCCGCATCCTTCCAGCGCGGATCCGAGGGCGGGAAATGCTGGCCGATATCGCCCAGCGTCAACGCACCGAGCAGGGCATCGCACAAGGCGTGCAGGGCCACGTCGCCATCACTGTGCGCTACGATGCCGCGATCATGCGCGATGCGCACGCCACCGAGCATGAGGTGATCGCCAGCGCCGAACGCATGCACATCGAAGCCTTGGCCGACCCTGAAAAGCATGCTTC
Organism: Thermomonas sp.; assembly: GCF_020850895.1. Lineage (GTDB taxonomy): Bacteria > Pseudomonadota > Gammaproteobacteria > Xanthomonadales > Xanthomonadaceae > Thermomonas. The sequence continues at coordinate 46,599 of NZ_JADZDS010000010.1, read as the reverse complement.
TTCCCGCGATCTCCAATGCACAAGCCTACTTCAGGAATCCCAGCCAGCAAACGCCGGCGGCACGCCGGGCGCACCCCAGCGACTGGAGTTGTTGAGAGCAATTCGCATTAATGGTCTAATGATGGACTGGTTCCGCGCAGGACTCTGCCTTGGCTCCGAAGCCCACTTCGCCCAGCACGCAACAACGCCGCGGCTATTGGCTGCGCACCCTGCACCAGTGGCACTGGATCAGCGCTGCCGTCTGCCTGGTTGGCATGCTGCTGTTTGCAGTGACCGGTATTACCCTGAACCACGCTGCACGAATCGGGGCCACGCCCGTGGTCACGCGCGTCACCGACACGCTTCCCGCCTCCATGCTCGAACCGCTGCGCACCGGAGCCAACGGCAACGGCACCCTGCCCGCTGTCGTCAGTGATTGGCTGAGGCAGACGCATGGCATCACGACCAGTGGACGCACGGCGGAATGGTCCGAAGACGAGCTCTATCTGTCGATGCCCGGTCCCGGATACGACGCCTGGCTGAGCCTCCAGCGCGCGGACGGCACGATCGAATACGAACGCATCGACCGCGGCACGCTCTCCTGGCTCAACGACCTGCACAAGGGCCGCAACACCGGCCCTGCCTGGGCTTGGTTCATCGATGTGTTTGCACTTGCCTGCATCGTGTTCACCCTCACCGGGCTGTTCCTCCTCTGGATGCACTCACGCCAGCGCCGCGCCACCTGGCCGCTGGCCACGCTGGGCCTGTTGATTCCCCTGCTGTTGGTCCTGCTCTTCGTACACTGATCCAATCATCCCGCATCGACATCCAAGGCCCCCATGCGCACCACCGTCTCGCTCATCATCGGCAGCCTGCTCGGCGCCCCTGCAGTCCACGCAGCTGACCTGTCCGTCACAATCGACATCCCCCGCATCAACACCGCTGAATACCATCGCCCTTATGTGGCGGTCTGGGTTGAAGACGCAAATGGCAAGGCCGTCTCCAACCTTTCCGTCTGGTACCAGGACAAGGATGGACGGGAAGGACACGGCAGCAAGTGGCTCCCGGACCTGCGCCAGTGGTGGCGCAAGAGCGGGCGCACGCTGAAGGTTCCGGTGGATGGCATCACCGGACCCACCCGGCCGGCCGGGAAACACACCCTGAATTTCGACCAAGGCCATCCCGAACTGGCGAGGTTGCCCGCCGGCCATTACGTCCTCGTGGTGGAGGCCGTGCGCGAAGTCGGCGGTCGCGAACTGCTGAAGATCCCCTTCGAGTGGAAGGGAAAACCCACGACTGGCAGCGCGCGCGGCACGACCGAACTCGGGACGGTCACCCTAACCGCAAGGCCATGACCCAATGCTCCGTGCAGCATCTGGCCATCGTTTCGAAAGCACGCCCACCCCTGTCAAGTCGAGACCCTCCATGAAACGCCATCTCCTCGCCATCGCCACCATCCTTTGCCTGCTTCCACTGACCTCGGCCGCGCACAAGCAATGGCTGGTACCGTCCGCCACCGTGGTCGCGGGAAACGATGCCTGGGTCACCGTCGATGCCGCTGTGTCGAACCAGCTGTATTTCCCGGACCATGTGCCGATGCGCCTCGACAACGTCACCATCATTGCACCGGACGGACGCGTGCAGACCCCCAGAAATCCGACCACCGGGAAGTACCGCAGCGTGTTCGACGTCCAGCTTGACCAAGAGGGCACTTACCGCATCGCCAACGTCAATGCAGGCCTGTCCGCACGCTGGGACACTCCCGAAAGCCTGGCAGCCGCCAGCGCCGGCGCAGCCCAAGCAGGAAGCCCGCGCGGTGGCTTCCTGCGCAACGCCACGCCAGAAGATCTGGCAACGCAAATCCCCGGAAATGCACGGAACGTCAAGGTGACCGAAATCCACGGCCGCGTGGAAACCTTCGTCACCCATGGATCGCCCAGCACCATCACACTCACCGGGAAGGGACTCGAACTCCTGCCCGTCACCCATCCCAACGATCTGTTTGCCGGAGACGAAGCCACCTTCCGTTTGATGGTGGACGGCAAGCCGGCCTCCGGAGTGGACGTTGAAATCATCCGCGGTGGCACGCGCTACCGTAACGCACAGGATGAAATCAAGGTGACGACGGGCACGGACGGCAGCTTCAAGATCCGCTGGCCCGAACCGGGCATGTACTGGCTGGAGGCGTCCACCATCGACAACCAGTCCAGCGTACCGCAAGCAACCCAGCGACGGCTGGGCTACACCGCAACGCTGGAAGTCCTGCCGCAGTAAGGCAGTTCGCCGCACTCCCGCCCCGTTACGGGCGGGAGTCGAACGAGTCCGGCGGCGGCAACGCAGGACAGGAGGCACGATCCATCGTGGTGACGCATACCCTGGGCGGAGAATCCATGGGAACCACTTGGAGCGTACGGCTGGATGCCGCACGCGATGCAGACCTGCGCGTCCTCCACGTGGGCATCGAAGCGCAATTGGCCCTGGTCGTGGCCCAAATGAGCACCTGGGAACCCAATTCCGATATCAGCCGATTCAACCGTTCCGAAGCAGGCCATTGGCAACAGATCCCCTTGGAATTTTCGCAGGTCCTGACTTGCGCACTGGAAATCGCCGCTGCCAGCGACGGCGCGTTCGATCCCACCATCGGCACACTGGTCGCAGCATGGGGATTTGGCCCACATGCGCACAGGGAAGCGCCCGATGCGGCAGCCCTGGATCACGCGCGCGAGCGCACCGGCTGGCAGCGCCTCGCGTTCGACGCCAACTACCGCCTGCTCCAACCCGGCGGGCTGCAACTGGATCTCTCCGCCATCGCCAAGGGATTCGCTGCCGACCGAGTGGCGACGCACCTGTGTTCAGCAGGCATCCCTGGTGCGCTGGTGGAAGTCGGCGGCGAGCTTGTCGGTTATGGGCGCAAAGCGGATGGAACTGCATGGCACGTCCTCGTCGAAGCCGGCCCGGAAGAAGAAGACCATGCCCTGGAACCCCGTGTCCTGGCACTGGATGGAATCGCGGTCGCCTCGTCCGGTGACCGTTGGCATCACCACACTCGAGGCGGTCGCCGCTGCACCCACACCATTGATCCACGCAGCGGCGAACCGGTCATGCACGCACCGGTTGCCGTCACCGTCGTTGCGGGTGACGCCATGCACGCCGACGCCTGGGCCACCGCCTTGAGCGTACTGGGCGTCGAGGCTGGCCACACGCTGGCGCAACGGTTGGGATTGGCAGCGCGCTTCCTGTGGCGTGAAGGCAACGCCCTGGAAGAGTGCATGAGCGACCCGTTCCGCATCCACCTCGCCGCATGAACCAGCGCGGCCTGAAGATCAGCCGATCCACCCTCGGCAACGCCTTGGTGCTGCTGGCACTCATGGCACTGGCCGGCTGGTCGCTATTCCTGCACGGCGCTGGCGCGTTCGCGCCCACGCCCCTGTTGCAGCCACGCTGGATGGCCGCCCTTGCCACGGCACTGTGGTTGGGCCAGTGCGGCCTGATGCTTGCAGACGGGCGCAGGCACAGGGCAGCCGCGGACCCATCCATTGCCGATTGGCTGGTCATCCACGCCAGCCAAACCGGATTCGGGTACGAATTGGCTCAACGCACACTGGACATTTTGCAACGCAGTGGCCACACCGCGGCGCTGCACGACATCGCCTCACTCGATGCCGATGGCCTGCATGGACGGAACTGCGTGTTCATCGCCAGCACCACCGGAGAGGGTGACCCACCGGATGGCGCGCTTGCGTTCTCCCACACGACGATGGCTGCCACCTTCGACCTGCGTGATTGCCGTTACGCCATCTTGGCGCTGGGTGACCGTAACTACGCACAGTTTTGCGCCTTCGGGCAGCGTCTCGACGCTTGGCTGCGCGGGAATGCGGCACGACCGCTGTTTGATCGGGTGGATGTCGACAATGCCAACCACGACGCACTGCAGCTTTGGCAACAACGACTGGGATCGATCATCTGCCAGACCGACGATTGCGAAATTTCGATCATTCCGCAGTTCGATCGCTGGATCCTGACGCAACGCCAACTGCTCAATCCCGACAGCCCCGGCTGGCCCGCCTTCCACTTGGAACTGGTGCCTTCCCACGCCGCCGTACTGACCTGGCAGGCTGGCGATATCGTCGAAGTCGTGCCGCGCAATCCCGAGGAGGCAGTCAGCGCATTCCTTGCAGCCACCGGATTGTCAGGGACGGAACCGGTCTCGATCCACGGCCAGTCAATGCCACTGTCTGACGCGCTAGCACGATCACACCTGCCGCCCGTCGACACAGTCCGCGGAAGTGGAGCCGACACGCTGGCAACTGCCCTGCGTCCCCTCCCGCACCGTGACTATTCCATCGCTTCGCTCCCAAGCGATGGCAAACTGGAGTTGCTGGTGCGGCTGATGTGCAATGCCGACGGCACGCACGGCATCTGCAGCAGCTGGCTGTGTGGTCGTGCCGTGCTGGGCACCCAACTCGATGTGCGTATCCGCAGCAATCCTGGCTTCCACGCCCCCGACCCTTCCCGCCCGATGATCCTGGTCGGCAACGGCACCGGCATCGCCGGCCTGCGCGCCCACCTGAAAGCCCGCATTGCCGCGGGTGCGCACCGCAACTGGCTGTTGTTCGGCGAGCGCAGCGCTGCCCATGACGATTTCTTCGGAGACGAACTGGAACGCTGGCTGCAAACGGGTGGGTTGGAACATCTGGATCGCACGTTCTCGCGGGATGGCGGCACCCTGCGCTACGTCCAGGACGCCCTATCCACCCATGCCCCGCGTTTGCGGCAATGGCTGGATGCAGGCGCATCCCTGTACGTCTGTGGCAGTGCCCAGGGCATGGCACCTGCGGTGGATGCCCTGCTGGTCGATCTCCTGGGAACGACCGCAGTGAATGCACTGATACACGAAGGCCGGTACCGGCGCGACGTCTATTGATCCCTGCCGCCAGCCATGGCTGCGACCTGGCCAGAGTCCAGGGTCAATGCGACAGCAGGAACTCCGCCAACGCCAGATCCGCAGGCGTGGTGACCTTGAGGTTATCCTCGCGGCCCTCGACAAGCCGGGGGTGCAGGCCCAAGCGCTCGACCGCCATCGCCTCGTCGGTGACGACGATCCCGTCTGCCTGCGCAGCTTGCAACGCGCGCAACAGCAAGTCGCGTCGGAACGCCTGTGGCGTCAGTGCACGCCACAGTTCGGCACGCGGCTCGGTCCGGGCAATCCGGCCAGCAGCCTCCCGCTTGATCGTATCTCGCACCGGCGCGGCAAGGATCGCCCCATCAGGACACGCATGTGCAGCTTCGAGCAGACGAGCGATGTCCTCCCCGCGCAGGTTCGGCCGCGCTGCGTCGTGCACGAGGACGATGGCATCCGCTGGCACCGTGCCGGGCAGTGCATGCAAAGCAGCCAGCACGGAATCCGCGCGCTCGGCACCGCCTTGGCAGGCAACCACCGGCTTTCCGCACAGCGTGGACCACCCCGGCCACGTTGCATCGTTTTCGGCCAGCGCCACCACCGCACCGTCCACGTCCGGATGCGTCAACAGCGCATGCAGCGCGAATTCGAGCAAGGTCCGCCCCTGCAACTGAAGATACTGCTTGGGCGTCGCGCCGCCGAACCGACGACCGCTGCCCGCCGCCGGCACCAGCGCCCAACTCATGGCGCCGGCTGCTCCCTGGTGGGCGGTGGTGCGGCATCGGTGCCTGGAGCGGCGTTGTCGTCGATCACCCGGTAAAAGGTCTCTCCCGGCTTGACCAAACCCAACTCGCTGCGCGCCCGCTCTTCAACCGCCGCACCGCCCGACTTCAGGTCAACCACTTCGGCAGCGAGTGCGTCGTTTCGCGCTTTCAGCCTGGCATTCTCGGCACGCTGACCCACCACCTGCGCACGCAGCGCCGCGACCTCATCCTGCCCGCCGCTGCCGTGCCACAGCTTGTACTGCAGCCCCGCAAGCAGCAGCAACAGCAACAGGACCAGTACGGCAACGGCCTTCATGCGTGCCCGTCGTGTCAGCGCGCCAGCGAGACGAAGGCAGCGCGGCCGGCGTAACGCGCGGTACTGCCCAACTGCTGCTCGATCCGCAGCAACTGGTTGTACTTGGCGACGCGATCGCTGCGGCACAACGAGCCGGTCTTGATCTGGGTCGCGGTGGTGGCCACCGCAATATCGGCAATCGTGGTGTCTTCGGTTTCGCCGGAACGGTGCGAGACGATCGCGGCGTACTTTGCTGCGTTCGCCATCGAGATGGCCTCCAGCGTTTCGCTGAGGGTGCCGATCTGGTTGACCTTGATCAGGATCGCGTTGGCCACGCCACGGCTGATGCCGTCCTTGAAGATGCGCGGATTGGTCACGAACAGGTCGTCACCCACCAGTTGCACCTTGCCGCCAAGGCGGTCGGTCAGCTGCTTCCAGCCGTCCCAGTCGTTTTCGGCCATGCCGTCTTCAATGGTGACGATCGGGTACTGCGCGCACCAGTTGGCGAGGAAGTCGACGAACTGCTCGGACGTCAGCCGCTTGCCTTCGCCGGTGAGGTTGTACTTGCCGTTCTCGAAGAACTCGCTGGAAGCCACGTCGAGGCCCAGCAGCACATCCTCGCCTGCCTTGTAACCGGCCTTGCCGATCGCTTCGAGGATGGTTTCCAGTGCCTCTTCATTGCTGCGCAGGTCGGGCGCGAAGCCGCCTTCATCACCGACCGCGGTGGACAGGCCACGCGCCTTCAGCACCGACTTCAGTGCGTGGAAGATCTCGGTGCCGCTGCGCAGCGCCTCGGAAAACGCATCGAAGCCCACCGGCAGCACCATGAATTCCTGCAGGTCGACATTGTTGTCGGCGTGCGCGCCGCCATTGATGATGTTCATCATCGGCACCGGCAGCGCCGGGGCCACCCCGGTCATGCCGGCCAGGTATTGCCACAGCGCCTGCTTGCGCGAGGCCGCGACCGCGTGGGCGGCGGCGAGCGACACGCCGAGCAGGGCATTGGCACCCAGCCGGCCTTTGTTTTCGGTACCGTCGAGATCGATCATGCGCGCGTCGAGCGCAGCCTGATCGGCGGCGTCGAGGCCGCGCAGGCTGTCGGCGATGACGCCATTGACGTTGGCCACGGCCTTGGTCACGCCCTTGCCGAGATAGCGGGTCTTGTCGCCATCACGCAGTTCCACTGCCTCCTTGCTGCCGGTGGACGCACCGGAGGGCACCGCGGCGCGGCCGACGCTACCGTCGGTGAGTGCCACTTCGGCTTCGAGGGTGGGATTGCCGCGGCTGTCGAGGATTTCGCGGGCGTGGATGGAGGTGATCGTGGTCATGGGGTGTCGAGTAAGTGAGTGGACATGATGAAGTAAAAGGGCACCAGCGCGAGTACGTTCAAGACCACGCCAGCGATAGCGAGCCCCCGACGCCGGGGTTGCCGAGGCCAGAGCAGGCCGATGAGCCCCAACAACGCGCCGAGCACGGCGGAAATGATGACCAGCGGGTAAAAAAACGCCCCGATGATGACAACGAAGAGCAGCACGCACAGCGCGGCGCCCAACAGGTTCACCACACCCAGCAGCAACGACGCGATACCGAATCCGGCATGCTTCAGTGCCGATTCGGCTGGCGATGCCGGATTCAACCCAGTTCACCCCGCGCAAGTTGGCGCTTGGTGACTGCATCGAGTTCGAGCAGGGTTTCCAGCAAGGCTTCCATCTTGCCCAGCGGCCAGGCATTGGGACCGTCGGACAGCGCCTTGCTCGGATCGGGATGGGTTTCCATGAACACGCCCGCCACGCCCACGGCCACCGCCGCACGCGCCAGCACCGGCACGAATTCGCGCTGGCCGCCGGAGCTGTTGCCCTGCCCGCCCGGCAATTGCACCGAATGGGTGGCATCGAACACCACCGGGCAGCCGGTGTCGCGCATCACCGCGAGGCTGCGCATGTCGGAGACCAGGTTGTTGTAGCCGAAACTGGCGCCGCGCTCGCAGACCATGATGTTGGGGTTGCCGGTGGACTTGGCTTTCTCCACCACCGGTTTCATGTCCCAAGGCGACAGGAATTGGCCCTTCTTGATGTTGACCGGCTTGCCGGTGGCGCAGACCTTGGTGATGAAATCGGTCTGGCGAACGAGGAAGGCCGGCGTCTGCAGCACGTCGACCACGCTCGCCACCTCGTCCATCGGCGTGTATTCGTGGACATCGGTGAGCAGCGGTACGCCGAGCTGGCGCTTCACTTCGGACAAGACCCGCAGGCCTTCTTCCAGGCCGGGGCCGCGGAAGCTGTGGACCGAAGTGCGATTGGCCTTGTCGAAACTGGACTTGAAGATGAAATGGATCCCGAGCTTGCCGGTGATCTCCTTGAGCGTGCCGGCGGTATCGACCTGCAACTGCTCGGATTCGACCACACAGGGGCCGGCGATCAGGAAAAACGGCTGGTCCAAGCCGACGTCAAAGCCGCACAGGTTCATGCCGCAACCTCGTTCAACAGCTTGCCGCCTGCCTTGTGTTCACGCGCGGCGCGGATGAAGCCGACGAACAACGGATGGCCGTGGCGCGGCGTCGACAGGAATTCCGGGTGTGCCTGACAGGCCAGGAACCACGGATGCGCGGCCTGCGGCAACTCGATCATCTCCACCAGCAAATCGTCCATCGACTTGGCCGAAATCACCAGCCCCGCGGCTTCCAACTGCACCCGGTAGCGGTTGTTGAATTCGTAGCGGTGGCGATGGCGCTCGCTGACCACGTCCTTGCCGTACAGCCGGTGCGCCAACGTGCCCGGCTTGACCCGCTGCTCCTGCAGGCCCAGCCGCATGGTGCCGCCGAGGTCGGATTCCTCGCTGCGCTGTTCGACATCGCCGCTCTGGGTGCGCCATTCGGTGATCAGGCCGATCACCGGATGCGCGGCAGCTCGATCATTCTCGGTGCTGTTGGCATCGTCGAGCCCGGCGACGTGGCGGGCCACATCGACCACCGCCGCCTGCATGCCGTAGCAGATGCCGAAATACGGCAACCGCGTTTCGCGCGCGTGCTGCGAGGTCAGCACCTTGCCATCGAAGCCGCGGTCACCGAAACCGCCCGGCACCAGCACCCCATCGACCCCGGTCAGCACCTTGGCCGCACCGTCGCGTTCGACGTCCTCGGCCTCCAGCCACGTCAGGTTGACCCGTGTGCGCTGGCGCAGGCCGCCGTGCTTGAGCGCCTCGCCCACCGACTTGTAGGCGTCCTTGTGGTCGACGTACTTGCCGACCACCGCGATGGTGACTTCGTCCTGCGGATGTTCAGCGGCATCGACCACCGCGTCCCATTCGGACAGGTCCGCCGCGTGCGCCTTGCCGCCCAGCCCGAGCTGCTCCACGACCAACTGATCGAGCCCTTGCGCATGCAGCCAGCGCGGGATCTTGTGGATGTTGTCCAGATCAATCGCCGAGATGACCGCCTTCTCCGGCACATTGGTGAACAGGGCGATCTTGCGACGCTCGCTGTCCGGCAAGGGATGCTCGCTGCGGCACATCAGCACGTCGGGCTGGATGCCGATCCCGCGCAATTCCTTGACCGAGTGCTGGGTGGGCTTGGTCTTCAGCTCGCCGGCCGCACCGATGAACGGCACCAAGGTCAGGTGCATGAACATCGCCTTGCCCGGCCCGCGCTCGATCCGCAATTGGCGGATCGCCTCGAGGAAGGGCAGCGACTCGATGTCGCCGACGGTGCCGCCGATCTCGACGATGCCGACATCGTGGCCACGGGTTGCCGCGTCGATGCAGGATTTGATCTGGTCGGTGACGTGCGGGATTACTTGCACCGTGCCGCCCAGATAGTCGCCGCGGCGTTCCTTGCGGATCACCGCCTCGTAGATCTTGCCGGTGGTGATCGAGTTCAGCCCCGACAGGCGGGTGTTGACGAAGCGCTCGTAATGGCCGAGGTCGAGGTCGGTTTCGGCGCCATCGTCGGTGACATAGACCTCGCCGTGCTGGAACGGGCTCATCGTGCCCGGATCCACGTTCAGGTACGGGTCCAGCTTCATCATCGTGACCGACAGGCCACGCGCTTCGAGGATGGCCGCCAGCGACGCGGCGGAGATCCCCTTGCCGAGCGAGGACACCACGCCTCCGGTGACGAACAGGAGGGGTGTTGGGGAGTCGGGCACGGTGTTCATGCGGGCGGCACGGCGCTGGAAAGCCGTATTCTAACGGCAACGGCCGACCTGCGCCTCATGCAAACCACGCACGGAATGAATACACGCTACAACGCCGCCGATATCGAAGTCCTGACCGGCCTGGACCCGGTCAAGCGCCGCCCCGGCATGTACACCGACACCAGCCGCCCCAACCACCTGGCGCAGGAAGTGGTCGACAACGCGGTGGACGAGGCCCTGGCCGGGCACGCACGCAACATAGACATCACCCTGCACGCCGACGGCAGTTGCGAGGTCGCCGACGACGGCCGCGGCATGCCTGTGGACATCCACCCGGAGGAGAGGATCCCCGGCGTCGAACTGATCCTCACTCGCCTGCACGCCGGCGGCAAGTTCAACAACAAGCACTACGCCTTCAGCGGTGGTCTGCACGGCGTGGGCGTGAGCGTGGTCAATGCGCTGTCGACGCGCGTGGACGTCTACATCAAGCGCGACGGCAACGAGTATCACATGGCCTTCGCCGACGGCGATCGTGCAACGAAGCTGGCGGTGGTGGGCAGCGTCGGCAAGAAGAACACCGGCACCCGCCTGCGCTTCTGGCCCGACGCGCGGTATTTCGATACCCCGAAGTTCAACCTGCGCGCACTCAAGCACCTGCTGCGCGCCAAGGCCGTGCTCTGCCCCGGGCTGACCGTGAGCCTGTTCGACGAAGCCACGAGTGAACGGTGTCACTGGTATTACGAAGACGGCCTGCGCGACTACCTGAAGGGCGAACTGGACGGGCGTGAATTGCTGCCGCAGGAGGGCTTCATCGGCAACCAGCAGCGCGACGGCCAGATCGTCGATTGGGCGGCGGCATGGGTGCCCGAAGGCGAACTGGTGCAGGAGAGCTACGTCAACCTGATCCCCACCGCCCAACACGGCACCCACGTCAACGGCCTGCGCACCGGTTTCACCGATGCGCTGCGGGAGTTCTGCGACTTCCGCAACCTGCTGCCGCGCGGCGTCAAGCTCGCCCCCGAGGACGTCTGGGACCGGATCGCCTTCGTGCTGTCGTTGAAGATGATCGACCCGCAGTTTTCCGGGCAGACCAAGGAACGCCTGTCCTCGCGGCAGGCGGCGGGCTTTGTTGAAGGCGCGGCCCACGACGCCTTCAGCCTGTGGCTGAATGCCAATACCGCACTCGGCGAGCGCATCGCGCAGCTCGCCATCGAGCGCGCCGCTGCGCGCCTGAAGACCGAAAAGCAGGTGGTGCGCAAGAAGATCACGCAAGGCCCAGCGTTGCCGGGAAAACTTGCCGACTGCATCTCGCAGGATCTTTCACGCACCGAGCTGTTCCTGGTCGAGGGCGACTCCGCCGGCGGCAGCGCACGGCAGGCCCGCGACAAGGACTTCCAGGCCATCCTGCCGTTGCGTGGCAAGATCCTGAACACTTGGGAAGTCGCCTCGGGGCAGGTGCTGGCCTCGCAGGAAGTGCACGATCTTGCGGTCGCCATCGGCTGCGACCCGGGCAAGGACGACATCAGCGGCCTGCGCTACGGCAAGGTCATTGTGCTGGCCGACGCCGATTCCGACGGCCTGCACATCGCCACCCTGCTCTCGGCCCTGTTCCTGCGCCACTTCCCGGAACTGGTGCGCGGCGGCCATGTGTTCGTGGCGATGCCGCCGCTGTTCCGCATCGACGTCGGCAAGCAAGTGTTCTACGCACTGGACGAAGACGAGAAGCGCCTGCTGCTGGAGAAGATCCAGCGCGACAAGCTCAAGGGCCAGGTCAATGTCACCCGCTTCAAGGGCCTGGGCGAAATGAACCCGTCGCAGCTGCGTGAATCGACCATGCACGTCGACACCCGCCGCCTGGTCCAGCTCACCGTCGACGACGCCGACGCCACCTCCGGCCTGATGGACATGCTGCTGGCAAAGAAGCGCGCCCCGGATCGCAGGAGTTGGCTGGAGTTGAAGGGTGATCTGGCGACGCTGGAAGCGTAAGAAACGATCAACTCAGTGGTTCCCGCCAGCCATGACTGGCTGTCCGCGAATCAATCATGCAGGTGATTGATTCGTGGGAGTCGAGTCCGGGCCTGTATCGGATTCTCTGCAATCAAGCTTGGGAATTTCAAGGCATGAGTCCTTCCCTATTGCAGATTGAAGCGGCATCCCACTGCATGATAATCTTCCGAGACCATCACCAGAGAGGGCGATGGAAGCAGCGGGGAGCTGCATCGCATCCAAGCGAGGGACACGTTACAGATGGGATTCAAGCGCATTCTCCTGCGGCTCCTTGCCCTGCCCATTCTGCTGGCAGCCACCTCGGCAACGGCCCAGGCGCCCAGTGCAGAAGATTTTGCAAGGCGACCCGGTGCCTGGGAACTCTCACTCTCGCCGTCCGGCCAATACATCGCGATGGCGGTGCCCACGCCTGATGGCATGGAAACCAGGCTCGAGATCCTTGACCTTGCCACCGGCAAATCACAGATCCTTCGCTTCGGCTCGCAGCAACACGTTTCGAACATCACCTGGACCGCAGACGAGCAGGTGGTGGTCGCGCGTGCGGCCCTCGAACCCCTGTTGGCCCGACCAAGGACACGCGGCGAGCTCTACACGTCCGACGTCAAGGGCCAGAATCAGGACGTTCTCTTCGGTTACGTGCCGGAGCGCAACGGCAAGCGCGGCAAGCGCAATGACCACGGCTGGGCAAGTGTCGAGGACGTCCTCTACGACGAACCCGGCATGGCGCTGGTGAATTTCTACTGCTGGGACTGCGGCGAGGAACCGGATACGGTCATCTTCCGGGTCGACACCCGCACCGGCGAGCGCAGGGAAGTCGAGCGCACCCGTGGCAGGGCTGCGTTCTACTTTGACCGGACGGGTGAGGCCCGGCTGCGCACCACATGGGACGATAGCGACGAACCCATCCAGTCCTATCGGCGCAACAAGGGTGACGCCTGGGCGCCGTTGCCGAAATCGATCGCCGGCCGCCTGATTTACGGCGTGCATTTCGACAGGGACAACAACACCCTCTACGCACTGGTGGCCGATGCCAAGGAACCGGCGCAGGCCTACCGCATCGACCTGCAGGCAGGGACCCGCACCAAGCTGGCCGGCAATCCCGATGAGGCGGTCAGCGGATGGATGCCCGGCGGCTTCGATGGCCAGCCCTTCGCCGTCAGCTACAGCGCTTCCAAGCCCAGCATCGAATACATCAACCCACAGTCGGAATGGGCCCAGTTGCACGCCTCGTTGTTGAAGCTGTTCCCCGGGGAGATGGTGAGCTTCGACAGCTTCAGCCGCGACGGCAACAAAGTCCTGTTCAGCGTGTGGTCGGACCGCAATTCGGGCAGCTATTACCTCTACGATCGCACTGCCCGCAAGGTTCGGAAAATCGTTGATTACCGTCCTTGGCTGAACCCGGACACGTTGGTCCAGACGCGGCCGATCGAATACACCACCCGCGATGGCCAGAAGGTCTTCGGGTTCTACACTGCAAGGGGAACCGGTCCACATTCGATGGTCGTGATGGCCCATGGCGGTCCCTTCGGCGTCAGCGACAGCTGGAGCTACGACGGCGAAGTGCAGTTCCTGGCAAGCCATGGCTACGCGGTACTGCAGATCAACTACCGAGGCTCATCCGGGCGTGGCGAGGGGTTCGTGGAGGCGGGCTGGAAAGGTTGGGGAACGACCATCCAGAACGACATCACCGACGGCGTGCGCTGGGCAATTGCCAACCATCTGGCCGATCCTGACCGGATCTGCACCTTCGGGGCAAGCTTCGGTGGCTACACCGCTCTGGAGCAGCCCATCCTCAATCCGGGCATGTACAAATGCGCCATCGGCTACGTCGGCGTATACGACTTGCCGTTGATGCGAAATACCGACCGGAACATGGGACAGTCGAAAAGCACCCAGCGATTCTTCGACCGGTCCTTGGGCACCGACACGGCGGCCTTGGCAAGCGTTTCACCCGCCCTGCATGCGGCCGACATCCGTGTCCCGGTCATGTTGTCCCACGGCGGCGATGACCGGACCGCCGACCTCAACCAGTACAAGGCCATGGTTGCAGCGCTGAAAGCGGCCGGGAACCCTGCCGAAGTGTTCTTCGTTCCAGGCGAAGGCCACGGTTTCTACAAACCGGAGAACCGCGCCGAACTGTTCCGGCGCATGGAGGCCTTCTTGAGCAGACACATCGGGCCGGGAACAAGATGACCCAACAAGGGCCAGCGCGTGCTGTCATTTTTCCTGTCTGGTGAATGAAGCAGACCTCTGCTGGACATGAATCGGCGCAAGCGAGGTCCCTGACATAACGATTGGACGCTGCCATGGACCAAACAGACCTAATCACCGCAAAGCGCCCATGGCTGCTCTGGCTATCGGTGGCGGCAAATGCCCTGATCCTGCCGCTGCTGCGGTTGGCGGAACATTTTTCCGGGCCGTGCGGGGATGGCCTGTGTGATTTCTTCTTCGTGTGGGCGATCCTGCTGCTCTGCCTGTTTTTCGCGTTCGTCCTTGCCGTGGCCGGCTTGCTCCGCCGCGAACGGCCACTCTGGATCGTGCTTTGCCATGTTCCCTTGCTGGGCGTCGTGGCCGTATTGGTTGGTTTGTGAGGCTGGAGCAACGCTGAGCCTCAGGCAAACCGCGCCGGGTCGAATGGGCCCGGATCGACGTCGGGCACGCGACCGCAGATGCGGTCGGCGAGCAATTGCCCGGTCCCGGCGCTCATGCCCACGCCCATCATCCCGTGCCCGACCGCCAGCCAGATGTGTTTGCGACCGGGCGCGGGCCCGACCAGCGGGATGTCATCGCGGCTCATCGGCCGCCAGCCGCACCAGCGTTCCTGCACCTGCGGTCCCATTGGCTCGTGCAGAAACTCGGCGGCGCCCCGCTCCAACGCCGCCAGTCGACGCGGATTCAAGCGGTCGTCGAAACCGGAAAACTCCATCGTGCTGCCCAGGCGATACCCATCACTCCATGACGTGACGCAGACGGAAGGTTCAACCAGGATGATCGGCCGTTTCGGCACCCGCGAGGGTCGGCTGTAGGTGATCGAGTAGCCCTTGCCCGGTTGGATCGCCTTGCCCATACAGCGCAGGCCGATCGCATCCGCGATCCGCGGCGACCAGGCGCCGGTGGCCAGCACGACATCGCGTGCCGTCATCGGCCCCTGCGTCGTGTGCGCCAGCACGCCACCCGACCCGTCGTCCAGCCCCTGCAGCGCACAATGTTCGACGATCCGTCCGCCGCGCTCGCGCACGACCCGGGCCAGTTCGGCCACATAGCGATCGGGGCGCAGCGCGGCATCGCCCCGGAAGCGCATTGCCCCGGCCAGCCCGCCTTTGAGCGTCGGTTCGCTGGCCTCGTAGGCCGCACCGTCGATCACCTCGACGTCGATCCCCAATGCGCGCAGCAGCGGCACATCGCGCAGCTCCTGGTCCAGCGCACGTCGGGTACGGAACACGTAGTCCTCGCCGGTCTGCGCGAACTCGCAGTTCAGCGCGTAGCGCGCAACCCACTGTGGAATCCGCAGGCACGAATCCGCCAGCAGCGCATGTTTGGCCCGCGCACTGCGCACGTAGTCGCGGGCATTGCAGCGCAAGGCAAATCCCAGGAACCAGCGCAGGCGACTGGGCGACAGCGTGGGCTTGATGTACAGCGGCGCATCCGGGGTCAACATCCAGCGCAAGGCTTTCGAGAGCGTGCCGGGCCCGGCCAGCGGCGGCGCATGGCTGGGGGTCAGGGTGCCGCAATTGCCGTGCGAGGCCCCACGTCCGATCGTTGCCGCGTCGATGACGGCCACCCCGCGCCCGCTCTCCAGCAGCGCCAGCGCGGTCGCCAGTCCAGACACGCCGGCACCAATGATCAGGCAATCAGCGGACAACGCGGGCGCGGCTGCATTCATGTGGGCCGACCTAGTCTGATGAGGCGCGTCATTATGTTCGCTCTGCGCGCCTCATCCGCGCGCGGTCCGATGGGAACTGGATCGGCACGCGCTCGCACAGGCCCAACCGGATCGAGCAGGAGCCTCTCGGCCCTGGCGCACCCAACGGTCAGGGTCCGGCAAGCACGGTCTACACCTCTACGCGCATGGCCGGGCGCACGCCATAGGTGGCCCAACGCCATAGCCACTCCAGTGGACCGAAGCGAAACCGCGTCAGCCACCAACGGCTCAGCAACACCTGCAGCACAAACATTCCCAGCACGAACAGCACCTGCTGCGCCCGCGGCATGCCCCAGAAGCCCAAGCCATAGCCAAAGAAGAACAGCGAACAGAGCACTGACTGGCCGATGTAATTGGTCAGCGCCATGCGTCCCGCAGGCGCCAGCCACCCCAAACCGCGACGCCACGATTGCCGCTGCAATGCCAGCAACAGCACTGCGACATAGCCCAGCGCCATCGGCAGGCTGCCGATCAGTTGCAAGCCGCCAGCAGTCGTCCAACGCGCCTGGCCGGAGCCGAGATCGGTTGCGATCATTGCGCTCGCCAAGGTCGTCAGCATGCCTGCAGGCAACGCGATCCACGCCAATGCGCGCAGCAGCCCGAGGTGCTGCAGGGGCTCACTGACCACCCCTGAACGCAACAACCACGCCCCGATCATGAACAATCCCATCGCCATCGGAACAAAAAAGATGGCGCGGGTAAAGTCCGCGATGAAATGCGGCGCCCTGAATTCCACGGCATCCGCGTAGCTGCCCCGGGTCATCACCGACGCCTCCTCCGCTGCCCGTTGCGCCTGCTGGCGAAGTGCTTCTTTTATCCGTCTTTCGCCCTCCGCCCGCGCCCTCGTTTCTTCCGTGGACATCCGGGCGGCTGGAGCTTCCGCCCTCGCCGCCTCCGCGCGCCATTGGATTCCCCCCAGCAACGCCAACAACACGGCCGGCAGCAGGTACAAGGTCAGACCAGCCTTCATCAGATTGCGTCCTTGCAAAGCCAGTGAATCGGCCACCGCACCGCGCCTGTACCAGGTCAATACCAGTGCATCAATCAACAGGAGGAATGCCGTGAACCCCGCGTCTTCGGGCAAGTTGAAGGCAAACCCCAATGCAATCAGCAGCGCGAAGCTCACCCACATCATCCAGCCACGCCCCAACAACACCGCCAACAACACCGCGGCAGCCGAGGCATAACTGAGCAGGATGTCGCCGGCCCAGATCAGCATTCCATGCACCAGGCCGAACAATGCCAACGCCACCGTCCGGCGCAGGTAGGGCGTCGTGAAGTGACGGCCTGCCGCCTGTGCACGCGCCAGCATCAGCGCGAACCCCATGCCGAACAGGATCGAGAAAATGGTGAAGAACTTCTCGCGAACGAACAGGTGGACCGTCAGGGCGGCCCACGCATCGGCCCCCTCCAGGCCCGTCGGCAGGCCTTCGCCCAGCGCAGCCAGCGGCCGGTTGAAGAATTCGACATTCATCAACGCGATGCCGAGGAGGGCGAAACCGCGGATCACGTCCAAAGCCTGGATGCGGTCGCGACCGGCAACTGGAGAGAACCCGACAGTCATGCCCCCACCCCTAGTGAACCGGCCTCTACCCGCCCGGTTTTGACTCTAGGCTACGCCCGGTGGGACAGGTATGTGCAGGATGTCACGCCGACTTCTTGCCCAGCAACGCAAACGGCCCGCAACGCGGGCCGTCTCGGCACCCATGGGCAGGAGAACTGCCGGCTGATCGTCCGGCCGCGCTCGATCAGTGGTGGTGCCCACCTTCACCATGCACATGGCCGTGCGCCAGCTCTTCTTCGCTGGCCTCGCGCACGTCCACGATCTCGATGTCGAACTCCAGATCCTTGCCGGCCATGGGATGGTTCAGGTCCACATCGACCACGCTCATGCCGACCTTCTCGATGACCACGGCGCGCGGGCCGAAGTTGGTTTGCAACACCACCTGCATCCCGGGCACCAGCTTCTGCCCACCGAAATGCTTCTTGGGAACACGCTGGGTCAGTCCTTCGCGACGCTCGCCATAGGCTTCACCAGCGTTGACTGCAGCCTTGAAGCTGTCTCCGACCTCACGGCCTTCCATCGCCTTTTCCAGGCCGGGGATGATCTGCCCGCGCCCGAACAGGATTGCAATCGGCTGCCCGCCCTCCTTCGAGCTTTCCAGCGTGTCCTTGCCTGCCTCGGCAACGCTGTAGTGGAAACGCACGACCCGGTCGTTTTCGATCTTCATGGAACTCCTGCCTTCGGAAGGGCGCTTGCCGGCGTACCGCATTGCGACGACACTGCGCGGAATGAAACCAGCCGACTGCAACCAGCGACCGGGATCGCATTATCGACGCTGCGCGCTGCTTGCGCCAATGTTGCTGGCCCTCGCCGGTTGCGGTGGCGGCGACAATGTCCGCGAAACGCCGCGCTCCGGCCACAGCGCCCGCCACGAATGGCCGGTGGTTGCCCCCGCAGACCCAGCCAAGGCCAATGCCGTCCTGATTCGCGCAATCAGCCTCGTCGGCACGCCCTATCACTGGGGCGGCAACACCCCCGAAGGCGGCTTCGACTGCAGCGGACTGGTGAACTACGTTTACCGCGACATGCTCAACCTGCGCCTGCCGCGCACCACCTCGGAGTTGATCAGGCTGCAGGGCCCGCGCATCCAGCCCGAACAACTGGCCGGCGGCGATCTGGTGTTTTTCGGCACGGGCGGCAAGGTCAGCCATGTCGGCATCTACGTCGGGGAAGGCCGATTCGTCCACGCGCCCAGCACCGGCGGCACCGTTCGCCTGGACCGATTGGATGATCCGTGGTGGCACGACCACTACAGTGGCGCACGCAGGCTGCTGCTCTGATCGCCAGCCGGAAGAAGCGTTCACACCAATCGGCAATTCACACCGACCAATGGATTGAAACGCAATCCGTCCGGCAAACCGGCCTCTATTCATGTAAATGAACTGGGAAAATCAACGATTTAGCCCATTCATCTTCATTCAAATAACACTTTATGAACCTTTAACCCCGCCACGGCGGGCATAGTGCGACCTGATTTTTGATCGTGATGACCGCGTGAAGCCAACAACCTTCCCACACAGCCATCCCGCTCGCCCTGCTTCCAAGGGCGCCTTCCGCACAGCAGCGGCCCTGTTGCTTGCCATTGCTTGGGGTCCTGCAATGGCAACCCTGCCAGTCGTCAGCCCCGACGATCCTGCATTGAGCACAGCCAATCCAGCGCCTGCGAGCGTGGCCCCCCCGGCATCGACCGTCACCCCTTCGATCCCCCCCGCACTGGCGCTTCCATCGGCCCCATTGCAGCCTGCCCCCATGCCGGCACCCGCGGTCCCCTCCCTGGCCACGGAGCTGGTCTTGCCTCCGGCGTCGACGGCCCTAGCTGCCTTGGATACCCAGGCACGCGCCACCCGGGCCCCAGCACCTCTTGCTGCCGCGGCAACGACCCCCTCCGATCGATCGCTGGTCCGGACCCTCATGCAGCGCGCGTTTACCCTGCTCGGCACCCCGTATCGCTGGGGTGGCACCTCGCCGGAGAGTGGTTTCGACTGCAGCGGCTTGGTGGGCTACGTCTTTCGCACCATCGGCATCAACCTTCCCCGCGTATCCCGGGCCATGGCCGGTGAAGGCACCCCGGTGACCGATCGCAATGCCCTGGCAGAGGGTGACCTCGTGTTCTTTGGCCGCCGCGGGCACATCGACCACGTCGGCATCTACATCGGCGACGGCAAGTTCCTGCACGCCCCCCGCACCGGGCGTGACGTCACCGTCTCCAGCCTGTCTACTGGTTATTGGGCCCAGACCTTCCTTTCGGCACGTCGCGTGGCCGTTGGAAGTTGAGTCCGGGTTCAATCGCACACAAGCAACGCCGCCGCTGGGCGGCGTTGGTGTTTTGGGGATGGGTGAAACGGCTCAGTCGATTCCGTGCTGCCGGTAATGCGCCGCAATCTGATCGACATCCCGGCACAGCGCTTGGATCTGCATGGCGTATTCGGCCAACCGACGATCCTCGTCGGTCACGGGCATCCAGGCTGGAACCGAGGTCGGCGTCCCCTGTGGACCGTCCAGTGCCACGAACACGATCAAGCAGTGGGTACACAACCGTGCCGTGTCGGCGTCGGAGCGCGGGTCAGAAGCGCGCACGTCGACTGCGAAATGCATTGACGTGGTTCCGGTGTGGATCAGCAGTGCGTCCACGTTGACCAGATCGCCGATCTGGATCGGTGAGACGAATCGGATCCCCTCCACCGCCACGGTGACGCAGTAGCAGCCTCTCCAGCCCACCGCCGCCGCGTAGCCGGCCTGGTCGATCCAGCGCATCACCTGCCCGCCGTGGACCTTGCCGCCGAAATTCACGTCCGACGGTTCGGCCAGGAAGCGCATGGTCAATTGCCGTTGCTGTCCACTCATGGCGATTCCAGTGCAGTTGCCGCGCAGGCCCAAGGCGGTGCTGTACACGACCGAGGACTGCTCATCGAAGACAGCGTCCCGTGATCGCCAGAACCTTGGCGTGGACAGCCGTCGTCGGTACGAGTGATCCGCGGCCGAGCCCTCATGTCCCAGGGCAACGCTGATTTATTTGGCGTTGTCTACCGACCATGGACGGTTGGCCGCTGACAAGTCCCGGATGGGCTGGTTCAGCGCAGATCTAGAACGGAATATCGTCGTCACCGAAGGGGATGTCATTGCCGAAGTCGGCCGGACGCGAGGCCGGTGCCGCGGATTCGTTGCGAGGAGCGGCTGCGCTGCGCTGTGGGCGATCACCGCCATAGCCACCACCGCTGCCACGCTGCTGGTAGCCACCCTCACGTGCGGCACCGCCACCCTCACCGCCGCGCCCACCCAGCATCTGCATGTCATCGCAGATGATGTCGGTGGTGTAGTGCTTCACACCGTCCTTGTCGTAGGAGCCGTACTCGAGGCGCCCCTCGATATAGACCTGACTGCCCTTGGTGAGATAGCGCTGGGCGGTCTCGGCGGTCTTCCCGAACACCTTGACGCGGTGCCACTCGGTCTTTTCCTGCCAGTTGCCGTCGCGGTCCTTGCGCGACGTGGTCGTGGCGATACTCAGGGTAGCGATCATCGAGCCGCTTTGGGTGGACCTGACATCCGGATCGTTGCCCAGGTTTCCGATCAAAATCACTTTATTCACACCACGTGCCATGACGCTGCCTCATCTCGTGCCGTCCGGATCGGACAACGGTATTGAAGTATAGCGGCGGCACCCGCGCCGCCGGCGAACTCCGCGCCGGCGGGTCAGGAAATGCCGCGGCCGCCTATAATTGCCGGTCGCTTTCGAACCCGACCCATGCCCGCAACCACCCAAATTCCCGACCTCAGGGCGATCCAGGCCCTCGCCGCGCCCGACATGGCGCAGCTGGATACGCTGATCCGCCAGCGGCTGGAGTCGGACGTGGTCCTGATCCGCCAAGTCGCCGAGTACATCATCGGCGCCGGCGGCAAGCGTCTGCGCCCGATGCTGCTGATGCTCGCCGCACGCGCACTCGGGCACGGCGGGCCGGACACCCACCAACTCGCCGCCGTGGTCGAGTTCATCCACACCGCGACCTTGCTCCACGACGACGTCGTCGATGAATCGGACCTGCGTCGTGGCCGCCAGACCGCCAATGCCGTCTGGGGCAATGCGGCCTCGGTGCTGGTCGGGGACTTCCTGTATTCGCGCAGCTTCCAGCTGATGGTCGAACTGGATCGGATGCCGGTGATGAAGCTGCTTGCCGACACCACCAACACCATCTCCGAAGGTGAGGTCTTGCAGCTACTGCACGTCCACAACCCGGACACCGACGAAGCCGCCTATCTGCGGGTGATCGAACGCAAGACTGCGATCCTGTTCGCCGCGGCCACCGAGCTTGGCGCGATGCTGGCCAATGCCGACACCGCCACCTGTCGCGCCTTGCACAGCTACGGGCTCAACCTCGGCTATGCCTTCCAGATCGCCGATGACGTGCTCGACTACGCCTCAGATGCCGCCACCCTGGGCAAGAACCTCGGCGATGACCTTGCCGAAGGCAAGGCGACCCTGCCCTTGATCCACGCGATGGCGCATTGCGATGCAGCCACGCGCGCCGAGCTGCGCCGCATCGTCGAACACGGTGACCAGGCGGGCCTTGCGGTAGCGCAAGCGGCGATCCAACGCTGCGCCAGCCTCGACTACTGCCGGCAACGCGCACAGGCCTATGCCGATAGCGCCGACGCGGCGCTGGACGGCATGCCCGACAATCCGTACACCGACGCCTTGCGCGGCCTCGCGCGCTACGCGCTGAATCGGGACCACTGACGCCGCCCTGCGTCAGCGCAGCGCGAATCGCTCCGCGAAAAACGCGTGCATCATCGCGTAGGCGCGTTTCGCCGCGCGCGGATCGTACTTGCACCCGGGCCGATTCGCGGTTTCCAGCGCGAAGCAGTGCACCGCGCCGCTGAAGTTGACCAGTTGCCAATCCGCGCCCGCCGCCGTCATTTCGTCTTCGAAGGGCTGCACGGCTGACCTCTGGGTCAGGTCGGAGGCGCCGTTGAGTATCAGCAGCGGGGTCTTGACGGCCCCGGGCAGTGCCGGCGACCGTGTCTGCAAGCCACCGTGGAAGGTGACGATCCCGGCCAGTTGCGCGCCGCTGCGCGCCAGTTCCAGTACCGATGAACCGCCAAAGCAGAAGCCGAATGCGCCGATCCGGCTGGTATCCAGCGGCACCCGTCCGGCCTGCGCCTTGAAGGCCGCCAGCGCTGCATGCATGCGTGTCCGCATCTGCTCGGGCTGCGACAGCAAGGGCAACACCAAGCCCTGGGCTTGGCCATCGTTTTGTGGCCGCACGCCCTTGCCGTACATATCGACCACGAACACCACGTATTCGCGGCCTGCCTGCTGGCGCGCCTTGTCCAGTGCCGAGGCGGTGACGCCGTACCAGTCCGGCACCATCAACAAGCCGGGGCGCTTGGTGGCCACGGCATCGTCATAGACCACATAGCCTTGGAACCGGTTCTGACCGGAGCTCCACTCGACCGAACGGGTCTGCATCCTGGCGCAGACCGGCAAGGCCACCAGCAACAGGAGTAGCGCGGCAATCAATCGACGCATGGGATGCTCTCGTCTTGGCATTGCATCCACGCTACGCGCCTTGTGTTCAATGGGCGTGAAGCGCCGCGTCCGCGCCGGGGTGGGTCGGCCTGATCGGCCGGCTACGCGATGCCCATGCCGTTGATGCCGAGGATCGCTTCGGGATCGAAGCCGGCAAGCGCGGCGAAATGGCGCCCGCGTTCGACATAGTTCCGATACGCACCGAAGCTGGGCGCGCCCGGTGACAGCAGGATCACGCCGCCCTCGGGCAAGGCCGCACGCGCTTTGGCCACCGCATCGGCAAGATCGCGGGCCGCATCCAGCAGGAAGCCATTCACCGCCGCCATCGGTGCAAGCAGCGCATGGATCCGTGGGCCGTTCTGGCCCATGGTGATGATCGCGCGCGGTGCGTACGCCTTCATCGCCTCGGCGAATTCGTCCCAGGGCAGGCCACGGTCATGGCCACCGACCAGCACCGCCACCGGACGGTCGGCGTACAAGGCCAGCGCCGCCAATGTCGCCATCGGCGTGGTGCTGATGGAATCGTTGACGTAGAGGATGCCGTTGCGCTCGCCGAGTGGCTGCAGGCGATTGGGCAAGGGCTGGAAACACGCCGCGTGCGGCGCCAGCGCCAGCGCATCCAGGCCGAGGGCTTCCAGTGCCGTCAGCACCGCGCACAGGTTGCTGCGGTTGTGCTGGCCCGGCAGTGGCATGGTGGCGGTGTTCATCACGCACACGTCGCCGCGGTGCAGCGCATCGCCGCGCAGATGCCAGCCCTGCGCATCGCCATACCAGCGGATCTCGCTATCGGGCAGATGCAGTCGCGCGAGCAGGGGATCGGCCGCGTTGAGCACGGCGAACCGCGGTTTCACTTCCGTCACCAGCGCCAATTTGTCGGCGTAATAGCGCGCTTCGCTGCCATGCCAATCCAGATGCTCGGGATGCAGGTTGGTGACGATGGCGACCTGCGGATGCGCGCCGGAGGCGGCCACGTCGCGGGTCTGGTAGCTCGACAATTCCACCGCCCATGCGTCGGCCTGTGCGCCCAGCAATTCGAGCAGGGGCACGCCGATATTGCCGGCCAGCGCGGTGCGCAATCCGGCCGCACGCAGCAGGTGTGCAAGCAAGGACGACGTGGTGCTCTTTCCCTTGGTGCCGGTGACGCAGACTGTGCGCGCCATGCGGCCATCGTCGGCGTGTTCGGCAAACCACAACGCGGTGCCACCAAGGAAACGCGTGCCTTGCTGCGCTGCGAACACAGCCTCGGGTTGGTTCGGGCTGATACCGGGGGATTTGATGACCACATCGAACGCCGACAAGGCCTCGCCCGTTGCCTCGGTTTCGACCTGCAACGCCGCATCGCCCACTGCATTGGCATCGGCCGCTTCCCCGGCTGCGCAAAACAGCGTCAACGGTGCGATGAACCGCCCCTCCGAATCCCGACTCCCGAATCCCGAATCCCTTGATGTGCGCAGCGCGGCATACGCCGCCCGGCCTTCCCCGCCCCAGCCCCACAGCGCGACCCGGCGGCCCGCCAGATCCTGGATTCGCAAATGCTCAGGCAGCGAAACGGTCACGCAGGCGCTCCCACAGCGCGGCCGGGATGCGGTGCTCGTCGTGCAGAGCCAGCAGCGGCTCGATCACCAACTCGCTGGCATCCAGTTGTGGCTGGATCACGCGCACGAAGCGCTTGACCAGCGCATCCTCGCGCCATTCCGGGCGCTGTGCCAACGCCGCCAGCGCGGCGCGCGATTCGCGGCCTTCGCCCACGCATTCGAATGGCTTGTGGTCGCCGTATTCCAGCAAGGCGTCGTAGCCGGCAGTCAGGGCCGGATCGTCGAGCAGGTTGCGGCCGACGATCCCGACCAGACGCAGCTTGGGCACGAACGGTGCCAGCGCGAGGAACACGAACAGGCACTTCGGACAGACCCCGCACCAGCGCGAGGTCGGGCGCTCGCCAAGGATGTGGAAGTTGCGGTTGCAGCTGGAGAAGCAATCGTCGTAACGATCACTCTTGCCGAACTGCCGCGCCACCGCCAATTCGGACAACGGCCGCAGTAACGAGTAGTACTGCAAGTCTGCGGCGACATGGTGCTGCAGGTAATCGCCGAACGCAGACTCGAACGCCCAACCCTTCGACCACTGGTGATTGACCTCGCCGGTACCGGGGATCAGCGAGCCATAGCTGGCCGAGCGTTCGTTGGAGAACACCACCTGATCCACGCCCAGCAGCACGGCGGCGAAGGCGAGGATCGCCGAGTTCACCGCGGTCACCGGAATATGGCCGTTCCATGCGCCCTGGCGGTTGAACTCGAACAGCTGCGGCGCAAGCTGGCGGCCAATGTTGCATGTGGGCAATCCGGTACGCGCGGCGCAGGCGGCGATCAATTGCGAACCGCCGATCCAGGTCACTGTCTGCGCCACGCCCAGCGCACGCAAGGCCTCGATGCTGACCAATGAATCCTTGCCGCCGCCGATGGCGACGAGGGCGTGCGGGCGCAGGCCGAGGGCCGGTGCCGCGCCCTCACCCCCAGCCCCTCTCCCAGGAGGAGAGGGGAGCAAAGCGGGGAAGCGGATGCGGTCGTGCAGATCCAGACCATTGCGATAGGCGAACTCGCCCAGCCCGTGGCGATAGAGGTTTTCCAGCAGGGCCGCGGTGTCGGCATCGATGGCGTACTCATCGATGCGGATGTCGTCCGGCACCGCCGCCTTGTAATAGCTCACCCCGGCGATCAGATGCAGCAGGCGCAACGCACGCTGCGCCGCCGCTACACGCGCGTCGTCCAGCACGAACGGCGCGCCCGGCACGGTGACGGTCTCGACCAATTCCGGGCCGTCGTCGAAGGCATAGACCAAGCGCGCCACGCCGGTGTGCGCGTCGAAGCCGCAACGCACGAAGCGGAAGCAGGTGATCTGGTCGCGGTGGAAAGTCCAGTCGGTCATGTCGTCATTTCAGGTGGGCCGGGCATCCGCCCGCCTCCGCGCATGCGCGGCAAGGCGCAGCGGCGGATCAGGGTTCACCCGCGAGGATGTCCTCGCCGGGCAACTCCCGCAGATTGTAGGCGCTGGCCATGCTGAAGCCGTAGGCCCCGGTATCGGCGATCAGCATCACGTCGTCCGGCGCGGTTGCAACGGGCAACTTGACCCGATGCCCGAACACGTCGCTGGATTCGCAGATCGGCCCGACCACATCGAAATCGCACGCCGCAGCATCATCCAGTCGCGACAGGTTGTGGATGTCGTGCCAGGCGTCATACAGCGCCGGCCGGATCAGCGCATTCATGCCGGCATCCAGTCCCACCCGCAGCACGCCGTCCTTCTCCACCACCTGGCTGCAGCGCGACAGCAGGACG
The DNA here is from genome assembly GCF_020850895.1 of Thermomonas sp. Taxonomy (GTDB): domain Bacteria; phylum Pseudomonadota; class Gammaproteobacteria; order Xanthomonadales; family Xanthomonadaceae; genus Thermomonas. The sequence continues at coordinate 20,182 of NZ_JADZDS010000010.1, read as the reverse complement.
CCCGCTTCGGCAACCAGATAACGCCCCGGTTCGATCGCCAATTCGAACGCCGAGTGCACGGCTTTGATTTCAGCGAGCCCGCTGGCCCATCCATCGAGATCGAACGGCTCGTCATCATCCGTGTACGGGATCGGCAGGCCGCCGCCGATGTCGAGCACCTCGACGCTGCCGATCCGACGCGCGAAACCGGCCAATTCATCGACGACTTCCTGCCAGTGGCCCACGGTCTCGATGCCGCTGCCGAGGTGCGCATGCACGCCGGTGATGCGCACACCCAGCGCACGTGCCGTTTCCACGAACTCATCCACCCGCTGCGCCGACAGCCCGAACTTGGCGTCCTTGCCGCCGGTGTTGACCTTCTCGTGGTGGCCATCGCCATGGCCCAGATCGATCCGCAGCCAGAGCGCGTGATTGCGGAATACCTCCGGCCAGCGCCACAGCAGCTCGACGTTGTCCACCGTCACGGTGACGCCGAGGGCAAGCGCAGCGACGTATTCGGAGATCGGGGCGAAGCTCGGCGTGAACAGCACGCGCTCGGGCGCCAGCGTGGGCACGGCGGCAAACACGCGTTCCACCTCGCCCAAGGACACGCACTCCAATCCGAACCCTTCGTCGACCAGGGCACGCAGGATGGCTGGATGCGAATTGGCCTTGATCGCGTAATAGCGACGATCCACCGCCGCGACCGACGCCAGCTGGCGCGCACGATCCCGCACCGTCGGCAGGTGGTAGGCGTAACGCGGCGTCTGGCCCTGTGCCAGTGCCAGCAAGGTTTCGCGCTGCTCCGCATCGCGCCACCACGGTGTTTGCCGCGGGCGGAACGTGCCTTCGATTTCCCGCCAGCGCGGGCCGAAGACCGCTGCCTCATGCACCGGCATCGCGCCGGAATCGATCAGCGCCGCGTGCAGCTTCGGCAACATGCCATCGGCCACCGCTTCATCGACCACGAAAGTGAGGTTGAGGTCGTTCGACGACTGCGAAATCAGGTGTACGCGCTCAAGCCCGAACATCGCCCACACGTCCTGCAACTTGTGCAGCAACGAGCGCATGCCACGCCCGACCAGGGTGATCGCCGCGCACGGCGCGATCACCTTGACCCGACAGACTTGGGCGAGGTCTTCGGACAGCCGCGCCAGCACGTCGGTACTGATCAGGTTCTCGGACGGATCCAGCGAAACGGTGACATTGGTTTCGGCCGAACCGATCAGGTCCACCGACAGCCCATGCTTCTTGAACAGCGCAAACACGTCGGCGAGGAAGCCAACCTGTTGCCACATCGCCACGCTTTCCATCGACACCAGCACGATCCCGTTGCGACGGCTGATCGCCTTCACCCCGGGCACCGGCTCGGCAGCATCATCGATGGCGGTGCCCGGCAGCTGCGGGCGGCCGGTGTCGAGGATGGCCATCGGCACGCCGGCGTTGCGACAGGGCCGCAGCGAACGCGGATGCAACACCTTGGCACCGGTGGTGGCGATTTCCTGCGCTTCGTAATAGTCGAGCCGGGTCAGCAGGCGCGCGTCCGGCACCTCGCGCGGATTGGCGCTGAACATGCCCGGCACATCGGTCCAGATTTCGACCCGCTGCGCAGCGAGCAGGGCGCCGAAATACGCCGCCGAGGTGTCCGAACCGCCGCGCCCGAGGATCGTGGTGCCGCCATCCTGATGGCGGGCGATGAAGCCCTGGGTGATCAGCAGCCGGGTCGGCTGCGCGGCAAACCGCGCCCGCCAGTCGGCATCGGCCTGCCATTGGCAATTCACCGACAGCCGCTGCGCCCAGGCACTCTGGTTGGGCAGCGGCGGCAGCGCGTCCAGCCAGTCACGCGCATCCATCCAGCCAATGTCCAGGCCGCGCGATTGCAGGTAGGCCGCGCCAATCGTCGACGAGAGCAATTCGCCCTGCCCCAGTACCTCGGCCTGCCAATCCAGCGTGCGACTGGCCGCACGTGGATCGTCCAGCAGCCCACGCAGCACCGCCAGCCGCGCATCCAGCACGTCGTCGGCAAGGTCCAGCGTTGCGAGGAATTGGCGATGCCGCTGCTCCAGCTGTGCCACCCGCTCGCGCGCATCGATTGCGCCATCGGCAATCGCAGTGAGTTCATTGGTGACGCCGGACAAGGCCGACACCACCACCAGCACCCGTGCATCGCCATCGCGTGCAGCAGCGGCGGCGAGCGCACCGATGTTGTCCCAGCGGGCGCGCGCGGACACCGAGGTGCCGCCGAACTTGAGGACCAGCCAGCGCGGTGGAGGGGGAGTCGGAATGGGCATCGTCGTCGGCGAGGCGAAAGAAGACCCGCGAAGGCGGGCAATGCGCCAATTCTAGCGGGATGGCGAGCCGTCGTGCGGCGCTGCAACATGGCATCCGGTCATGACGCCCTGCCGCTGCGATCCAGCGCGAACGTTACGCGCCCACACCCGTGACTCAACCGGAAACGGCATCACCCGTCGTCTTCGTTTTCACCGCCCGGCCCAACCAACGCAAACCACGCCAAGCCCAGCGCCACGCCAGCCAGACGCCGATGGCCAGCAACAGGCTGCTGATCAGTGCAAACCACAGCGCGAGCCAAGGATGGGCGACAGCGAGCGCCAGCGCACCCAGCACCAGACCGTCCTCCAGCAGCGAGACCACGCCATTGCTGAACGGCTCTGGCGAGGTATTGAGCAAGGCGCGCACCCCCGCCTTCAGGCCATGGCTGACCAAGGCGGCGCCGCCGCCCAGCGCCAGCGCCCCCGCACCGAGATGTCCATCCGGTGACAGCGTTGCCGCGGCGAGGAAGGCGCCCGCCGGAATCCGTGCCAAGGTCTGCAACAGGTCCCAGACCGAATCCACGCCGGGAATCTTGTCGGCCAGGAATTCGGCAACCGAGAGCACACCGCAGGTGCCCAGCACCCAGTACGACTCGGTCGCGTGCAAGGCCGGCGGCAGCTCCACCCAGCCCATCAAGCCGGCGAGGCCGATCCCGAACACCGTCAGGTACGCGCGAATCCCCGCCAGCCACGCCAGCAGCAGGCCGATCACGAAGAGATGGGCTTCGGTCATGGCGGTATCTTGCTACTGTGACAGCGGCTCCACCACCACCGCCGTGCCATAGCACAGCACCTCGGTCAGCCCGGTCATGATCTCGGTGGCATCGTAGCGGACCGCGACAATCGCATTGGCGCCCAAACCGCGCGCGTGCTGCACCATGTCGCGGTAGGTATCGAAGCGCGCCTGTTCGCACAGTTCGGTGTAGATGGTGATGTTGCCGCCAAACAGCGATTGCAGGCCACCGAGAAAATTGCCGACCACCGAGCGCGAGCGCACGATGATGCCGCGGACCAGGCCGAGGTTCCGCACGATGCGATAGCCCGGAAGCTCCGGCGCCGTGGTGACCATTGCATCATCGAGCACGTGCGCGCTGGGCTGCATCGCGCCGGAGTTGTAGGGATCGCCCATCGAACGTTCTCCTGAAGGGTTGAAGGTGGGCAACCCGGATCAACCGACGTTGCCAATGCGGCGTGGTTTCAATTTGCGGCCACCGGCACCAACCGCAGGTCCTGGAAGTCGAAGCTGAAGTCGGTCAGCGGCGAGATCGGCACCATCCGCAGTTCGCGGATCATGCCGTCGGGATCGAGCCTGAAGCTGAGGAACGCATCGGCATTCAAGCTGCGGTCGCGCCAGCGCACGATGAAGGTGTCGTGCTGCCAGTGGCTGATGTCGCCCAGCAACTGCGCGGTCTTGCTGAACTGCAGCTCCAGGCCCTTGGCACCTTGGCGAATGACCACGTCGCCGTACCACGGGTCACGATAGGTGCCGGCGTAGCGGGCCAGCGGCAGCGACGGCCGGCTGTTGGCATCGCGTGCGGCTTCATGTTTTTTCCAACTGTCATCGGCATTGCCCTGCGCCTTGGCCACCGCCTCGGCATAGCCCGCCAGCCAGTCGTGGCCGGGGTTGCCGAGCATCATGTCGAGGGCCTCATAGGTGATCGCATTGAAGGCCGCGCCAACCTCGGCGCTGGTGAGCACCACCACGCCGACCTTCTTGCCCGGTAGCAGGGTCAGGCGCGACACTTGGCCCGGCCAGCCGCCGGTGTGCCAGACCATCCGGTTGCCGAGGTAATCCGACAGATTCCAGCCCTGCCCGTAGCCATAGAAATTGGGGGTGGCGGCGGCCAGCGCCGGGATCGACGACGGCCGCACCGGAATCGGTGTCAGCATCGTCCACATTTCGCGCTGGCGCTGTTCGGAGAACAGCCGCTTGGCATCCTCGCCCGATCCGGCATACACGCCGCCGGCCAGCTGCGCGTTCATCCATTTGGCCATGTCGTGGACGCTGGAATAGATGCCGCCGGCGCCGGAGACATTGCGCCAACTGGTGACCCCGACCGGGCGCAGGTCCTTGAAGTCATACAGCGCGTTGCCGACGGCGACGTTGTCACCGGGTTTGAGGTCATCGCTGTTGAAGCGGGTTTCGCTCATGCCCAGCGGATTCCAGATCCGGGCCTGCAGGAACTGCTCGAACGACTGGCCCGAGGCCTGTTCGACCACCAATTGCGCCACCCCGAACAGGATGTTGTCGTAGGCGTACTGCTCGCGGAAACCGCCGGTCAGCGGCACGTCCTTGAGCCGCTCGGCCACTTCGCGGGTGGAATAGGTGGTGGTCGGCCAGTACAACAGGTCACCGGCGCCCAGGCTCAGGCCGGAACGGTGCGCCAGCAGATCGCGCACGCGCATCTCATGCGTCACGTAGGGATCGCTCATGCGGAACCACGGCAGGTGGTCGATCACCCGGTCGGTGGTCTTGAGCTTGCCGTCGTCCTGCAGCATGTTCAGCGCCGCTGCGGTGAAGGCCTTGGTGTTGGAGGCGATCGCGAACAGGGTGTGGGCATCGACCAAGGCCGGCTTGCCCATCTCGCGCACACCGTAGCCGCGCTCCATCACCACCTGGCCGTCGGCCACGATCGCTACTGCCACGCCCGGCACGTTGAACTGCTGCTGCACGCGAGCAACAAAATCATCGAATCGGGCCAGCCGCGCCGCATCGGGAAGCTGCGCCGACAGCGGCGCCATGGTGTCGTCGACGCGGACCGGTGGGGCTTGCTGCGCCCACGAAGGCGCAGGAACCAGCGCCGTCAACAGGGCGGTCAGGGCAAGGTTCAATAGGCGGGTGCGCATGAGGATTCCGGCGAGTCGAAAGTCCCGAGTATGCCCCCAGCCCGCGGCTGCCGCGACTGGCCATCGGTCATGGCTGTCGCCAACCCGCATGGGACGGGATAATGCGCCGATGTCCAGCCCAGCCACCGCCCGCGCCCTCTGGCAAATCCATTTCTGCGTGCTGCTGTGGGGCTTCACCGCGATCCTTGGCAAGCTGATCACCCTGCCGGCGCTGCCGCTGGTGTGGTGGCGGATGCTGCTGGTGACGGTGGCGCTGGCTCTGCTGCCGCGGGTCTGGCGAGGCCTGTTGGCGATGCCGGTCCGCACGCGCCTGGCCTATGCCGGCATCGGCATGCTGGTCGCCCTGCATTGGCTGACCTTCTACGGCGCGATCAAGCTTTCCAATGCCTCGGTCGCCGCCACCTGCATGGCCTTCGCCACCCCGATGACCGCGCTGATCGAACCCCTGCTCACCCGCCAGCGCTTCCGCCCCGGCGACCTGGCGCTCGGCCTGCTGTCGCTGCCGGGCATCTGGCTGGTGGTCGGCGGCGTGCCCGCCGGCATGCACGCCGGAATCCTTGTCGGCGTCGTCTCGGCATTTTTCGTGGCCACCTTCGGCTCGCTCAACAAGCGCATGGTCGAAGGCGGCGACCCGCTGACCGTGACGGCACTGGAGCTGGGGACCGGCACCCTGCTGTTGACGCTGTTGGCACCGCTGATGCCGCGGATCATGCCGGCCTTCGCCGGTTCGCTGCTGGGCCTGCCCTCGCTCTCCGATGCGCTGTGGCTGCTGCTGCTGGCCCTGGCCTGCACCCTGCTGCCGTACGCGCTGTATCTGGTCGCCCTGCGCCATCTGTCGGCTTTCACCGCCCAGCTTTCGGTCAACCTCGAACCGATCTACGCGATCGCTCTGGCCGCCCTGCTGTTCAACGAGCAGCAGGAACTGCACGGACGCTTCTACCTCGGGGTCGCCATCATCCTCGCCGTGGTATTCACCCAGGGCGTGCTGGCCGCCCGCCGCAAACCCGGCCCGGCCGACGGACACGCCGAGCAGCTGGGATTGAGTGAATCGCGCCAGCTCGTGGACTGAACGGCACTCCACGCACCACCCAGCAAGCCCGCCTGCCGCAACCGGGCGGCAGAATGCGGATCAGACCAGCCGCTTCAGACGGATTCCAGCCAACCGTGCCGGTCCGGCGTGCTGCCGTCGAACAGGCCGAAGAACAGGGCCTGCATCTGCCGCGTCAGCGGGCCCGCCTTGCCGGCGCCGACCTGACGCGCATCGACCGATCGGATCGGGGTGATTTCCGCCGCGGTGCCGCACATGAAGATTTCATCGGCCAGGTACAGGTACTCGCGCGGCATGTCGCGTTCAACCACTTGGATTCCGGCATCGCGTGCCAGCGTGATCAGCGAATTGCGGGTGATGCCGTTGAGCAGTGCCGCACTGACCGGCGTGGTGTGCAATGCACCGTCGATGACCAGGAACAGGTTCTCGCCGGCACCTTCACTGAGCAAGCCGGTGGAGGCGAGTGCAATGCCCTCGCCGAACCCGAGGCGACGCGCCTCGCGCGCGATCAGGGTGCCGGACAGGTAGTTGCCACCCGCTTTGGCGCCGGCGGGGATGGTATTGGGCGCGAACCGCTGCCAGCTCGACACGCAGGCGTCGATGCCGTTCTCCAGCACGCCTTCGCCGAGGTATTTGCCCATCTTCCAGGTCGCCACCGCCACGTCGGTCGGGGTGGCCGCCGACAGGCCGAACCCGCCCAGCCCACGGAAGGCCACCGGGCGCAGGTAATCGGTGCTGTTGCCATTGGCCTGGATCACTTCGCGGCAGGCCGCATTGATCGCATCGAGGTCGAACGGGATGTCGATCTCATGGATCTTCGCCGAGGTGAACAGGCGCTTGTTGTGGTCGGTCAGGCGGAAGATCGCCGGCCCGTTACGGGTCTGGTAGCAGCGGATGCCCTCGAACACCGACGAGCCGTAATGCAGGGCATGCGCCATGACGTGGGTGGTGGCTTCGGCCCACGGTTTGATCGTGCCGTTGTGCCAGATCCACTGCGGATATTCCATAGCCATCGTTGGTTCCTTGCTAGATCACGAGCCTGACATTGTGCCGCATCCGGACCACCACCGCCGCTGACCTGAATCTTGCGGGGCACGAGGGCAACGTTGATTCAGTCGGCGTTGCCTGCCGACCATGGGTGGTCAGCCGCGGATCGATCACCGAAGAGATTGATCCGCGTGAGCTGCGCCCGGGCATGCACCGGACGCAGCGTGTGCTGGCACGTCCGGAAGGGACGTGTTCAGCATTGACCTAATTGCGGATCCACCAGCAGCCCATGCGCCGACTCAATCCGAAGGTTTCGTGCGACGGTGTGTGTCCATCGGAAAGGACCTGTTCAATCCGCAAACCAACCAGCCGGCGCGAGGGTTGGGTTGGCGTTGGAATGGGCGCTGGAGATTGGGTGGTTGATGCCGTCGATGCGGAGTCAGCCGGGTGTATCGGAACGTCTGGCAAAGGCGTGCCGTCGATGACTGCAAAGATGGGGACGATGTCCACGAAGGTGCGCGTGGCGATGCGGTCGAAATGATTCATCAGGCGATCCGCAGCCGCATTGCCCACGCCGGTCCAGTCGTACAGGCTGGAAATCTGGTTGGCATCTCCGGACTGGACAGCGCTCTCCAATCCATAGGCAAGGTCACGCACGTTGCGCGCACACATGCTGCGCAGCGAACTGGCAGTGCCGATGCCACCCGCCGCGGGCGAAATGGGCGCCATCACCGAGGTTGCACCAATGTCAGGGCATTGGCGGTCGGTATAGACGACGCTGCCGGCGGAGGTCAGGCATCGTCGCACCTGCGCCTGCACCGGCACGGTAGGCACGCCTACCAGCAACAGGAACACCAGCAGGAGCGATGGACCGCGCATCGGCTCAGGGTACGTGGACAAATGCAGTTGCGAAAGCCCGGACCCGCGGCAACCGCCCGGCGTACTGCAAACGTTCAGTCCAGCCGCTGCAGGACCGCCAGGGTCGGCTTGGACAGGTTGAGCGTGTAGAAATGCAGCGCCGGTGCGCCACCGTCGATCAGGCGACGGCAAAGTTGCGCGACGATGTCCGAGGCGAATTCGCGGACGCCATCGGCATCATCGCCTAGTGCCCGCATGCGCTGGGACACCCAGCGCGGGATCTCGGCGCCGCAGGCTTCGGAGAAACGCCGCAACTGGCTGAAATTCGCAATCGGCATGATGCCCGGCACGATCGGGATGGCGATGCCGAGCGCACGGGCATCGTCGACGAAGCGAAAGTAGGCATCCGCGTTGTAGAAATACTGGGTGATCGCACTGTCGGCACCGGCGTCGACCTTGGCCTTGAAATGGCGCAGGTCGACGTGGGCATCCTCGGCCTGCGGATGGGTTTCCGGGTAGGCCGCCACTTCGATATGGAACTGCTGCCCGTGTTCGTCGCGGATCAGCTTCACCAATTCGCTGGCATGGCGCAGGTCGCCGGTGCGGGCCATGCCCGAGGGCAGGTCGCCACGCAGGGTGATGATGCGGTCGCAGCCGAGCGCACGGTAGAGTTTGAGCAGGCTGCGGATTTCCTCGCGACTGCCGCCGACGCAAGTCAGGTGGGGGACGCCGGTGACGCCGTGGTCGCTGCGCAGGCGTTGCACGGTCTCGGGGGTATGGCTCAGGGTGGAGCCACCGGCACCGAAGGTCACCGACATGAACTGCGGCTGGAATGCCTTCAGCCGTCGTGCGGTGCGGTCGAACTGGGCACGCTGGTCGTCGGTCTTGGGCGGGTAGAACTCGAAGCTGAGTGGGAGCATCGTGGGGTCCGGCTCGGGATTCGTTTCATCGCTTTATCGCGATAAAGAGAATATACAATGTCGCGTGCGCACGGCAAGACGGGCGCGGACGTGTCCGCGCCCGTGGGGATCGCCCGGGTTCAGTAGCGGTAGTGCGAGGGCTTGTACGGGCCTTCGACCGCGACGCCGAGGTAGTCGGCCTGTGCTTGCGTCAGCTGGGTCAGCTTCACGCCGATCTTCTCCAGATGCAGGCGCGCCACTTCCTCATCGAGCTTCTTCGGCAGGATGTAGACCTGCGGCGAGTAGCTGTCCTTGTTCGCCCACAGGTCAATCTGCGCCAGCGTCTGGTTGGAGAAGGAATTGCTCATCACGAAACTCGGATGTCCGGTGGCGCAGCCGAGGTTGACGAGGCGGCCTTCGGCCAGCAGGAACAGCGAACGCCCATTCGGCAGGTCGAAGCGGTCCACCTGCGGCTTGATGTTGATCTGCTTGACCCCAGCCAGGGCTTTCAGCGCATCGACCTGGATCTCGTTGTCGAAATGGCCGATGTTGCAGACGATGGCTTGGTCCTTCATCGCCGTCATGTGTTCGAGGCGGATGATGTCCTTGTTGCCGGTGGTGGTCACGTAGATGTCGGCGATGCCAAGGCTGTCCTCGACGGTCTTGACCTCGTAGCCTTCCATCGCTGCCTGCAGGGCGCAGATCGGGTCGATCTCGGTCACGATCACGCGGGCACCGTAGGCGCGGAGCGAATGCGCGCTGCCCTTGCCGACATCGCCGTAGCCGCAGACGACCGCCACCTTGCCGGCCAGCATCACGTCCATCGCGCGCTTGAGGCCATCGGCCAGCGATTCGCGGCAGCCGTACAGGTTGTCGAACTTGGACTTCGTCACCGAATCATTGACGTTGATCGCCGGCACCAGCAGCTTGCCCTGTTCGGCGATCTGGTAGAGGCGGTGCACGCCGGTGGTGGTTTCTTCGGAGACGCCCTTCCAGTCCGCGACCACGCGGGTCCAGTAGCCGGGGCGCTCGCTGGCCACGCGCTTGAGCAGGTCCTTGATGACCTGTTCCTCGTGATTGCCGGAGGGCGAATTCACCCAAGTGGTGTCGCCCTGTTCAAGCTCGTAACCCTTGTGGATCAGCAGGGTGACATCGCCGCCGTCATCGACGACCAATTGCGGGCCGAGGAATCCACCCTTGCCATCCGGGAAGGACAGCGCCGCCAGCGTGCAGTCCCAATACTCTTCCAGCGTCTCGCCCTTCCACGCGAATACCGGCGTGCCGGTGACCGCGATCGCGGCGGCGGCGTGGTCCTGGGTGCTGAAGATGTTGCAGGACGCCCAGCGCACGTCGGCGCCGATATCCTTCAGGGTTTCGATCAAGACGGCGGTCTGGATCGTCATGTGCAGCGAGCCGGTCACGCGCACGCCCTTGAGCGGCGTGGAGGCGGCGTACTTCTTGCGGATCGACATCAGGCCCGGCATCTCGTGCTCGGCGATGTCCAGTTCCTTGCGGCCCCAGTCGGCCAGCGAAATGTCGGCGACCTTGTAATCGCCTTCGGTCGAGAAGGTCTTGGCAACAGCGTTCATGGTGTGCTCCGTGAGTGCGGTGGATTGCGGTCACGGGCGCCGTTGCTGCGTTGTGCTGCGCCGAGCCTGGCCGTGTGTCCACGGTCGCAGCGCCCCTCGGCAAGCCGCGCATTATAAAGCCATTCAAACGCGTCAGGTTCTGGCCTGCGTTTGGCTGGCATCTGCTTCGTGATGCGGGCCAGCATCGGGAAATGCCTCTGATACAACACGCGGTGCGCACCCGCAGATCGGGGTGCGCGGGCGGGTTCAGCCGTCCAGCGCTTCCCAGCGGGTGTAGCAGGCGTCCAGTTCGGCTTGCAGGCGTGCGAGGGCTTCGTTCGCGGCGATGATCGATGTGCTGTCCTGTTGGAAATGCACGGGGTCATTCATTGCTTCGGTGCGCGCCGCGATCTCGGTTTCCAACTGCTCGATTCTCGCTGGCAGCTGTTCCAGCTCACGCTGTTCTTTGAAACTGAGTTTCTTCTTTATCGGAGGCGTGGCGGCAACGATTTTGTGCTCGTCATGCCCGCGCAAGCGGGCATCCATGGACGTTACGGTGTCCTGCCTTGGCACCGGCCGTTGCCGCAGCCAGTCGCTGTAGCCGCCCACGTAGTCGCCCAGCCGGCCATCGCCTTCCAGCGCCAGCGTACTGGTCACCACGTTGTCGAGGAAGTCGCGGTCGTGGCTGACCAGCAGCAGGGTGCCCTTGTAGTCCAGCAGCAATTCTTCCAGCAGTTCGAGTGTCTCCACGTCGAGGTCGTTGGTCGGCTCGTCCATCACCAAGAGGTTTGACGGCTGCGCGAACAAGCGCGCCAACAGCAGGCGGTTGCGCTCGCCGCCGGACAGACGGGTGATCGGCGCACGCGCGCGCTCCGGCGAGAACAGGAAGTCCTGCAGGTAGCCGATGATGTGCTTGCGGCTGCCGTTGATCTCGACGAAATCGGCGCCGCCGGCGACGTTCTCGATCGCGTTGCGGGTTTCATCCAACTGGCTGCGGTGCTGGTCGAAATAGGCGATCTGCAGCTGGGTGCCTTGCTCGACGCTGCCGGCATCCGGCGTCAGCTCGCCCAGCAGGATCTTCAGCAGGGTGGATTTGCCGCTGCCATTGGGGCCGATGATGCCGATGCGGTCGCCGCGCAGGATGGTGGTGGAAGCGTCGCGCAAAATGACCTTGTCGCCGAACGCCTGCGACACGCCGGTCATCTCGATCACCTTCTTGCCCGAGGCCTGGGCGGAGGCGACTTCCATCTTGACCTTGCCGGTCAGCTCGCGGCGCTGCGCCCGTTCGACGCGCATCGCCTTCAGCGCACGCACGCGGCCTTCGTTGCGGGTGCGGCGGGCCTTGATGCCCTGCCGGATCCACACCTCTTCCTGCGCCAGCAATTTGTCGAAGCGGGCGTTTTCCTGCGCCTGCGCGTGCAGGCGTTCTTCGCGCCGGCGCAGGTAGTTGTCGTAATCACCGGGCCAGCTGGCGAGCTGGCCGCGATCGATTTCGACGATGCGGGTGGCCAGTGCGCGCAGGAAGCTGCGGTCGTGGGTGACGAACACAATACTGCCGGCAAACGCCTTGAGGAAACCTTCCAGCCAGTCGATCGCCTCGATGTCCAGATGGTTGGTCGGCTCGTCCAGCAGCAGCACGTCGGGACCGCGCACCAGTGCTTGCGCCAGCAGCACCCGGCGTTTCATGCCGCCGGAAAGCGCGGAAAAATCGTCGTCTTCAGGGAGTTCCAACTTCTCCAGCACTTGCGTTACGCGCCGGTCCAAGTCCCAGCCGTGCCGGGCTTCGATCTGCGTCTGTGCTTTGCCCATCGCCTCGATGTCGCCGTCATGCAGGGCATGGTGGTAGGCGGCCAGCAGTGCGCCCAGATCGCCCAGCCCCTGCGCCACCACATCGAACACGCTGCCGCAGGTGTCCTGCGGCACTTCCTGCGCCATCCGCGCCACCACCACGCCACCTTGCATCCGCACTTCGCCATCGTCGGGCTGGATGTCGCCGGCGATCAGCCGCATCAGCGTGGATTTGCCGACACCGTTGCGGCCGACGATGCAGACGCGCTCGCCTGGCTCGATGCTGAAATTGATCTGCTCAAGCAGCAACGGGCCGCCGACGCTGTAGTCGACGTTCTGGAAATGCAAAAGAGGCATGGAAGGATTTTACCGGCAGCGCGCGATACTGGCGGGACGATCCGCAGGAGAACGCCATGAACACGCCGCAGCAAGCGCCTGAATTGCAGGTTGCGCAGTGGTTCAACAGCCCGGAGCCGATCACGCTGGCTGCCCTGCACGGCAAGGTGGTGGTCATCGAAGCGTTCCAGATGCTGTGCCCGGGCTGCGTGGCGCACGGCCTGCCGCAGGTGCAGAAACTGCGACGGGTGTTCCCGGAGGAGCACGTCGTGGTGCTGGGATTGCACACGGTGTTCGAGCACCACGCGGCGATGACGCCGGTGGCGCTGGAAGCCTTCCTGCACGAGTACAAGATCCGCTTCCCGGTGGGCGTGGACGCGCCCGCCGAAATCGGACCGATCCCGCGCACGATGGCCGCCTACGGCATGCGCGGCACCCCGAGCTTGCTGCTGATCGACCGCGCCGGCCGCCTGCGTGAACACCACTTCGGCCAAGTCGAGGACATGGCGCTGGGCGCGCAGGTGGCACTGTTGCTGGGGGAATGCGGAGACGATTCCGCAACCGCCTGAACGCCGGCAACGGCACGAAGAGATCAACCGATGGAACCTGCCGGTGAAAACCGCAGTGTCGCCACCACGCCCCGATCAACTCCCGGCCTGACCTGCACTTCCCATCCATACAGAACGCAGAGGCGGCGCACGATCGACAGCCCGATCCCACCACCCTGCGACTGCCCGGCATGGCTTCCCCGGTAGCCGCGGGTGAACAGGTTGGCCGCATCCTCGGCACTGAGCCCAGGTCCGGAATCGATCACCTCGACGGCATCGCGGTGCACGCGCACCACCACTTCTCCGCTGGGCGTGTATTTCACCGCGTTGCCGATGAGGTTGCCCAGCGCGACGGCAAGTGCCGAATCCGGCACGTCGAGGTTCACCCCAGCTTCGCCTTCCAATCGCAGGTCGACCGGCTTACCACCGAGCTGTGCGCGATGGCTCTCGAGCTGTTGCTGGGCCACCCTTGCGACATCGCATGCCCCCTGTGCCCGTTCGTTGCGGGACAGCAGCAGCAATGCACCGATCAGGTCGGTGCATTGCTGCTGGGCGCGATGGATGCGCTGCAGGCGGGTCAGGGTCCGTTCGTCGACGTCAGGCCTTGCCATCATCAGTTCCACCGCGCCCCGGATCACCGCCAGCGGCGTCCGCAATTCGTGGCTGACATCGGCATTGAATTCACGATCCCGCTGCACAACCTCGGTCAGGCGGGCCGCGTAATCATCCAGCGCCTTGGCCAGTTCACCCACCTCATCCTGCGGGAAGTGCGGGGAAAGCGCGTCCGGATCGGAGCTGGTGCCCGAACGCCGCAATCGCTGTGCCAGATCCGAGACTGGGCTCATCACCCTGGACGCGGCCCACCATCCCACCAACAGCGACAAGCCTGTGAACACGATCACCACGCCGATCAATGCGTTGTTGAACTGCTTTTCGCCGCGCGCCGACTGCGACATGTCATAGGCGAGGAAGAACCACGCCTGCGGCGTCTTGCGCACGCCGAGCTTGTAGTAGGACTTGCTGCCATCTTCCTCGACCGCAGTCACGTTGTGGATGCCATCGCCCAGCGCATACCACTCCGGTCGATGCATGCGCAGTTCGTCGAACTTGTCGGGCGTGTAATAGAACGCCTTGAGTTGCTGCACGGGAACTTCCGGCTCACGCCCGCCGCTCTGCACGAACCGCGCCCAGGATTCATCGAGATTGCGGTTCATCAAGTCTTCGACGAGCTGGTTCTCCACCCGCCCGCGCGCCCAATTGGTCGTGAACGCCAACGCCAGCGTCAGCCCGAAGCCGAGCAACAGGTAGGAGAGGATGATGCGGCTACGCAGCCTGCGGCGATAGCGAACCTGGCGCTTGGGTGCGCCCACCGAGGAATCCTGACCGGGCATGCCGCGTCAATCGCTCCCTGCCGCGGAGATCCGATAGCCGATTCCATGCCGGGTCTGGATCATCGGATGCGCGAACGGCTTGTCCAGCACCGCACGCAGGCCGTGGATGTGGACACGCAGGGAATCGGAATCGGGCAACTCCTCGCCCCACACCCGGCTCTCGAGGTCCTGCCTCGTGACCACCGCCGGGGAAGATTCCATCAGCGCCTGCAGGATCTTCAGCGCAGTCGGATTGAGTTGGATCAGCTTGCCCTCGCGGTGCACTTCAAGGGTATCGAGGTTGTATTCGAGATCGCCCACGGTCAGCACGCGCGCGGGCAGGCCGCGACCTCGCCGCACCAGTGCATTCAATCGGACATCGACCTCCTGCAACGCAAACGGCTTGATCAGGTAGTCGTCGGCCCCTGACTCGAATCCCGCCAGCTTGTTCTCGAGGGTGTCTCGTGCGGTCAGCATCAGCACCGGGGTCTGCTTGAGGGCGTCGCCGCGCAGCCTCCGGCAGACTTCCAGCCCGTCCATGCCGGGCAGGTTCAGGTCCAGCACGATCGCATCGAAATCGTGCTCGACGGCCCGCTGCAACCCCTGCACGCCATCCGCTGCGAAATCGACCGTGTGCCCGCACTCTTCAAGGTAATCGCCCAGGTTAGCGGCGATGTCGGAATTGTCTTCGATGACCAGGATGCGCATGCCAGCTTCCGGAATGGAGGAAGTACGGATCGTCGCCACGGCCACGCCGTGCTGCACCACGATTCTGGCACAGCCACGCACGGCGGGCATGGGCCAGGGTGAACCTCAGATCACCGCCGGATTCCGTTCCGGCCTGGCAGCGCGAGCCGAGGCTTCGTGGGCGACGAATTCGACCACGGCGCCGGCCACGTCGACCCCGGTGGCGGCCTCGATGCCCTCCAACCCCGGGGAGGCGTTGACCTCGAGCACCAGCGGGCCACGCTTGCTGCGGAGCATGTCCACGCCCGCCACGCCCAGTTCGAGGATCTGCGCCGCCCGCACCGCGGTGGCGATCTCGGCCTTGCTCGGGCGCACCGGCTTCGCGGAGCCGCCACGATGCAAGTTCGATCGGAAATCCCCGGGCGGTGCCTGCCGACGCATCGCAGCGACCACCCGGCCGCCGACCACGAAGCAGCGCAGGTCGGCACCACCGGCTTCGGCGATGAACTCCTGCACCAGGAAATTCGCATACAGGCCCCGCAGGGTTTCGATGGCAGCGCGCGAGGCCGAAGGTTTTTCGGTCGCCATCACGCCGGCGCCCTGGGTGCCTTCATTGAGCTTGATGACATGCGGCGGCGGCCCCAGCATCGACAACAGGTCGCTGGTGTCGTCCGGGTTGTCACCGAACACGGTGGCAGGTAACCCGATTCCTGCCGCCGCCAGCACCTGATGGCAGCGCAGCTTGTCGCGCGCGCGCGCAATGGCGGTGGCGCCGCTGGGGCTATAGCTTCCCATCAATTCGAACTGGCGCACCACCGCGCAACCGTAGCGGGTGACCGAGGCCCCGATCCGCGGCACGACGGCAGCGTAGCCCTTGACCGATTTGCCCTTGTAGCGCATCGCGAAGCCATCGCTGCCGATTCGCATGTAGCAGCGCAGCGGATCGAGGACGCGCACGCTGTGGCCGCGTTCGCGCGCCGCCTCGACCAGTCGGCGGGTGGAATAGAGCTTACCGTTGCGGGAGAGAATGGCGAGCTTCACGTCGATCTCCGTCCGCGGCTGTCCCGCGACGCCCTGATCTTCCCACCAACGGGTTACAGCAGCGAAATCGGGCAACGAAACAGGGGGCACCCGGGAGATGCCGTCTTGCTCGAGCGCAAGCTGGAGCGGGTGAAGGGAATCGAACCCTCGTCAGTTGCTTGGGAAGCAACAGCTCTACCATTGAGCTACACCCGCCCGATGATCCCAGGGCAACGCTGATTGAGTCGGCGTTGCCTGCCGACCTTGGATGGCCGGCCGCGGATCGATCACCGAAGTGATTGATCCGCGTGAGCCCCGGGGACATGGGACGCCCCCGAAGGACATCATGCCCTTCTGGGCCAGTCAATTGCCAGCCCATTCTAGCGATAGGCCACCACACGGACGCCAGCACCCCTTCGGGTCGGGGGCGAGCGCTTCATCCCCTATCCCGTGTTTACCACCGGGCATTCACTGCTTCCGCACTCCTGTCCCGCCATGCCTTCCAAGCCACATGCGGGGAATCCAGTTGGCGATCAACCGCCCGTAGCATAGCGGGGTTTCCGCGTTCCTTCGCATGTCCCACAGGGCGACCCGGAGCCCACCTTTCCACCGGGGGACGACACTGTCGTGCCTTACACCCTGCGAACACGATCCCATGATCTCGTGTCGCACATCCGGCAAGCCGCAGTTCTACCCATGAAACTGCACCCGCGCGGGCCGCCCGCGTCTGCCGACACCCCGGAGCGATGCAACGCGCCGGGGTGCCAGGTTCAGGTTCAGAACGATCCGCTGACCGAGATGAAGGAACTGGCGTCACCGCCGCCGCGCTGGTTGAAGGTCAGGCTGCTGCCGGTGGTGACATCCAAGCCCCACACCTTGCTGCGCACGCCGAACGTCAGCATGCCGTAGGCCTGGTCGTACTCCAGCCCGGGGACCGCGTACGGCAGGGCGTTGGGCATCGAATTGGACTGTGCCCATACCTGTGCCGGCTGGTCCTCGAACTCGCGGTTCCAAGTGAGGCTGGCATAGGGCACCAGATGATCGTTGATGGCATAGCTGCCCTGCCAGCCGATGTTGGCAATCACCGAATGGAAGCGCTGGTTCGGGAAGGTCAACGCGGACGACTGCGTGCTGTTTTCTGCATAGCCGTCGACCTTGATGTTCTGCCACAGCACGTTCATGACCGGACCGTGCTGCCACGGGCCGTTGCGGAAGTTCCAGCCGATGCCACCGCCGAAACTCAGGTTCTCGCCGTCGGGCGTCCCGAGGTAGGTGCGTACCGCGGTGCCGAGTTTGACGTCACGATGCACGCGGTAGTCCTGCCACGAATAGCTGAGCTGGGCGTTGGCCCACAGCCCGCTTTCGCCGCCCCAACCGACGAAGCCGCCGAGGGTGGTGTCCTTCTGGCGGAAATCACCGCGGCGGTAGCCGAAGTCGATGCTCTGCTGGCCATAGCCCGCGAAGACGCCATAAGACAAGCTGCCGCTGCGCCAGCCGAGACCAAACGAGCCGGTCGCGCCCATGCCATCGAAGCCGATCGAATCATTGAAGCGCTGCTGGTCGCCACGCAGGTTTGCCCACCAGCGCATCCCGTCATTCTGCATGTTACCGAAGCCGGCGATGACGCTGCCGATCTCGCGCGAACGCGCATGCCCGATGGTCGCCTCCGAGTGCGGCAGCACCGCGATCTGGCGCGGGCCGTCGATCATCGAAATCGCCAGGTCCGCCATCGCCCGGTGCGCGCCCGAGGTCGGGTGCACGCTGTCAGCGAACAGGTAATCGTCGGCGCCGCCCGGCACCGTGGAAGCCGGGTTGCAGAACAGCGAAGAGGCACCGGCCGGAGGCGGCTGGGTCAGGCAAGCCACGCCGGTGACATTGGTGAGACCGAACTCGGCCGGATGCGCAACCACTTCCTGCAGGAAATGGAAGGTGTCCACCGGAATGACGTGCAAGCCGGCGGTCGCCAGTCCACCGAACAACCCGGAGTTGTAACCGCCTGACATCGTGGTGGCCAGCGCTTGCCCGGCCGGACCGGAGGCAATCGTCAGCGGCGTCAGGCCCATGTCCGGAATGGTCGGGACCATGACGTACTGGGCCCCCGCCGTATGGAGCGCGCCGATCAGGCCGATCTGTTCGGTGACCGCAGCGCCGATGATCGGTTGCGCGGCAGCCATGCCTGCGGCCTGTGCCTGCGCCGGGGTCCCGCCACCACCGAGGGTGGCGCCGTAGGCCGCCACATAGGCGGCGTTGGCGGCAAAGATGTCATTGGCTCCGCCCCAGACGGTGTACAGCGCGTTCGGATCAACGCTGTGGCCGGATGCGAGATAAGCCGCGTACTGGCTGGTCAGCGACGGCGTGTAGCCCAGCGAACCGACGACATCGATGTCGACCCGCGCGCCGCCCACAGCCCAGTTGTTGCCGGTGGACAGGGTCGGTGCGCCACCCGTTGCCAACCAGGCCGAGTTCGCGTTGCTGTGGAAATAATCCGCCATGTACTGCGACCACACATAGCCGGGATTGGTGGTGAACTGGCCGATGACGGCGCCATTGGGCCCCAGCAGCGGCCGGTAGAAACCACCGTCTGTCAAGCTGTCCCCGAAGAACACGGTCTGGCTGAACGGCGACGGCGGGGTCGGCTCCTGGCTCTGTGCAAACACGGGCGATGCGGCAAGTGCCAATGCGGCGCACAGCAGGGTCCTGCGGAAGGCGGTTTTCATGGGTATCCTCGACATGAGCGGTTGGAATGCTTCGTATGCTGATCCGGAGCCGGCCGAAGCCGATTTTCCGAGCATACGCAAGCGAATGGTACCTGAAGATTTCACGAAATCACAACATTATTGCTGAATCCGGCCACACCGTAAACTCGCGGACACGGCCCACGGCTGGGTCCCGCGCCAGCCGTTGGCCCCTTCTCTGGAGCCCAATTCTTGATCCATCCCGACGCCAAACCGGCGCTGCCCGCCGTGACCGCACCTGCCCACGACGCCGAACAGTCCAGGAGGATCCGTAGCTTCGTGCTGCGCCAGGGACGCTTCAGCCCAGCCCAGCAGCGTGCGTTCGAGCAGGCCTGGCCGCGCTTCGGCATTGACTACACCGGCAACCTGCGTGATTACGACGCCCTGTTCGGGCGCAGTGTGCCGAAGATCCTCGAAATCGGTTTCGGCAACGGCGAGGCACTGTTGTATTCATCGCAACGCGACCCCGCGCGCGACCACATCGGCATCGAGGTCCACGCCCCCGGCGTCGGCCGCCTGCTCAACGCCTTGGTGGCCGCCAACGCAGGCAACGTGCGGGTCTACCGGCACGACGCCTTCGAAGTCATGGGCAATGAAATCGGAGACGGTCTGCTCGACGAGATCAGGATCTATTTCCCCGATCCTTGGCACAAGAAGCGGCACCACAAGCGGCGGCTGGTGAACCCTGGTTTCGCCGCCCTGCTGGCGCGCAAACTGGCCCCGGGCGGCCGCCTGCACCTGGCCACCGACTGGCAGGACTATGCAGAACAGATGTGGGACGTGCTCGATGCCACCCCCGGCCTGGCCAATATCGCCGGGTTGCGCGGCCATGTCCCACGACCGGACTGGCGACCGCAGACACACTTCGAAACCCGTGGCCAACAACTGGGACACGGCGTCTGGGACCTGCTGTACGGGCAGGTCGCCCTGCAATCTGGGGATTAGCCTCACACTGAAACGCGATACCCTCATCCCGCCGACACCAGACCGATCCCTGATCCGCCAGCCCACCCGCCCGATCCAGACCCTCGCCCGAACCGAAACCCGACCGCAGGAATGGAAACCACCCTCGCCCTCACCAACGACATGCTGCTGGTGCTGGGCCTGGTGGTGTTCACCATGGTCATGTTCCTGTTCGAGCGCATCCGTGGCGACGTGGTCTCGCTGGTGGTGCTGGTCGCG
>NZ_JADZDS010000009.1 GCF_020850895.1 Thermomonas sp. | reverse complement strand
GCCTTCGTCGGTGGGCTGGCACTTTGGTTGCATTTCGGGATCAAGGGCGGCTGGC
Source organism: Thermomonas sp. (assembly GCF_020850895.1). Classification (GTDB taxonomy): domain Bacteria; phylum Pseudomonadota; class Gammaproteobacteria; order Xanthomonadales; family Xanthomonadaceae; genus Thermomonas. Next base: position 59,421 of record NZ_JADZDS010000009.1, on the reverse strand, counting down.
TGCACGCGAAGTTGGCGCTGGTGGCGTTGCTGTTCGCGTATTACATCGCCAGCGGGCGCCAGCTGAAGCGCGTGGCGCGTGGCGCGGCCCTGCCGTCGGCCACGGTGCTGCGTTGGTTCAACGAACTGCCGCTGCCGCTGCTGGTGGGCATCCTCTGGCTGGTGTTGGCCAAGCCGTTCTGATCATTTGCCTCAGCGTGTCGGCCGAGAACTGAACGCCTCCAAGCGCGGCAATGTCACCGGCACACCGTTGCCGTCACACCATCCCTTCGCGCACAGCGTATCGCGCAACCGGGGCGTGGCTTGCACGATGATGTGGTAAAGCGCGTTCTGCTCCAGCGAGCCTCGCACGGCCGCGCTTCCCGGTCCGATCGCCCAGACGCCGACGTCTTCGCCGCTGTGGGTTTCGCTGCTCAGCGGAACCAGTGCTTCCTGCATGTACTCTGGGCGGGTGGTGTCCACCTGTGACAGGTCCGGTCGGCCTGCGGGTGCAGCAGTCTGGTGCTTGGGGTAATGCGGGAAGCGCTTGCTTCCAGCGACCTGGATTTCGCTGGCGCCTGTATTGCCGGGTCCGTTGGCATACCCGAGCGTGGTGAAGGGCAATCCAGCCAGATCCAGTGTTGGCTTGGGCTTCCCGGGTGCGCGCACCGTGCCAAGGATCGGGTTGCCGCGCACCGTGTAGCCGGCCATGGTCAACGTGTGGGAATGGTCGGCGGTGACCATGATCAGGGTGTCGTCCGGCGACGTCATTTCCAATGCGATGCGAACCGCATTCGACAGTTCGATGGTTTCATCCAGGGCCCGGAACGCATTGCCTTCGTGGTGGGCCATGTCGATGCGGGCAGCTTCGACCAGCAGCACATAGCCGTTTTCATTGCGCGCCAGGTGCCGGATCGCGGCACGGGTCATTTCCGCCAACGAAGGCTCGATTCCTCCTTCGGCGATGCGGTCGTGATTGAAAGCCATGTGGCTGTAGTTGAACAGGCCAAGCACGGCGGGCGCGTTCGCGGCAGACGCCAACTCTGCGGCGGTGGTGACATAGGCGCCGCCGGCATGGGCTTGCCTCCACTCCGTGATCAGGTCACGTCCATCCGTGCGCAATCCGCGCTTGTCGGGCGAACTCGGATCGGTCTGTTCAGTGGTCAGGAATTCTTTGCGGCCACCACCGAGGATGATCGACGGGCCGTGGCCGTTTCCCGTGGCTGCGATCAACTGGCTTGCGATGTCTCGACAGCCCTGGGCCCGGGCTGCTTCCGGGATGGTCGCGTCATTTTCCCAGCGGCGGTTCGGGGTGTGGGCATAAGTTGCGGCAGGGGTGGCATGGGTGACGCGCGAGGTGGTGACCACGCCCGTGGACATTCCGGCGGCATCGGCCAATTCCAGCCAGGTCTGGGCATGCTTGCCCATGCTGTCAGCGCAGTCGGTGGTGTTCCCTGCGTACACCGAGATCGCGCCCATGTGGGTCTTCACTCCGGTGGCAATGGCCGACATGGTGCCTGCGGAATCCGGTGTCTGCGCGTCGGTGTTGTAGGTGCGGCTGAGCGCAGTGGCGGGGAAATGGTCCCAGGCCAGTCGGTTTTCCTCGCCGCGGCCACCCGCACGTTGTCCTTCCATGATTCTCGCGGCGGTCACCGTGGTCATGCTCATGCCATCGCCGATGAACACGATCACGTTGCGCGCCCGTCCTGACATGGCGCCACGTGCAGCCGCCTGTGCGGCTCCAGCGCGATACCACCCTGCCGGGGATTCCTCGTCCGGGTGCCGGATTGAGGCCAGGTCCACTCCGGCGCCTTGTGGCAAGGCTGCTGTTGGCGTGGGGTTGGATGGATTGCTTGCACAGGCGGTGAAGAGGCCTGTGATCAGGGTTGCCGCCGCGAAGGCGGTGATGGTTCGAGCCGGTGTCATGCCTGCCAGTATGGATCAGTGGGCTGAAGCTGCTGTCGGTGACCTCTGTCTGGGATGCCTGTAGGCCCCCCCCCGGCAGGCGGCGGAATCCAGAAATCTTCGATCGGACGCTGCCGGTTGCGCCCATTCCGAAGTATCGTGTCGCGTCGAAAATCAGGAACGGACCGATGGTTGCTTGGTGGTTCAGCATCAGGTTCTGGAAGCGGGTTGTCGCGGGTTTCGTACTCGGGGCCCTTGCCGGCTGGGCGTTCGGTCCGGATGCGGAAAAATGGTTCGGCCCGATTGGCGATCTTTACGTCACCCTGATCCAGATGATCGCGGTGCCCCTGGTGCTGTTTGCCGTGATCAATGCAGTGGCCTCCCTGAGTGGACAGAAGTCCATCGCGGGGCTGGCAAGCCGGACCTTCCTGTGGTTTGCCATCACCGCCGTGCTGGCGGTTGCCGTTGGTTTGGTCGTTGGCTGGATCATCCAGCCAGGCAGTGGCGTCGGCCTGCTGCAGACCGCAGCTGACTACAAGCCCAAGGTGGCTCCGAGCGTGCTCGACATGCTGCTTAACCTGGTTCCATCCAATCCGTTCCAAGCCATGGCTGGAGCCGACCAGCAGGTGCTGCCGGACGGCACCAAGATCCTCGTGCCGCGCAGCGGGACCGTGCTGCAGGTGATCTTCTTTGCTGGTCTGGTCGGGATTGCGATGGTCAAGCTGGGCGATCGCGTGGCCGGGCTGCGCAAGCTGACTGGCGAGGCCAACGAGGTGATGATCCAGATCACCCGCTATGTGATCGAATTCACTCCATTCGGAACCTTCGGCTTGATCGCGGCGTTGGTTGGAGGCTACGGCTTCGAGCAGTTGCGGCCGTTGTTGAATTTCGTGTTTGCCCTGTACCTTGCCTGTGCGTTCCACATTCTGGTCGTGTATCCGGCGTTGTTGCTGGCGCATGGGTTGAATCCGCTGAAATTCCTGCGCGGTGCTTTCCCTGGCATGCAGGTTGGTTTCGTCGCATCAAGCAGCTTCGCGGCGTTGCCGGTGTCGCTGCGCTGCTCGATCCACAACCACGGGGTCGACAAGGACTACGCCGCGTTCGCGGTTCCGTTGGGGGCCACGATCAAGATGGATGGCTGTGGTGCGATCTACCCGGCGTTGGCAGCGGTGTTCATCTCGCAATACGCCGGCATCGACCTGACGCTGTCGCAGTACATCACCATCGCGATTGCGTCGGTGCTGGGCAGTTTCGGCACTGCGGGCATCCCCGGCACCGCGGTCATCATGGCCACGGTCGTGCTCAGCGCGGCGAACCTGCCGCTGGAAGTGATCGGCTATCTGTATGCGATCGACCGCGTGCTCGACATGATGCGCACCATGACCAATGTGACCGGGCAGATGCTGGTTCCTGTGCTGGTTGCCCGCGAGACCGGGATGCTGGATCACGAGAAATACGAGGCGGCTTCCACCAATGTCGGGCTGGAATCGGGGGATGCGGCCTGACTCCCGCGCCCCAGTCAGGCTGCTTGCGTTGGAACCGGCCTGCCATTCAGGATGACTGGTCAGCGTGATCCGGGCCTTGACCACGGGCCACAATCCGGTTTTCCTGTTCCGGTTGTCGGTCAAGCCCGCATGTCTACCCACAGGTGTTCGCCATGTTGAGATCAATGGTCATCCTGCTCTCGGTCTTGCTCCTCGCTGGCTGTGGTGACAGTGATCTGTCCGACCCCACGAAGCCGCGTCCGCGCCTGCTGACGTCCGGGCCCGCCGCGGCCGGGAGCGCAGCGCCGGCAACCGGGACGACGCCCGCCGCCGCGCCAGCCGCGGCAGCGACAGAGGAGCCTTCACAGCCCGCCGAGGATTTCGCACGGGAATTCTTCCGGACCTACCTTGATACTTTCGAAGACAAGTCCTGGTTCGGCGACGCGGACCTGATGGCACCCTGGTTCACGCAAGACCTGGCCCGGCTTGCGTTGGCCAACCACGCGGCCTGCCAGAAGAATCACGACGGCTGCATCGAGTTCGACCCGATCATCGACGCGCAGGATTACGACGATGAGATCTATGCAACATTGCACACCGAGAGGCTTGGCGCCGGCGAACCAGTGCGGGTCAAGGTGACGTTCGAAAACCTCGGCAGCACGACGTCGATGACCTATACACTGGTCTTGGTCGATGGCGGTTGGCGGATTTCGGACATCGATTCGTCGAATTACGGATCACTGTCGGTGTTGGTGTCGAAGGGATCGCCTGCGATCTAAGGCAACACTGCCAGCCATGGCCGGCGGGAGTCTCCGGATTGCGGTTCCCGGAAGCGCAGGCAACCATGGATTGACCGCACTTCGGGTTTGTTTTTGACTGCTGTCATCGAAGACCAACTGATCGTGGGGGAAGGAATGCTGCGCACACTCTTTGCCGTTGCCCTCTGCTTTGGATTCACCGCCAGCGCTTGCAGCAATTCGGCTACGCCTGCACGCACCGTGGCAACCGCGACGCCACCGACTGAAGCCGCGATTGCGAACACGCCTGGAAGCCCTGCGGATGAAGTTCAGGAAAGCCAGCCGGCGCCGGCTCCTGAAGACTTCGTGCGTAGCTTCTTCAAGGAGTACCTCGGTACCCTGAGTGACAAGTTCTGGTACAACGATCGCGAGCTGCTGTCTTCCTGGTTCGATGGCGACCTGGTCAACCTTCTGCTGGACAAGATGCCTTGCCAAGAGGGTGTCGCGAATTGCAATCCTGCGTTTGACCCAATACTCGACACTGCCTTGTATGAAGGTGGCGTGCTGCCGACATTGCAGGTGACTCGGTTGGGTGCGGGCCAACCGCCTCGGGTCAGGGTTGATTTCCAGGTTTCCGGTGAAGCCAGGACGATGACCTATACCTTGGCCAAGGACGGTGCGGGTTGGAAGATCAGCGACATCGAGTCGAGCAATTACGGCTCCCTGCGGGGATTCCTGGAAAGAAGGTAGGCAGGTGGCCGCACCGCGAGTTGTACCGGTCTGGGCGCCGCGAACCCTCAAGCTTTCGTAATCGCACCCGGGCACGGAAGGACGTCCTGCCGGACGTTGGCCGGCGCCCGGGTTCTCGCGAATGGATGGGCGCAAGGATTGCTTGCAGTTTGCGGCAACAAAAAAACCGCCATGTCGACGGGTTTCAGGGGATTTTCAGGGCGGCATGGAACTGCCTGAAACTCGACATTGGTGCCCAGGAGAGGACTCGAACCTCCACGGTTTTACCCGCTAGTACCTGAAACTAGTGCGTCTACCAATTCCGCCACCTGGGCAGGTGGTGAGCTGCGCATTGTCCGGTTCGGACGGGGTGCTGTCAACGGCGACATGCCGATATGCCTGGATTCGTTGCCAGTGACCCTGCGACGCTCGCGTGGGCAAGTCCGCCCGAGAACGGGAACGGGGCACGCGGCCATGAGCGGGCCTGTACCATTCACGCATGAGCAAACCTCCCAGCAAGCGCGGCGGCAGTCGTGGCCAGGGATCCGGTGGCAAGCGTGCTGCCGGCACGCAGACCGGACAATCTCCGACATCGGCGGGCAAGCGCCCGCCATGGATGCCGGACTCGATGGCGATGCACGCGCCCCGCAAGGGTGGGCGCGTGGACACCCACCCCACTGCGCCACGCCTCGATCCCCACGCCAAGCGCGAGGCGCAGCGCTATGAATATCCGATCGCCAGTCGCGAAATGATCTTGCAGGTGCTGGCGGCCAACGACGGTCCGATGGATGCCGGCGAGCTGGCAACCAAGCTGGCGCTGACCGCCGAGGATCGCTATGCCGCACTGGAGAAACGCCTGCAGGCGATGCTGCGTGACGGCCAGTTGCTGCAGAACCGCCGTGGTGGATTCGTGCCGGCGTCGAAGACTGCGCTGGTTGCCGGCACCGTGATCGCCAATCCCGATGGCTTTGGTTTCCTGCGGCCGGAGGCCGGTGGCGACGACCTGTTCCTGCCCCCGTTCGAGATGCGCAAGGTCAGTCACGGCGATCGCGTGTTGGCCAGCATCACCGGCATCGACCGGCGCGGGCGCGGGGAGGCCAGCATCGTGGAAGTGCTGGAACGCCGGCTCACCCGCCTGCTCGGTCGATATGCGGAGGAGTTGGGGATCGCCTACGTGGTGCCGGATGACAGGCGCATCCAGCGCAACGTGATGATTCCGCAGGACGCGCGCAACGCCGCCCGGGCGGAGCAGTTGGTCGTGGTCGAAATCACCACGCCGCAGGACGCGCACCGACCGCCGATCGGCCGTGTGCTGGCGGTACTCGGTGACAAGCTCACCGCGTCGCAGGCGGTGGAGGCGGCGATCCACGGCCACGACATCCCGCACGAATTCTCGCCCGAGGTGATGGCGCAAGCCACGGCGGTGCCGCTGGAGGTGCAGGCCGAAGACATCCGCAACAGGGTCGACCTGCGCAACACCCCGCTGGTCACCATCGATGGCGAGGACGCCAAGGATTTCGACGACGCAGTCTGGTGCGAGACGAATGCCGATGGCTTCCGCCTGATCGTGGCGATCGCCGACGTCTCGCATTACGTGCGTCCAGGCACGCCGCTGGATGACGCGGCGCAGTTGCGCGCGACGTCGGTGTACTTCCCCGGTTTCGTGGTGCCGATGCTGCCGGAAACCCTGAGCAATGGCATCTGTTCACTCAATCCGCAGGTGGACCGACTGTGCTTTTGCTGCGAGATGCAGGTGGGTCGCGATGGCATCGTCACCACATCGCGTTTCTTCGAGGCAGTGATGCATTCGCACGCACGGCTCACCTACACCGACGTGTGGAATGCGGTGGGCGAGGGCATTCCGACCGACGACCACGACGCGGCGCAGGCGAAGATCGGCCCGCTGCTTCCGCAGATCCAACGCCTGCACCAGCTCTACAGGGTGCTGGACAAGGCGCGGGCGAAGCGCGGCGCGATCGAGTTCGAAAGCAGCGAAGTGCGCTTCGTGCTCGATGCCAAGGGCGCGGTGGCGCAGGCCGGGATGCTCCAGCGCAATGATGCTCACAAGCTGATCGAGGAATGCATGATCGCGGCCAACGTGCAGGCCGCGTTGTTCCTGCTCGATGCCCGCGTGCCGGCCCCGTACCGCGACCACGACAAGCCGCCGGAATCCAAGTACGCCGACCTGGAGGCATTCCTCAGGGAATTCGCGCTGCGGCTGCCGCCTTGGGCCAAGGTCAAGCCGAAGGATTTTCGCAGCCTGCTGGAAAAGGTCCGCGAGCGCCCCGACGCCGTGCTGCTGGAATCGGTGATCCTGCGCAGCCAGGCGCTGGCGGTGTATGCGCCGGACAACATCGGTCACTTCGGCTTGGCGCTGGAGGCATATGCGCACTTCACCTCGCCGATCCGCCGCTACCCGGACCTGCTGGTGCACCGCGCGATCAAGCACGCGCTGCGCGGTGGCAAGCCCGATGCCTACGGCTACTCCCCGCACGAGATGGCGGCACTCGCGCTGCAGTGCTCGGAGCGCTCACGTCGTGCCGACGAAGCCCAGCGCGAAGTCGACGAGCGTTACCGGGCCGCGTGGATGGAGGAGCACATCGGCAAGGAGTTCGATGGCGTGATCAGCGGCGTGACCAGCTTTGGCCTGTTCATCGAGTTGGACGAGTCCAAGGTCAACGGCTTGGTGCATGTGACCCAGCTGCCGCGTGACTTCTACCACTTCGACGCGGTGCGCAAGACGCTGAGTGGCGAGCGCCGTGGCCACGAATACCGCCTCGGTGACCGGGTGAGGATCGTGGTCCTCAAGGCCAGCGTGGAGGAACGCAAGATCGATTTCCGGCTGGTGGAGGGCGAGGGCCGCGATGGCGACGCCAGGACCGTCAAGCCCCTGCCGGAGCGCGGCAAGCCGGCGAAGCGGGTGAAGCAGGCATATTGAGATCCGATCAGTGCAGGCAGAATAGCCGCATGAACAATTCCTCCCAATGGATCGTCGGTATCAACGCGGTGGCGTCCGCGCTGGAGCACGATGCGGACAACGTACGTGAAGTGCTGCTGGAAGCCGGCGGCAAGAACCCGCGTATCGTCGAGATCGAACAGCAGGCCCGACGCAAGGACATCGACGTGCGCCGGGTTGCGCAGCAGGCGCTGGATGGCGTGGCCGGCGGGGTGCGTCACCAGGGTGCTGCGGCGCGCTATGCCGCGGCCAAGACCTGGGATGAGCATGCGCTGCCGGCGTTGCTGGATGCCGCCGATGGCCGAGCGCTGTTGCTGGTGCTGGATGGCGTGCAGGATCCGCACAACCTCGGTGCCTGCCTGCGCAGCGCGGCGGCGGCAGGGGTGACCGCGGTGGTGTTTCCGAAGGACAAGGCGGTGCAGGTCAATGCCACCGTGCGCAAGACCTCGGCCGGTGCAGCCGACACGCTGCCGATCTTTCCGGTCACCAATCTCTCGCGCACGCTGCGTGAGTTGCAGAAACTGGGCGTGTGGATCTACGGGTTGGCAGGTGAGGCCTCGGTCTCGCTGTATGCCATCGATCTGACAGGCAATGTCGCACTGGTGCTGGGCAGCGAGGGCGAGGGCCTGCGCCGCTTGACCCGAGAGAATTGTGACCAGTTGGTCAAGATCCCGATGCCGGGGGGCTTCGAGAGCCTCAACGTGTCGGTGGCCACCGGCGTGGCCTTGTTTGAAGCCGTGCGGCAGCGGGGGATGTGATGACACTTGCGTGGTACGACGGGGCCGGTCTCGCCGGCACCGGAATGATCCTGCTCGGCTTCGCCCTGTTGCAGGCAGGCAAGCTGTCGGGCACTGGGCTGGTCTACCAGTTGCTCAACCTGTTCGGGGCCGCCGGTGTGCTGGTCTCGCTGCTGGGTACATTCAACCTCTCGGTGTTCCTGCTGGAGAGTGCGTGGATGCTGGTCAGCCTGTACGGCATTGCCCGCTCGCTCGCGGCCAAGCCACCGGCTGCGCCGGCCTGAGGTCTGCCGCATCGCGATCGAAGACCATGGCTGCGCCGCGGGGCGCGCCGAGAATGCCTCGATGCACGCTAGCCGGCGCCAACCATGGCGCCGATGGCTGCTGTGTTGTCCCCGGGCATGGCGACCGACGCCGTGGCCCCCGTCTGCGGCCATGCGTTGGCGATGATGCAGAACAGTCGTGCGGTTTGCTCGGCGTCGTACACCGCCGAATGCGCTTCTTTCGGGTCCCAGCCGATGCCCGCAGCCATCGCTGCGCGTGCCAGTACGGTCTGGCCATAGGCGAGGCCGGCCATCGTCACCGTGTCGAAGACGCTGAACGGATGGAACGGATTGCGTTTGTGCTGAACCCGTGCAACCGCTGCGTTGAGGAAGTTGAGGTCGAAGTGGGCGTTGTGGCCGACCAGGATGGCGCGCTGGCAGTCGTGCTTCTTCGCGGCGGCGCGCACGGGGACGAAGATCGCATCCAGCCCGGTGCGCTCGTCCACCTCGAATCGCAGCGGATGGCCGATCTTGATGCCGGTGACTTCCAGCGATTTCGGATCAATCAACGTGCCAGATGCCGGGGCGATATGGGCATGCGCGGTGGCGCCTGGCACGAAGCGGCCTTCGCCATCCAGGTCAATCGGCACCGCCGCGATTTCCAGCAGCGCGTGCTTGTTCCAGTCGAACCCTCCGGTTTCCACGTCCACCACCACCGGCAGGTAGCCGCGGAAGCGTTCGGCCATTGGGGGGCTTGCACAGTCCGCCGTGGAATGACTCATCCTTGCGGCCTTGTCGTGGCAAACCGTATCAACCCAGGGCCGGAATGGGTCAATGGTGTCCTGCGTGCTCGTCCGCAGCGCGATTCGTGGTTCCGCCTTCATTCGCGGGTTTCATTGCCGCGTGGTGGGCATCGAACTCGGCTTTGCTGATGAAGCCATCACGGTTGCCGTCGATGCCGGCAAAACGTTCGGACTTGCCGTCGTGTACTGCAGCGAACTCGGTGCGGGAAATGCGGCCATCGTGGTCGGTATCGATTTGCGTGAACGTGTGACCTGAGTGTTCGGTGCCACCCATCGCAGCATGGTCCTGTATTCCGCCTTGGTCATGGGCGTGCGCCGGAAGCAGACTGGAGAGTCCAAATAGAAGTGCGGCGGCGAGGGTGGGGGCGAGTGAAGATGCGGAGTGCTGCATGGCAATGGCTTCAATACGGTGGGCGTGCGCTCATCCTAGCAATGCGACTGGGGCTCCGCCAGCACGATCGATGGGTTTCACGGTAAGTCGCCTGAGGCAACGCTGATTCAATCGGCGTTGTCTACCGACCATGGACAGTCGTGCGCTGACAAGTCCAGGATGGACTTGTTCAGCGCAGCCCTGACGGAAGGGCGAACCCACTGTCAGCCGTGTTGACTGGGGTTTTGGCCGACCATTTGCACAGGCTGTTCAGCAGGCAATGGGCGCAGTCCGGCTTGCGCGCCTTGCAGACATAGCGGCCATGCAGGATCAGCCAGTGGTGGGCGTCGCGCGCGAATTCGGACGGCACCAGTTTCACCAGCTTGTCCTCGACCGTGCGCACGTTCTTGCCGGGGGCAAGCCCGGTGCGGTTGGCGACTCGGAAGATATGCGTGTCCACCGCGATGGTGGGTTCACCGAACGCCGTATTGAGCACCACGTTGGCGGTCTTGCGGCCCACGCCTGGCAGAGCTTCGAGGGCTTCGCGGCTGCGCGGCACGTCGCCATCGTGTCGCTCAAGCAACTGCCGGCAGAGCGCAATCACGTGGGCGGCCTTGGCGTTGTACAAGCCAATGGTATTGATGTAGCCCTTCAAGCCGTCTTCGCCCAGCGCCAGGATCGCGGCAGGGGTGTTTGCTCGCGGAAACAACCTGCGGCTGGCCTTGTTGACGCCGACGTCGGTGGCCTGTGCCGAGAGCACCACCGCCACCAGCAATTCGAAGGGGGTGGTGTATTCCAGTTCGGTGGTTGGATGCGGATTGCCTTCACGCAGGCGCGTGAACAGTTCGGCGATATCCTGCCGCGCGAGCTTGCTGCCGCGTGCGGCGCGTAGACTGCGGGACGGGCTCATGAATGCCGGGCCTTGGCCTTGGCCAATGCGCGGGCCAGGGCCTCGGCGGCGACACTTGGCAATGCGGGCGTCGGCGTGGACGTGGCGTCGGGCACTTGGCGGGGGCTCCGCGCTGCGTCGCGTTCGCGCTGGATGCGCCCCAGCCGTGCAGCACGCGCGCGGTGGCGTCCGCGTGCGGCCAGTGCGAAGCGGCGGGCCTCACGCATGGCGACCAAGGCAGCGTTGCACGCGGCGGCGCAGCCCGGACACGGCTGCGCATCCAGCAAGCCCAGCGCCAGCGCCGCATCGAGGTCATCTTCGCCCAGCGCGATCAGCACCGCGTGTGCGGGATGGTTCGATGCGCAGGGGCAGGTGGGGCAGCAGGAGTGCATGGGGACTCGTCATGGACGCAACGGCGGGCATTCTGCCCGCGCATCGCTCCACCGTGCGGGAAGCCACCCCGCATCCGCGGGACTGACAGGGGTGGCGTGGCGATGTTTACTTGCCGGCAAATGTCGGTGTGCGCTTTTCCAGAAACGCCGACGTGCCTTCGCGCATGTCCTCGGTGGCGAACATCAGGCCGAATTGCGCGGACTCGTATTCCAACCCTTCCTCGATCCCGCATTCGCCGCCGATGTTCACGCAGTCCAACATCCCGCGTAGCGCCAACGGTGCGGCCTTGGCCAATTGGCCAGCCAACTGCATCACCGCAGATTCAAGTTCGGCTACGGGGACCACGCGATTGACGATGCCCAGCTGCAGGGCACGCTCGGCATTGATCGGCGCGCCGGTCAGGCACAGTTCCAGCGTCGCCGCTCGCCCACACAGCCGCAGCAGGCGCTGGCTGCCGCCGAAGCCCGGGATCAGGCCGAGGTTGATTTCCGGTTGGCCGACCTTGGCGGTATCGGCGGCGATCCGCAGATGGCAGCACATCGCCAGTTCCAGTCCGCCGCCCAGCGCAAAGCCGTTGACCATGGCGATGACCGGTTTGGACAGCGTCTCCACCCGCCGCATCATGCGGGTGCCGCGCAGCGAGAAATCGCGGCCCTGCACCGGGGTCAGGGTGTTCATCTCGCTGATGTCGGCACCGGCCACGAAGACCTTGGGGCCGGCACCGGTCAGCACCACCACGCGCACCTCGGGGTCGTGGTCGGCTGCCGCGAACGCGGCATCCAGCGCATCCAGCGTGTCGGCGTTGAGCGCGTTCAGCTTGTCCGGGCGGTTGATACGGATGGTGCGGATGCCCGCGGCGGTGTCGATGAGTAGCAGGTTGTCGGTCATGGGCGGTCCAAGCAGTCCAGGAAATTGCGTGAATGAAGGAACGTCCCCTGCCGTCGCTTGTCGCAGAGGAGCCTCAGTAGCCGTTAAGGGCTGTGGCGGTTATCCTAGCGTGTCCCGTTGGCGGCTTGCCGCCTGCTACCGGCAATTCTCCCCGGCCTCGGCCGGTTTTCCCCCTTCCGGGCCGCGATCGCGGTCCTTTCCCTAGCGAATGAGGTTCTGGATGAAGCTTCATGTGATTGCTGCCAGCGTGGCGGCCCTGCTTTTGAATGCTGGTGTCGCCACTGCGCAAGCCCAGACTGCCCCGGCAGCTGCTCCTGCCGCGCGTCCGGCAGCAACGGCACCCGCCGCCCCGGCCCTGCCGGTGGTCGACAAGACCCATGCCAGCTATGCACTGGGCTGGAACCTCGGTCAGGAATTGCGCTCCGGAGGCGAGCCGATCGATATCGCCACTGTCGTGCGTGGCCTACAGGATGCGTTCGGCAACAAGCAGCCGGCTTACACCGACGACCAACTGCGTACCGCCTTCGGCGGCTACCAGCAGAGGATGGAAGCCAAGGCGCAGGCGGCCTTCCGCAAGGCACTGGATGACAACAAGGCGCAGTCCGCCGCGTTCATCACCCAGTACAAGTCCCAGCAGGGCGTGGTCACCATGCCCAGCGGCATCATGTACCGGATCGTCAGGCCCGGTACCGGTGCCAAGCCGACTGCCAACAGCGAGGTACAGATCGCTTTCCGCAGTTTCCTCGGCGCGGTGGGCGTGGCACTCAGCGGGGTGCAGACGCCGCCGCCGTTCAAGGTTTCACAGGCACCAATCCCGGCAATCCGCGACACCCTCCCACTGATGCAGCAGGGTGCGGTCTGGGAAGTTGTCATTCCGCCGGGCGGTGGTCTGGGTTCGGGTCAGAATTCCCAGTTCGCACAGCAGGCGATCGTGATGCAGGTTGAATTGGGTTCCGTGAAGTAACGAGCCTGTCAACTGGCAGGCGTGGAGATTCGTCACGCCGCCCGCACTGTGGCATCGATGCGCCGGACTCGTGCCGGCGCATCGTGTTTCCGAGATTGGCCGAGAGTGTCGAATTGCATGGGGAGACCGGTTGATTGGACGCTGGCGTGATGGGGCCAGAACGGCTTGCAGGATGCCTGCGGCAAGCCGTCTACCCTCCCGAAACCCCTCCGGCCTCTCCACCATGGAACCTGGGGGACCTGGAGGGGCTCGCGCTGGACGCGGACCCGCGGCCGGCTGCGGTCCTGGTCGGCGTCATCGCGCGTCCTGCGGGTTCCAGCGTCCTGTTGACGCGGCGCACCGAACAATTGCGCCATCACGCGGGCCAGGTCAGTTTTCCCGGCGGGCGCATCGAGAGTTCGGATGCGAGTCCGGTTGCTGCGGCATTGCGCGAAGCGAACGAAGAAATCGGCCTGCAGTCCGGGCAGGTGCGGGTGCTGGGTTACCTCGATCCCTACCTGACCATTACAGGATTCCAGGTCTTGCCCGTTCTCGCCTTGATTCGCGCTGATTTCGTTGCGCGGGCGAACCCGGACGAGGTGGCCGACGTGTTCGAAGTGCCGCTGGAGTATCTGCTTGATCCGGCGTGTCTCGAACGGATTGAGATCAACTTTGGCGGGCGTGCCCGCCATGTGCTGCAATACCGGTATGCTGCACACCGGATCTGGGGTGCGACTGCGTCGATCCTGTACAACCTGCGCGAGCGGCTTGCGGGCGTGGAGCAAGGAGGGACGTGATGGCAGGATGGACGACATTGGTGCAGCCAGAGGTCCTGGCGATGGCGCTGGAGCGCCGCGACCTCGTGATCGTCGATTGCCGTTTTTCGCTGCTCGATCCCAAGCAGGGCGAGCAGGAATGGCTGCGCTCGCGGGTTCCGGGTGCGGTGTATGCGCATTTGGAGAGGGACCTGTCCGAAATCGGCTTGGCCGGGCAGGGACGGCACCCGTGGCCGACGATTCGGCCATTCCTGGACCGCCTGCGTCGCTGGGGCGTGACGCCGACCACTCAAGTCATCGTGTATGACGGCGGGGATGGGGCCATCGCTTCCCGGCTGTGGTTCATGCTTATGGTGATGGGACACGAGAAAGTTGCGCTGCTCGACGGCGGCTGGACGCGCTGGACCTCACTGGGCTTGCCGGTGTCCACCTCGATGCAGCAGATCCCAGGTGCATCGTTCATCAGTGGCAGCTTCGATGCCAGTCGCTTGGTCGATGCCGATGCCGTGGCGGCGCATCTCGCCTTGGGCGGATTGCTGATCGATGCGCGGGCACCGGAACGCTTCCGCGGTCAGGAGGAGCCGTTGGATCGAATTGCCGGCCACGTTCCGGGCGCCATCAACCGTCCGTATGCAATGAACCTTGAAAACGGTCGTTTCAAATCCCCGGTCCGTCTTGCGGCCGAGTATCGCGAGTTGTTGGGCGGCCTTGCACCTTCGGAAGTGGTGGTGATGTGCGGATCGGGAGTCACGGCTTGCCACAACCTGCTGGCGATGGAGCGCGCTGGTTTGAAGGGCGCGAAGTTGTACGCCGGCTCCTGGAGCGGTTGGATTTCGGATCCGACCCGCCCGGTGGTGACGGGGAGTTGACGGATGCCGAAACAGCAGCGCGTCGAGATCTGGCATCGCACCACCTGCGGCAATTCGCGCGGGGCCTTGGATCTCATCCGCCAGGCCGGCATCGAGCCGGAGGTCGTCGATTACATCAACAACCCGCCCGACAAGGCGCGCCTGCGGCAGGCCATCGCCGCTGCTGGCTTGCGCGTGCGCGATGCGCTTCGCAGCAAGGAGCCTGCCTACGCGGAGCAGGGGCTGGATGATCCTGCGCTGAGTGACGATGCCTTGCTGGATGCGATGGTGGCAACGCCCATCCTGATCAACCGGCCGTTCGTGTTCACCGCCAAGGGCGTGCGCCTGTGCCGGCCGCCGGAGACGGTGCTGGAGCTGCTCTGACGCGTAGCGCAGTGGTTCGCCGCAGGTGGGGCGACGATGAATTATTTCAACACCTTCATCGAGGTTGCCGCCGACTGCAAAGCCACGCAAGGCGTGCCGCCGAAACCGCGCGCGGGTAAACCCACGGTGGCTGAGCTGGAATACGCGCTGATTTCGCAGGCGCCGTATGCACACACCCAAGAGGACGTGCAGTTTCACGTGCATGCCAGTCGAGCGGGCATCTCGGCAGGGCAATTGGCGGCCAGCGGTGTGCGGCTGCGCGAGGATTTCTTTTCCAAGCCGATGGCGTGCATGCGCACGTCGCCGCTCGCGAAGACCCACGGCTGGGGCTTGCATTTCGATGAGCGAGGCCAGGTGGCTTTGGTCTCGGTCGATACGGCGCGCTACCGGGCGCTGGCTGACGATCCGACGCTTGCGCATACCCGTGCGATGCGCAGCAGGCGTGCGTGATCAGACTGGCGTGACCAGACGCGTGCCGGCGCCGGGATCACGCGTCGGGGCACCGGGTTGGCATCGGCAGCGAGGAAGGCCGTCGTGGCGTTTCCGCAAGCTTGCGTCCCTCGGCCTTCGGCCTCGGTGCGATCCTACTTCCCGATCCGCGCCAGCATCGCCCGCAGCCCGGCTTGCGTGTCCGGATGGGTCCAAGCGGTGACGAAGCGATCAAGGTCGATGCGTTCCGGCGCCAGCGCTGCGACCACGTCGCGTCGGGCAATTGCACGGGTCTGCAGCATCGGCTCGCGTGGGAGTTGGGTGAGGGCCGCAAGCCAAGCCTGCGCACGACGCTCCACCTCTTCAGCCGCCGCGAGTTCGTCAACAAGGCCGATCGACAGCGCCTCCTGTGCATCCGGCATGTGCCCCGCCACCAGCAGGCGCTCGGCCCGATGTGGGCCGACCACGCGCGCCAGCAGGGCTTGGATGCCCTCCGGCGCCACCAGGCCCACCTGGGTTTCATTCAGACCGATCCGGAACGGGCCTTCGGCCAGCACCCGGTAATCGCAGCACAGGGCCAGCACGCAGCCGCCGGCGGGCGCGTGGCCGGCCATCGCCGCGATCACCGGCACCGGGCAGGCGGCCAAGGTGCGGGCGGTTTCGAAGAATGCCTCCCAAGCCTGCAGCAGGGCGTTCCGGTCCGCCTCCAGCGACAGCAGGTAGGGCACGTCCAATCCAGCGGAAAACACCTTGGCTCCCCCGGCCAGAACGATGCCGCGTGCGCCATCGGCGACCGCCGAACGCAGTGCGTCGGTGATTGCCTGACACAGCCCTGGGTCAAGTGCGTTGACCGGTGCGCGCGCCATGCGCAGTTGCTGGATGGCGCCGTGGATGGAGCGTTCGACCAAGGACATGGGCAGATCCGGGGCAAATGGGTTTCAGATGTGGCGAATGCGACGCCAGGGTGCGGGCAGGCGGGTGATCAGGCAATGACCTGCAGTCGTTCGGCTGCCCGGCGCACGCTTCCGGGCAGTGGCGTGGGACGACCGCTGTGACGGTCGATCCAGACAGCGACCACGTTGCCGTCGCAGTGCAGGCTGCCATCTTCGGCGAGGATGCGATGCCCGATCACCATGCTGCTGGTTCCGAGTTTCTCGATGAACAACTCCACGTCGATCTGCGACGGATAGCCGATGGAACGCCTGAAGTTGAGTGTTGCCGAAGCGATCACCGGCCCGCTGGAGTCCGTCACCCAATCCTCCCCGATGGTTTCGAACCATTCGATCCGCGCCTGTTCCAGGAAGGTCAGGAAGCGGGCGTTGTTGACATGGTTGAAAGCGTCCATGTCGCTCCATCGCAGTGCGATGCGGGAACGGAACGTGTTGGAGGTGCCCTGGTTCATGCCGACTCCGTAACGGTGCGGTTGGAGGGTTCGGGTGACTTGGATCGCCCATGCAGCAGTTGGGCGAGGAAATGTCCGGTGTGCGAGCCGGGATGGGATGCGATGGTTTCCGGCGTGCCGGCAACAACGATGGAGCCCCCACCGTTGCCGCCCTCGGGTCCAAGATCGACGATCCAGTCCGCGGTCTTGATGACGTCGAGATTATGTTCGATGACGATGACCGTGTTGCCATCGTCACGCAATCGATGCAGCACCGCGAGGAGTGCTTCGATGTCGTGGAAGTGCAGCCCGGTGGTGGGCTCGTCGAGGATGTACAGGGTGCGACCGGTGTCGCGCCGCGAAAGTTCCTTGGACAGCTTCACCCGCTGCGCCTCGCCGCCGGACAGGGTGGTCGCGCTTTGGCCGAGCTTGACGTAGGACAGCCCGACATCGATCAGGGTTTCCAGTTTGCGTGCGATCGAGGGAACTGGCTGGAACAGGTCGAGAGCTGCCTCCACCGTCATTTCCAGCACGTCGTGGATGCTGTGGCCCTTGTAGTGGATTTCCAGTGTCTCGCGGTTGTAACGCCTGCCTTGGCAGACATCGCATGGAACGTAAACATCCGGCAGGAAGTGCATCTCCACCTTGATCAGGCCATCACCCTGGCATGCCTCGCAGCGGCCACCACGAACGTTGAATGAGAAGCGCCCTGGTGAATAACCGCGCGCGCGCGCTTCGGGGGCCTGGGCAAAGAGTTCGCGCAGTGGCGTGAACAGTCCGGTGTAGGTGGCCGGGTTGCTGCGCGGGGTGCGTCCGATCGGCGACTGGTCGATCGCCACGACCTTGTCGAACAGGTCCAGTCCAAGGATGTCGGAACAGGGTGCTGGCGTGTGCGAGGCGCCGTTGATTTCGTTGGCGGCGAGCGCGTACAAAGTGTCGTTGATCAGGGTTGATTTCCCGGACCCGGAGACGCCGGTAATGCAGGTGAACAATCCCGATGGGATTTCGAGGTCCACGTCCTTCAGGTTGTTCCCGCAGGCACCCTTGAGGTGAAGCATCCGTTTGCGGTTCGGTACGTTCCGGTGTGCCGGGATTTCGATCTGCTTGCGCCCTGACAGGTATTGCCCGGTGAGCGAGCGCGGCGCGGAGAGCACATTGTCCAGCGACCCCTGCGCGACCACTTCACCACCGTGGATGCCGGCACCCGGGCCGATGTCGACGATGTAATCGGCAAGCCGGATCGCTTCCTCGTCGTGTTCCACCACCAGCACCGTGTTGCCGAGATCGCGCAACCGGGTGAGCGTAGCCAGCAGGCGCGCGTTGTCGCGCTGGTGCAGTCCAATGCTGGGCTCGTCAAGCACGTAGGTGACACCGACCAATCCGGCGCCGATCTGGCTGGCGAGGCGGATGCGCTGCGCCTCGCCACCGGACAGGGAGTCTGCCTTGCGCTCGAGGGTCAGGTAGTCCAGCCCGACGTCGACGAGGAAGCCCAGCCGCTCGCGGATTTCCTTGACGATTCGAGTGGCGATCTCGCCGCGCCAGCCGGGTAGCGTCAATGCATCGAAGAACACCAGAGCCTTCCCGATCGGCAGGATTGCGATTTCCGGTAACGGCCGGCCGGCCACGTATACGTTGCGTGCCTGCCGGTTGAGGCGGGTGCCGCTGCAATCCGGGCAGGGGCGCTGGCTGATGTACTTCGCCAACTCCTCCCGCACCGCCGCGCTCTCGGTTTCCCGATAGCGCCGCTCGAGGTTCGGCAGGATGCCTTCGAAGGCATGTCGGCGCTGGACCTTGCGTCCGCTTTCGCTGACATAGGTCAGGTTGATGGTTTCCTCGCCGCTGCCGTTGAGGAGCACGTCGCGGATGTGGCTCGGCAAGTTCAGCCATGGGGCATCGACGTCGAACAGATAATGCCGTGCCAGCGAGGTGATCATCGAAAAGTAATAGGCGTTGCGTCGATCCCAGCCGCGCAGGGCACCAGCGGCCAGCGACAGTTCGGGACGTGCCACCACCTTGTCGGGATCGAAGAACTCGGACACGCCAAGTCCGTCGCAGGTCGGGCAGGCGCCCATCGGTGAATTGAACGAGAACAACCGCGGCTCCAGTTCCGGCAGCGAGTAATCGCAGTTCGGACAGGAGTAGCGGGACGAGAACAGCAGCGGAGCCCGCCCGGCGTCATCCATCGATTGCACGATGGCGATGCCGCCGCCAAGCTTGAGCGCAGTCTCGAATGATTCGGCGAGCCGTTGTCGCAGGTCGGCGCGTGGCTTGAATCGGTCGATCACCGCCTCGATGGTGTGCTTGACCCGCAGCGCCAGCGGCGGCACTGCGTCGATCTCGTGGATCACGCCATCGACGCGGACGCGGGTGTAGCCCTGCGCACGGAGCTGGTCGATGACCTGGACGTGCTCGCCCTTGCGATCGCGCACCACCGGCGACAGCAGCATCCAGCGTTGCTCTGCCAATACCGGGTCGGCCTCCATTTCCTGCACTTGGTCGACCATCTGGCTGACCGTCTGCGCCTCCAGTGGGAAGCCGTGGTCCGGGCAATGTGGTGTGCCCACGCGTGCGTACAGCAGGCGCAGGTAGTCATGGATTTCGGTGATGGTGCCGACGGTCGAGCGTGGATTGTGGCTGGTGGATTTCTGTTCGATCGAAATCGCCGGTGACAATCCCTCGATGTGGTCGACGTCGGGCTTGTCCATCACACTGAGGAACTGCCGCGCATACGCTGACAGCGATTCCACGTAACGGCGCTGACCCTCGGCGTAGATGGTGTCGAATGCCAGTGACGACTTGCCCGACCCGGACAGCCCGGTGATCACGATCAGCGCGTCACGCGGCAGGTCGAGGTCGATGTTCTTTAGGTTGTGCGTCCGTGCACCGCGGATGCGGATGAAGTCCAGCGCCATCAGGTGGTTCCAGCGGGTGTGGGGAGGCCGACACTCGCGTCGGCCAATCGCTAAGCCTAGCGAGGCGGCGAATCATGGGCAAATCGCCAGTGGATCCGCCGGGGGTGAGCCCGTGGATGCGGAGGGTTTGACGCTAACCAGCTGAATCCATTACAATTCCGCTTCTGTACGCGCGGTTGTGCGGCAGATCCCCAAGAAGAACGACAGAATCAACGAGGAAACCCACCATGTACGCAGTGCTGGTCACTGGCGGTAAGCAATACCGCGTGATGCAGGGCGAAACGCTCCGCGTCGAACTGCTCGAAGCCGAAGCCGGCAGCGAGATCAAGCTGGACAACATCCTGATGCTCGGCGATGCCGACGGCATCACCCTCGGCGACGCGCTCAAGGGCGCCTCGGTCACCGCGAAGGTCGTCGGCCACGGCCGCGCCGACAAGGTGCGCATCGTCAAGTTCCGCCGCCGCAAGCACCATCGCAAGCAGATGGGCCACCGGCAGCACTACACCGAAATCCAGATCACCGGCATTGCCGGTGGCAGCAAGTAAGGAGACGCCGTCATGGCACATAAAAAGGCTGGTGGTTCGACCCGCAACGGTCGCGACTCGAATCCGAAGTACCTCGGCGTGAAGATCTACGGTGGCCAGGCCATCGAAGCCGGCAACATCATCGTGCGCCAGCGCGGCACCCAGTTCCATCCGGGCGCAGGCGTCGGCCTCGGCCGCGACCACACCCTGTTCGCGCTGATCGACGGCACGGTGGAGTTCTCCACCAAGGGCCCGAAGAAGCGCCGCACCGTCAGCGTCGCCGCCGCGCAGTAAGCGCCGCGGCAGGCTGATGCGAGGAGCCCCGCTTCGGCGGGGTTTTTCGTTGGGGAGCCGGGATTCGGGATTCGGGATTCGGGATTCGGGATTCGGGATTCGGGATTCGGGATTCGGGATTCGGGATTCGGGATTCGGGATTCGCAAGAGCCATAGCGACAGAATAGCCACACGAGCCCGCCCCGCCACACACTAGCTCTTCCCAATTTCCAATCCCCAATCCCATGAAATTAGTCGACGAAGTTGAAATCACCGTGACGGCCGGCAACGGCGGCAACGGCTGCGTGGGCTTTCGGCGCGAGAAGTTCATCCCGCTGGGCGGGCCGGACGGCGGCGACGGCGGTGACGGCGGCGATGTCTGGCTGGTGGCCGACGAGAACCTCAACACCCTGGTCGATTTCCGCCACCAGACCCAGTTCAAGGCCCAGCGCGGCGAGAACGGGATGGGCAGCCAGAAATACGGCAAGGCCGGCGAGGACATCACCATCACCGTGCCGGTGGGCACCGTGGTGCACAACGTCGGCACCGATGAAGTCATCGGGGATCTGACCGAACATGGCCAGCGCCTGCTGGTGGCCAAGGGTGGCCAGGGCGGGCTGGGCAATATGCACTTCAAGAGCTCGACCAACCGCTCGCCCCGGCAGTCCACGCCGGGCGGCGAGGGCGAGAGCCGGTTGCTGCGCCTGGAATTGAAACTGCTGGCCGATGTCGGCCTGCTGGGCTTTCCGAACGCCGGCAAATCCACCTTCATCCGCGCGGTCTCGGCGGCGACGCCGAAGGTGGCCGACTACCCGTTCACCACCCTGTATCCGAACCTCGGCGTGGTCAGCGTGGAGCCGGGGCGCAGCTTCGTGATCGCCGACATCCCCGGCCTGATCGAAGGCGCCGCCGACGGCGCCGGCCTCGGCAGCCTGTTCCTGCGCCACATCCAGCGCACCCATCTGCTGCTGCACCTGGTCGACATCGCACCGATGGAGTTCGAAGGGCAGGCCACGCTTTCGCCCGCGCAGCAGGTCCGCGCGATCGAACACGAACTGCGCAAGCATGATCCGGAACTACTGGACAAACCGCGCTGGCTGGTGCTGAACAAGGCCGACCTGATGTTCGAGGACGAGGCGCGTGCCGCCGCCGAAGCCATCGTGGCCGAGCTCGGCTGGAAGGAGCCGTGGTACCTGGTCTCGGCCATCGGCCGCGAAGGCACCTGGCCGATCATGCTGGCGGTGCAGGCGTTCTTCGACCGGCTGCGGGAGGAAACAGCGAGCGCTGAGTGACTTCGAGAGCCAGGCCACATGTCGCTCTCCGGGGAGGTCGTAATTCTGTCGTACGGCAGAAGCACCATAGTGTCGACCGCCTCGGTCCCTACTGCCTCAGGAAGAGGCTTCAGCTTGCTTGCCAGCACTGCAATTGGGCCGAATTGTGGGCCACTTGGCTTGGACGTGAGTGAGATGGCCGCGTTTCCTGATGAATGTCCGAGGGCCGTCGCTCCCCCAGGTTCGCCACGCGCGCGCCGTATCGTTGAAAGTATCGGAATTATCGGCGTCATCGGATCACTCATCTTCGTTGGAATCGAGATTCGTCAAAACTCGATCGCGACTCGGGCGTCGACGGATGCGGCCATCGCAGATGCCTACCTGTAGTTGAATCTTGCTCTGGCAACCGATCCGGTTTTGGCGTGTGTATTTGCCACCCAAACCGATAACCCCGCGACGGCATCTGCCTCGGACAGGGAGCAGATGCTGGGTTATTGGCGCGGCCTGTTCCAGATCTGGTCAAATGTGCATAGGCAGCACCTCAATGGAACTGTTGATCCGATGATTTACGCTTCCGTCGAGCGAGAAATTCGCAGCTACGCCGGCCAGTTTTCGGTGGGGGCAGCCACCAACAGGATCGAAGCACGCAGGCGGTTGATGTTCTGGGCGTGGCAAAGCGAGAAATTCCAGTTCAGTGAGGATTTCAGCACCTTCGTAGATGGACTGATCAATGCCAACACCAGCGCTCGTCGTGCTGAAGATCAGACTGTCGTGCAGGGTGCTTCCACAGATGGCATGCCGCAACCAGGGCAGGTGACCGCAGGTCCGTGCAGGGGCTAATGCCTGTATCGTGATTGCTTGTTATTTTCCCGGCGTTGCTTGATCTTCGTCCAAAGGCGTGGTGGATACCAGTCACAAAAAAAGCCCGGCTTGCGCCGGGCTTTCGCTGCGTGCGGTTACCTCGATGGAGGTATCAGGCGGCCTTGATCGCCTTGATCCGCGCGGTCAGGCGCGACTTGTGGCGGGCGGCCTTGTTCTTGTGGATCAGGCCACGCGCGGCGAAGCGGTCCAGCAGCGGCTGGGCGACGGTGAACGCCTCGGTGGCGGCGGCGGCGTCGTTGGCGTTGAGGGCCTTGAGCACGCGCTTGACAGCGGTGCGCAGCTGCGAGCGCTGGGCTACGTTGCGGGCATTGCGCACGACCATTTGCTTGGCGCGCTTCTTGGCGGACTTGATGTTGGCCACGGGAAAATCCTGGGGTTTCTGGGGCGTTGACGCCGGGGTTTTGGCATGGAGCGCGAACCACTGGCACAATGCCGCGCGGATCGACGAACCGGAAAGACCGCCAATTATGAGGGTTTTGATGCGCAAGGTCAATGCGGCGGGGCGGTTGGCGGTTCGGGCCGGGGTCAAGCGATGAGCGGCGGAGCAACCGAGGCTGGCAAACCGCGCGGGATGCTGCGCGGGGTGGTCTCGTTCGGGGCCATGACCATGGTCAGCCGGATTTTCGGGCTGATCCGCGACCGCCTGATCGGCCACTACTTCGGCGCCAACGCGATGACCGACGCGTTCTGGGTGGCGTTTCGCATTCCCAATTTCATGCGCCGCCTGTTCGCAGAAGGCTCGTTCTCCACCGCCTTCGTGCCGGTGTTCACCGAGTTCAAGGAAACCCGCAGCAAGGCCGAACTGAAGGAGCTGATGGCGCGCACGGCCGGCACCCTCGGCGGGGTGCTGCTGATCGTCACCGCACTGGGCATGTTGTGCTCGCCCTTGCTGGCCTCGCTGTTTTCCAACCACGCCGAGCCGGTGCCGGGGCAGCAGGCGCTGATCGTCCGCCTGCTGCTGCTGACCTTCCCGTTCCTGCTGTTCGTCTCGCTGACCGCGCTGGCCGCCGGCGCACTCAACAGCTACCACCGCTTCGGCCTGCCGGCGTTCGCCCCGATCATCCTCAACCTGTGCATGATTCTGGGTGCGATCTTCGGCGCGCAGCTGACCGATCCGCCGATCATGACCCTGGGCTGGGCGGTGCTGGCGGGCGGAGTGCTGCAATTGCTGTTCCTGTTTCCGCAGCTGGCCCGGTTCGACCTGCTCGGCCTGCCGCGCTGGGGTTGGCGGCACGCCGGGGTGCGCAAGGTGATGACGCTGATGGTGCCGACCCTGATCGGCTCGTCGGTGGCGCAGATCAACCTGCTGTTCGACACCTTCCTCGCCGCCAAGCTCGCCTCCGGCTCGCAGAGCTGGCTGTCGACCGCGGATCGCTTCCTCGAACTGCCGCTGGGCGTGTTTGCAATCGCCCTGGGCACGGTGGTGCTGCCGACCCTGTCGCGGCACCACGTCAACGACGACCGCGCGGCGTTCTCGAAGTCGCTGGACTGGGGCCTGCGCGTCACCTTCCTGATCATTGTGCCGGCGATGCTGGGGCTGATGCTGCTGGCACTACCGCTGGTCTCGACCGTGTTCCAGACCGGGCTGTTCGATGCCTTCGCGGCCGAGATGACCGCGCTGTCGGTGTTCGGATTGAGCTTCGGCCTGCCCGCATTCGCCTTGGTCAAGACCGTGCTGCCGGCGTTCTATGCACGCCAGGACACGAAAACACCGATGCGTGCCGGGATCGCCGCACTGGTGGCGAACATGGTCTTCAACGTGGCCCTGCTGGCCTTGCTGTACGTATGGAAAGTGCCGCCGGAAGCGCAGGCCAAGGGGATCATGGCCGGCCTGGCCAGCACGCCGGGCCTGCATTTCGCACTGGGGATCGCCTCGGCCTTGTCCAGTTACCTCAACCTCGGCCTGTTGCTGTATTGGTTGCGCAAGGCGAAGGTCTACGATCCGATGCCGGGCTGGGGCCGGTTCCTGTCCAAGCTCGGGATCGCCAACCTGACGATGGCGGCGGCGGTGCTGGGCGGCCTGCAGCTGGCGCCGGCTTTCCCCGCCATGGATGCATGGATGCGGGTGTGGTGGCTGGCCGGGCTGGTGGGCGGCGGCGCGGTGGTGTACGCGCTGGCGATGCTGGTGCTGGGCTTTCGGCCGCGTGATTTCCGCGAGCATTGAGGCGGGCCGCAGCCCGCCAGCAGGGCTATACTGCACTGCAATAATTCCGTGGATTCAACCTTTTTAGACGGTCGGGAAACCGGCCCATCCTGAGCCGCATGCCTTTCCTGTTCCGCGACGCCATCGGGCGGGCCCTGTGCCCGCAAGGCAGCGTGGTTTGCATCGGCGCCTTCGATGGCCTGCACCTGGGGCATCGGGCGCTGATCGACCGCGCGGTCGCGCGCGCGCGCGCACTGGGCGTGCCGGCGGTGGCGGTAGGCTTCGAGCCGCTGCCGCGCGAGCTGTTTACGCACGGCGTAAAGCCGCCGCGGCTGATGCTGGTGGCCGACAAGATTGCCGGACTGCGCGACTTGGGCGTCGATGGCATCGGTCTGCTGCGTTTCAACCGGGCGCTGGCGGCGATGGCCGCCGCGGATTTCGTGCGCGAAACCTTGGTTGCGCGGCTGGCCGCACGCGAAGTGTGGGTGGGGCCGGGTTTTCGCTTCGGCCACGCCCGGGGCGGCGATCTGGCGCTGCTGCAGGCCCTGGGCGCGCCGGCGGGGTTTTCCGCCCAGGCCATTGCGCCGGTGCTGCAAGGTGGCGAGCGCATTTCCAGCACCCGCATCCGCGCGGCGCTGGCGGCAGGCGATTTTCCCACGGTTGCGCAATTGCTGGGGCGGCCCTACGCCATCGGTGGGAGGGTGGTGCGCGGGCGTCAGCTTGGGCGCACCCTCGGCTATCCCACCGCCAATCTGCGTTTCGCCGGCAAGACCCCGGCGCTGCGTGGCATCTACGCCACCCGCGTGCATGGTGTTTCCGCCGCGCCGTGGCCGTCGGTGTCCAGCTTCGGCACCCGGCCCACGGTCGACGGCGTCGAGCCGCTGCTGGAAGCGCATCTGTTCGATTTCGATGGCGACCTGTACGGGCGCCGGATCGAAGTCGAGTTCGTCGCCCATCTGCGCGACGAAGAAAAATTCCCCGACCTGGCCACGTTGACCGCGCAGATGCAGCGCGATGATGCGCAGGCGCGGGCCATCCTCCTTCAATACGAACCGCAGCGAGTGTTTGCGTGAGCGACCAAAGCGAAAATCCGTACAAGGCCACCATCCTGCTTCCGGACACCGCGTTTCCGATGCGCGGCGATCTGCCCAAGCGCGAGCCGGACGCGCTGGCGCGCTGGGAGTCCGAAGGCCTGTACGCGCAGATCCGCGCCGCCGCCAAGGGTCGCCCTCAATTCGTGCTGCACGATGGCCCGCCGTATGCCAATGGCGCGATCCACCTCGGTCACGCGGTCAACAAGATCCTGAAGGACATCATCGTCAAGTCGAAGACCCTGGCCGGGTTCGACGCGCCCTTCATCCCCGGTTGGGATTGCCACGGCTTGCCGATCGAGATTGCGATCGAGAAGAAGTTCGGCAAGGTCGGCGTCAAGCTCGATGCCACCGAGTTCCGCCAGAAATGCCGCGAGTACGCGCGTGAACAGATCGACGTGCAGCGCCGCGACTTCAAGCGCTTGGGCGTGCTTGGCGATTGGGAGCACCCGTATCGAACGCTGGACTTCCAATTCGAGGCAGACGAGATCCGTGCGCTGGCGAAGATCGTGGACAACGGCCACCTGCTGCGCGGGGTGAAGCCGGTGTACTGGTGCTTCGACTGCGGCAGTGCGCTGGCCGAGGCCGAGATCGAATACCAGGACAAGACCTCGCCGGCGGTGGACGTGGCTTATGCCGCGCGCAACCCGCAGCAGGTCAGCCGCGTGTTTGGCAGCGAATTGCCAGAAGGGGTCGAGTTGGCGCTGCCGATCTGGACCACCACGCCGTGGACCCTGCCGGCCTCGCTGGCGATCTCGCTGGGGCCGGACCTGGACTACGTGTTGGTGGAAGGCCCCACCAAGGCCGATGGCACGCGGCGATGGCTGATCCTGGCCAATGCGCTGGCCGAGAAGACGCTGAAGCGCTACGGCGTGGATGCGGTGATGATCCTCGGCCGTGCCACTGGCGAGAAACTCGAAGGCCTGGTGTTTGCGCACCCGTTCTACGCCGAGCGCGACATTCCTGTTCTGGTAGGCGACCACGTCAGTGCCGAAGACGGCACCGGCGCGGTGCACACCGCGCCCGGCCATGGCCAGGAGGACTTCGCGGTCGGCCAGAAATACGGCCTCATCGCGAAATACACGGCCGCGCAACTCAACCCGGTCGATGGTCGTGGCGTGTATCTGTCGTCCACGCCGAAGGCGGGCGATGTCGATCTCACCCAGCTGCACGTGTGGAAGGCCAACGATGCCATTGTCGAAGTGTTGCGCGGCAATGGCGCGCTGCTGGCCTTCGCGCCACTCAAGCACAGTTACCCGCATTGCTGGCGGCACAAGACCCCGGTGGCGTTCCGCGCCACCCCGCAGTGGTTCATTTCGATGGAGCAAGCCAGCCTGCGTCGTGATGCCTTGGCCGCGATTGAGTCGGTCAAGTGGTATCCCGAATGGGGTCAGGCACGCATCGCCGGGATGGTGGATGGGCGCCCGGATTGGACGATCTCGCGCCAGCGCACCTGGGGCGTGCCGATTGCCTTGTTCGTGCATCGCGAAACCGGCAACATCCACCCGCTCAGCGTCGCATTGATGCGTGCCGTGGCCGAACGGGTGGAACAAGGTGGAGTGGACGCGTGGTACGCGCTGGATGCCGCCGAACTGCTCGGCGACGAGGCCGCGCAATACGACAAGATCACTGACATCCTCGATGTCTGGTTCGATTCCGGTGTCACCCACGAATGCGTGCTGAAGCCGCGTGGCCTCGGCAAGCCGGCCGATCTCTATCTGGAAGGCTCCGATCAACACCGCGGCTGGTTCCAGAGCTCGCTGCTCACCGGGGTGGCGCTGGACAAGGTGGCGCCGTATCGGCAATGCCTGACCCATGGCTTCACCGTCGATGAGCATGGCCGAAAGATGTCCAAGTCCTTGGGCAACGGCATCGAGCCGCAGGACATCATGAACAAGCTGGGCGCGGACATCCTGCGCCTGTGGATCGCCAGCACCGACTACAGCAACGAGATGTCGCTGTCGCAGGAAATCCTGAAGCGCAATGCCGATGCCTACCGGCGCATCCGCAATACCGCACGCTTCCTGCTCGGCAATCTGCACGGCTTCGATCCGGCGCGTGACTTGCGCGCGCTCGACGACATGGTTGCGTTGGATCGCTGGATCGTGCATCGCGCCTGGCAGGTGCAGGACGAGATCACCCAAGCCTATGCGAACTACGATTTCGCATCCGTGGTGCAGGCGCTGATGAACTTCTGCAGTGTCGATTTGGGTTCGCTCTATCTCGACGTCACCAAGGATCGCCTCTATACGATGGCGGAGGATTCGCACGGACGCCGCAGCGCGCAATCGGCGATGTTCCGTATCGCGGAGGCGTTCACCCGTTGGATCGCACCGATCCTGAGCTTCACCGCCGACGAATTGTGGGGCCACCTGCCCGGCGAACGCGGCGGTAATGTGTTGCTGGCAACCTGGTACGACGGGCTGGCGGCGCTGCCTGATCAGGCAGCGCTGTCGGCCAACGACATGGATACGCTGCTGGCATTGCGTGAACAGGTTGCAAAGGTCTTGGAGCCGATGCGCGCGGCTGGCGAAATCGGTGCTGCCCTGGATGCCGAGATCGAGTTGCGCTGTGGCGTGGCCAACCAGAACCGGCTTGCGCCGTTGGTCGATGAGTTGCGTTTCCTGTTGATCAGCGGGGACGTGACGCTGGTGCCCGATGACGATACCACCGGTGACATCGACGTCAGCGCACGCGCCACCGACAAGCCCAAGTGCATCCGCTGCTGGCACCATCGCGAGGACGTGGGGACGCATGCCGCGCACCCATCGTTGTGCGGGCGCTGTGTGTCGAACGTGGACGGTCCGGGCGAAACGCGGGTGTGGTTCTGATGAAGGCGACCCAGCCAAGTGCATTGCCGTGGTTGTTGGCCTCGGCCCTTGTCATCACGCTTGACCAGTGGAGCAAGGCGTGGGTGCTCGCCAGCTTGCCTGAACACACTGCGGTGCCGGTGATCGATGGTTTCTGGAACTGGTACCGCACCTACAACACCGGCGCGGCCTTCAGCTTCCTGGCCGATGCCGGTGGCTGGCAGCAGTGGTTCTTCATCGTTCTGGCCTTTGCCATCAGCGGCGTGCTGGTGTGGATGCTGGCGCGCACCCCGCGCGGCGACTGGAAGCAGGCGCTGCCACTGGCGCTGGTGATCGGCGGCGCGCTCGGCAACGTGATCGATCGCTTCCTGCACGGCCATGTGATCGATTTCATCCAGTGGTACGTCGGCACGCACTACTGGCCGGCGTTCAATATCGCCGACAGTGCCGTGGTCTGCGGTGCCGTGGGACTGGCCCTGGCCTCCGGCCTCGTTCCGGTCAAGTCCAAGCCGACGGTGAAACCGTAGACTGAGCGCATGGATGTCCTGCTCGCCAATCCCCGCGGTTTCTGCGCCGGTGTCGACCGCGCCATCGAGATCGTCAAGCGCACCCTGGAGATCTATGGGGCGCCGATCTACGTGCGCCACGAAGTGGTCCACAACAAGTTCGTCGTCGATGACCTGAAGGCGCGTGGTGCGGTGTTCGTCGAGGAATTGGACGAAGTGCCGGATGGCGCGACGGTCATCTTCTCGGCCCATGGCGTCTCTCAGGCCGTGCGCAGCGAGGCCACGCGTCGCGGCCTGCGCGTGTTCGATGCCACCTGCCCGCTGGTGACCAAGGTGCACCAAGAGGTGGGGCGCCAGAATCGGCGCGGGCGCGACATGGTGTTGATCGGCCATGCCCGCCACCCGGAAGTCGAGGGCACGATGGGGCAGTGGACCGCCAGCGGGCAGACCGGGACGATCCATCTGGTCGAAGACCTCGATGACGTGGCATCCCTCGCGCTGGAGCAGCCGGACAACTGCGCTTACACCACCCAGACCACCCTCAGCGTGGACGACACTCGCGACATCATTGCCGCCCTTCGTGCGCGCTTCCCCGAGATCCTGGGCCCCAAGCACGACGATATCTGCTACGCCACCCAGAACCGCCAGGATGCAGTACGCGAGTTGGTGCGCGGCGGCTGCGACGCGGTGCTGGTGGTCGGTTCGCCCAACAGCTCCAATTCCAACCGCCTGCGCGAACTGGCGCAGCGCGAGGGGGCGGCCGCGCTCCTGATCGACAGCGCCGAGGAAATCGATCCGGCCTGGGTTGCCGGGCATCGACATATCGGCGTCACCGCCGGCGCCTCGGCCCCGGAGGTGCTGGTCCAGGGCGTGTTGGCGCGCCTGCGTGAACTTGGCGCTCCGGACGTGCAGGAGCTGCGCGGTGAACCGGAGACCATGATCTTCGCCCTGCCGAGGGAGTTGCGCTGACGGCGTTCGCCTGGGTTTGGGCTAGCGTGAGAGACGGCCTGCCGGTACAATTTCCCCTCGCCTGAACACTCGCTGCTCCGGATCGGCCCCCGCCGCTTCGGCGCTTTTTTGCAACCTGACGCAAGGCGACGCAATGAATATCCCCGCCATCCTCGCGCTTGAAGACGGAACGGTCTTCGAGGGCATTTCCGTGGGTGCCCCCGGTTTGTCGGTGGGCGAGGCCGTGTTCAATACGGCGATGACCGGCTATCAGGAGATCCTCACCGATCCTTCCTATGCCCGCCAACTGGTCACCCTGACCTATCCGCATATCGGCAATACCGGCTGCACCGAGCAGGACGACGAAGCTGGCAAGGCCTGGGCCGCTGGCCTGATCGTGCGCGACGTGCCGCGCCGGCCCAGCAACTGGCGCAGCCAGGTGGCGCTGCCGGAGTGGCTTCAGGCGCGCGGGATCGTGGCGATTGCCGATATCGACACCCGCAAGCTGACCCGGCTGCTGCGTGAACGCGGTGCCCAGAGCGCGGCCCTGCTGGCTGCTTCCCGGCACGACGAAACGCTCGATGTCGATGCTGCCATCGAAGCCGCACGCAAGTTCCCCGGTTTGACCGGCATGGATCTGGCCAAGGTCGTCAGCACCACCGCAGCGTATCGCTGGAACGAGGGCCAGCTGGATCTCGACCGCAATGCGTTCGTCTCCACCACGCCGAAGTTCAAGGTCGTGGCTTATGACTTCGGTGCCAAACGCAACATCCTGCGCATGCTGGCCGAACGCGGCTGCGACGTGCACGTGGTGCCGGCACAGACACCTGCCAGCGAGGTGCTGGCGATGAATCCCGATGGCGTGTTCCTGTCCAACGGCCCCGGCGATCCGGCCGCTTGCGACTATGCGATCGCGGCGACGCGCGCATTCGTTGCGGCGAAGATTCCGCTGTATGGCATCTGCCTTGGCCACCAGTTGCTGGGCCTGGCGATCGGTGCGAAGACCATGAAGATGCCGCACGGCCACCACGGTGCCAATCATCCGGTGCAGGATCTCGACAGCGGTCGGGTGATGATCACCTCGCAGAATCACGGTTTCTGCATCGACGAGGCGAGCCTGCCGGCAAACGCCCGCGTCACCCATCGTTCGCTGTTCGACGGCACCAACCAGGGCATCGAATTGGTCGATGCGCCGGCGTTCAGTTTCCAGGGCCACCCGGAAGCCGCGCCCGGGCCGCATGATGTGGCACCACTGTTCGACAAGTTCGTGTCGATGTTGGGCGAAGCGACGGGACGCGGCGCCCGATGAAGCCGTATCTGGTTGCCGCGACAGACAGGAATGGCCGGCGCGATACCTTCGCGCGCGATGCGGCATCGCCTGAACACCTGGTCGCCGTGCTGGAACGCGAGGGCTTTCGTGAAATCGAACTGATTGATGACGAAATCACCGCCAGCCTGCGCGCGCAGTGGCCGGAAAACCTCAAGCCGAAGTCTGCGTCCGAGTATCAATTCGAGGCGCGACTTCGCAAGGGCCCAGTACCGAACGGCACTTGGTGGTGGCAGGCCGTGCGGAACAATTGGCTGCTATTGGCGCTGGCGTTCGCAGGCATTGCATGGGGCGTGTGGCGGGGAAGTCCCGGCACAGTCATCTCTGTGCTGGCCGTGGTGGCACTGTGGTTCTGGCTTGTGGTGCGTGGACAGGCCTTGGCGAAGGAGTACAACGCGCTGCTTGCCGCCTTCGCACGCGGCGAACTGGACGAAGCGGATGCCGTCATCGAACGGCTGCTGGCCTCGTCGACGGTACGGGGCAACGACCAGATGTGCGCCGACCTGCTGTACAAGCGCGCTTGCGTATTGGCCCGCCGGGGTCGTCTGGAAGACGGATTGGCGTTGGTGGGGTCCCTGGAACAGGCTCCGCATGCCGGAAATGGCGTGCATCTGTCGATGGTGGCGTCGATCCACTATGCGGCGGATCGCCTCGACGACTTCATCGACGGGCTTGAGCGCGCCTGCGAGGCGTCGGGTCGGAACAGCACCATGCTGCTCGACCTTGCTTTCGCGCATGTGCGCATGGGTGACCCGAAGCGGGCGATGGTGCTGTTGTCGGACGTGCAGCCGAAATTGCTGCCTGCGATACAGCAACCGGTGCATCGTGCGATCACGGGCATCGCGCACCTGCGCGACGGCGAACCTGCGCAGGCCGCCGCGATCTTGCAGGAAGCGGTCACCGCGCTTGACGCCTTTGCCGCGAATCCGGCGGTGTGGCCCTTCAACGGCATGCTGTCGGGATACCTGGCGCTCGCCCTGCTCGGTTGCGAGCGGCCCGAGGACGCGCACGCCGCGCTCGCCCCCTGGCGACAGGTCGCCCTGTATTGTCTCGAACCCACCAGCCGGCAACGGCTCGCCAGCGAACTACCGGAATAGCCATGCCAAAGCGCACAGACATCAAGACCATCCTCATCATCGGCGCTGGCCCGATTGTCATTGGCCAGGCCTGCGAGTTCGACTACTCCGGCGCGCAGGCCTGCAAGGCCCTGCGCGACGAGGGCTACCGGGTGGTGCTGGTCAACAGCAACCCGGCCACGATCATGACCGATCCGGACATGGCCGACGCGGTCTACATCGAGCCGATCAATTGGCAGACGGTCGAGAAGATCATCGCCAAGGAAAAGCCCGACGCGATCCTGCCGACCATGGGCGGGCAGACCGCGCTGAACTGTGCGCTGGACTTGGCCGACAACGGCGTGCTGGAAAAGTACGGCGTCGAGCTGATCGGTGCCAAGCGCGATGCGATCCGCACCGCCGAGGACCGCGAACTGTTCAAGCAGGCGATGACCGAAATCGGGCTGGATAGCCCGAAGTCGGAAGTGGCGAAGTCCTACGAACAGGCGCTGGAGATCCAGGCCAAGGTCGGCTTCCCCACCATCATCCGGCCCTCGTTCACGCTGGGCGGCACCGGTGGCGGCATCGCCTACAACCGCGAGGAATTCGAGGAGATCGTCAAGCGCGGTCTCGAACTCTCGCCGACCCACGAAGTGCTGGTCGAAGAGTCGGTGCTGGGCTGGAAGGAATTCGAGATGGAGGTGGTGCGCGACACCGCCGACAACTGCATCATCGTCTGCTCCATCGAGAACTTCGACGCGATGGGCGTGCACACCGGCGACAGCATTACCGTTGCCCCGGCGCAGACCCTGACCGACAAGGAATACCAGCGCCTGCGCGATGCCAGCATCGCGGTGCTGCGCAAAATTGGTGTTGATACCGGCGGCAGCAATGTGCAGTTCGGCATCAATGCCAAAGACGGCCGCGTGGTCGTCATCGAGATGAATCCGCGTGTCTCGCGGTCGTCGGCGCTGGCATCGAAAGCCACCGGCTTCCCGATTGCCAAGGTGGCGGCCAAGCTGGCGGTCGGTTACACGCTGGATGAACTCAAGAACGAGATCACCGGCGGCCTGACCCCGGCCTCGTTCGAGCCGTCGATTGATTATGTCGTCACCAAGATTCCGCGGTTTGCGTTCGAGAAATTCCCGGCCGCCGACGCACGCCTGACCACCCAGATGAAGTCGGTGGGCGAGGTGATGGCGATCGGCCGCAGCTTCCAGGAATCGCTGCAGAAGGCCTTGCGCGGGCTGGAGATTGGCAAGACCGGGCTGGATCCGACGGGGCTCGACCTCGGCTCCGACGAAGGCCTGGTGACCTTGCGTCGTGAATTGAAGGAGCCGGGCCCGGAGCGCATCTTCCATCTTGCCGACGGCTTCCGTGCCGGCTTGAGCGTGGAGGACGTGCACGCACTGTCCTTCGTCGATCCATGGTTCCTCGATCAGATCGAGGAATTGATCGATGCCGAAATGGACGTGGTGCACCGCGGCCTCGATGGGCTCGACGGCAAGCGCCTGCGCGCGCTCAAGCGCAAGGGCTTCTCCGATGCGCGCATCGCCCAGCTGGCCGGCACCAATGAAACCGCGGTGCGCGCGCTGCGCAAGGCCTTCGGCGTGCGCCCGGTCTACAAGCGGGTGGACAGTTGCGCTGGCGAGTTCGCCACCTCCACCGCCTACCTGTATTCGACCTATGAGGACGAGTGCGAGGCGAATCCGAGTGATCGCAGGAAGATCATGGTGCTCGGCGGCGGCCCCAACCGCATTGGCCAGGGCATCGAGTTCGATTACTGCTGCGTGCACGCCGCGCTGGCACTGCGCGAGGATGGGTTCGAGACCATCATGGTCAACTGCAACCCGGAAACCGTCTCCACCGATTACGACACCTCGGATCGCCTGTATTTCGAGCCGCTGACGCTGGAAGACGTGCTGGAAATCGTCGAGCTGGAAAAGCCCTATGGCGTGATCGTGCAGTACGGCGGGCAGACCCCGCTGAAGCTGGCCAAGGCGCTGGAAGCCAACGGTGTGCCGATCATTGGCACCTCGCCGGATTCGATTGATCTGGCCGAAGATCGCGAACGTTTCCAGAAGCTGGTCGACCAGCTTGGCCTGAAGCAGCCGCCGAACCGCACCGCGCGCAGCGCCGAAGAGGCGCTGGCCCACGCCCGCGAGATCGGCTACCCGCTGGTGGTGCGCCCAAGCTATGTGCTGGGCGGACGGGCGATGGAGGTGGTGCATGCCGATGCCGATCTCGAACGCTACATGCGCGAGGCGGTGAAGGTCAGCCACGATTCACCGGTGCTGCTGGATCGTTTCCTCGATGCGGCGGTCGAAGTGGATGTCGACGTGATCGCGGACCGCGACGGCAACGTGCTGGTGGGCGGGGTGATGGAGCACATCGAGGAAGCCGGCGTGCATTCCGGCGACTCTTCATGCTCGCTGCCGCCGTATTCGTTGTCGAAGCGCACCCAGGAGCGCCTGCGCGAACAGGTGGTGGCCTTGGCCAAGGCGCTGCACGTGATCGGCCTGATGAACACCCAGTTCGCGGTCCAGGTCGGCATGCCCGATGGCGGCGAGGAGGACACCATCTACCTGCTGGAAGTGAATCCGCGCGCCAGTCGTACCGTGCCGTTCGTGTCCAAGGCGATCGGGCGGCCGCTGGCCAAGATCTCGGCCCGTTGCATGGCCGGCCAGACCTTGGCCGAGCAGGGTGCTATCGAGGAAATCGTGCCCTCCTACTACTCGGTGAAGGAAGCGGTGTTCCCGTTCGCCAAGTTCCAGAACGTCGATCCGATCCTCGGCCCGGAAATGCGTTCGACCGGCGAAGTGATGGGCGTGGGCCTCAGCTTCGAGGCGGCCTTTGCGCGTGCCGAGGAGGCCGCCAACATCAAGGCACCGCAGCCGGGCAAGGCCTTCATCTCAGTGCGGGACCCGGACAAGGCGCGCGTGTTGCCGGTCGCCCGTTACATGCTGGAACGCGGCTTCAGCATTGTCGCCACCGGCGGCACCGCCCATTACCTGAGCGAACACGGCGTGGCCTGCGACAAGATCAACAAGGTCGCCGAAGGCCGGCCGCATATCGTCGACCTGATCAAGAACGGCGAAATCTGCTATATCGTCAACACGACCGAAGGACGCCAAGCCATCGCCGACTCGTTCTCGATCCGTCGCGAGGCGCTGCAGGCGCGCGTGACTTATTCCACCACCGTGGCAGGCGCAAGCGCGCTGCTGCATTCACTCGACCACCGCGGCAAGGGCGACGTGCTCTCGCTGCAGGAATTGCACAAGGAGCTCGATCCATGCCGGTCCCGATGACGGCCAAGGGCGCGCAGCGTTTACGCGCGGAATTGGAAGAACTGAAGTCGGTCAAGCGACCGGCGGTGATCGAGGCGATCGCCGAAGCGCGTGCGCACGGCGACCTCAAGGAAAACGCGGAATACCATGCCGCGCGCGAGCAGCAGGGCTTCATCGAAGGGCGCATCAAGCACCTCGAAGCCGAGCTGTCGCATGCGCAGGTGATCGACGTCGCCCAGCTCGCCGCCGGCGACAAGGTGGTGTTCGGCGCCACCGTGGTGCTGGTCGACTGCGATACCGACGAAGAAAAGACCTACCAGATCGTCGGTGACCTCGAAGCCGACATCAAGCAGGGCCTGATCGCGATTTCCTCGCCGGTCGCGCGCGCCATGATCGGCAAGCACGAAGGCGATGCCATCACCATCGAAGCGCCTGGCGGCACCCGCGAGTACGAGATTGTGTCGGTTGCCTACAAGGGCTGAGTCGTGCCTCGCTTGACCCTGCTGCTGCCGTCGACCGTGAGGTTTGCCAGTAGCACCTTGCCGATGGCCTTGTCCAAGCGGCTCGGTCGGGCCGACCAGGGGCAGGGTGGCGTGGGCGAGCTGGCCTTGCTGGCGCGCCATTTCGACGTGCTGCCGCGCGGTTGGCCAGCGGCGGCACTGACCCGCCTTCTCGATACCGGAGATGAGGACGTGCGCCTTGGTGCGTGGCTGCGCGTCGATCCTGCGCATATCCGGCCCGACATCAACGGCGCGCGCTTGCTCGGCATTGGTCGCACCGTCGGTCTGGATCAGGACGATGTGGAGGCGCTGTTGCCGGCGTTGAAGCCGTTGTTTGGCGACTTCGGTTTCCAGTTGGACGCGCCGCATCCGACCCGCTGGTACCTGCGGTTGCCACGCGAAGCGAAATTGCCGGCGTTCGCCGCGCCAGAGGATGCCTTGGGCGACGATATCTTCGATCACCTTCCGGATGGCCCGGAAGCGCGGCGCTGGCGGATTCTGCAGAACGAAGTGCAGGTGTTGCTGCACAACCATCCGCACAACGCGGCCCGCCTTGCATCGGGTCGGGTCGCGGTGAATGCCCTGTGGTTCTGGGGAAGCGGGGTATTGCCTGATGCACTGTCCAGTGATGCACTGACGATATTTTCAGACGATTCCGCTGTGCAGGGCGCGGCGCGATTGGGCAAGCTGCAAGGCATGCCGTTGTCCGCTTTCCAACACGGTACCGAACACGACGCCTTGGTCGATTTGCGTGGACAGCGTGATCCGCGTCAATTGCTCGATGCGTGGCTGGTGCCGGCTGCACGGCTTGCCGACAGGCGAGCTGTGACGTTTGATTTTGCCGATGGCCGGGCCTTCCATCTGAGGCCAGGCCAGCGCTGGCGAATCTGGCGCAGGCCGCTGGCCGAGCTGGCATGACCGTGCCGCGCCGCATTGTTCGCCGGCCATTCGTCGAACCAGCCGGCGATTGGCCTGCCCACTGGCCCGACGTTTTGCGTCGCGTGCATGCTGCGCGCGGCAGCGATGGTCGCAGCGCGATGCCAAAACTTGGGGATTTGTTGCCACCATCGCAACTCAAGGGCATTGATGCGGCGACGGCATTGCTGGCAGCGGCCATCGCCCGCGACGCACGAATCCTCGTGGTGGGGGATTTCGATTGTGATGGCGCCACCGCCTGCGCCGTCGCGGTGCGTGGGCTGCGTCTGCTGGGCGCAAGGACGCTGCTGCAGGCGGTGCCAAACCGCATCCTCCACGGTTACGGATTGACTCCCGGACTGGTGGAAGAACTGTCGGCGCTGCAGCCCGATCTCGTGGTGACGGTCGATCACGGCATCGCCTGCCACGCGGGGATTGCGGCTGCCAAGGCACTGGGCTGGCAAGTCCTGGTCACCGACCATCACTTGCCCGGCCCAACGCTGCCGGCCGCCGATGCCATCGTCAACCCCAACCAACCCGGTTGCACCTTCCCCAGCAAGGCGCTGGCGGGGGTTGGGGTGATGTTCTACCTGCTGCTGGCATTGCGGGCTGGATTGGGCGTGCAGGCCGAGCTTGCGTCGTTGCTGGATCTGGTGGCGGTGGGGACGGTCGCCGACATGGTGCCGCTGGATACCAACAACCGTGCCTTGGTGGGTGCGGGCCTGCGCCGGCTGCGGGCGGGGCAGGGCTGCGCTGGCCTCAATGCCTTGATCGAGGCGTCAGGTCGCAAGGCTGCAGCCCTGTCCACCACTGACATCGGTTTCAGCATTGGCCCGCGCATCAACGCTGCCGGAAGGCTCGAGGACATGGGCATCGGCATCGAATGCCTGCTCACCGATGATCCGCGCCAAGCGCGTGAACTGGCGTCGGTTCTGCACGGCATCAACGAGGAGCGCCGCGTCCTGCAGGCCACGATGCAGGACATGGCCGACGCCAGTCTCGACGGCATCGATACCCGTTTCGCGGCGTGCCTGTTCGATTCCGAGTGGCATCCGGGCGTGGTCGGACTGGTGGCGTCCAAGCTGAAGGAGCGCCTGCACCGGCCAGCGATCGCGTTCGCTCCGGCCGAACCCGAAAGCGAGGTGCTGCGTGGCTCGGCGCGCTCGATCCCGGGCTTCCATATTCGCGACGCGCTGGCCTTGGTCGATGCGCGCCATCCGGGCCTGATTACGCGCTTTGGCGGGCATGCGATGGCGGCGGGGATGAGCCTGCCACGTGATGCATTCCCGACCTTCCGGGATGCCTTTGCGCGGGTTGCCCGCGAGCGATTGAGTGCGGACATGCTGACCGAGGACCTCTGCAGCGATGGCGCATTGGCCGCAGGCGAATTCCACATCGACACCGCACTGGCCCTGCGCGACGGTGGTCACTGGGGCCAGGGTTATCCCGAGCCGCAGTTCGACGGTGAGTTCGACGTGCTGAACTTCCGCGTCCTCAAGGATCGCCACCTCAAGCTGGAGCTTGGTCTCGATGGCAAGCGCTTCAACGCGATCCAGTTCAATGGCTGGGATGGCGATGCGCCGCCATCACGCGTGCGCATCGCTTATCGCATCGTGCCGGACGACTACCGTGGCTTCGATGCTATCCAGCTCGTGGTTGCGCATCGGGAGCCGGCAAGCACTTCGGTTCCAGCTTGAGGCCAAACAACGGCCGCAGCCAGCCGACGTGGCGGATGCCTTCGTGGCCGAGCAGGCACAGCGCAAAGGTTGACAGGATCAACAGTGGGCCTTCGACCGCAGGCGCGAGGTGCAGTGGCTTCAGATTGTGTGCGAGGACCACGATCACCGTCTGGTGGAGGATGTAGAACGGGAACACCGCAGTGGTCAGGTAGCGCAGCAACGGGCTGTCCTTCGGATTGCAGGCGCGTGCATAGCCGAGGATGGCAGCGATCGCGCTCCATTCCATCACGCCCCACAGCGTGCGCAGGATGGCGACAGGGCCGTCCGGGATCGTATCGAAGTCGTCGAACTGCAGGTAGCCCGCGATCATCACGGCATAACTGGCCAGCGCCAGAGCCAGCATCCAGTGTCGGCTGCGACGCAGTTGTTCCCATGCTGTGTCCGCGTTCACCAGCAAGTAACCGAGCGCAAAGACCAGCCCATATTGCACATGGTTGTAGGCATCATCGGTGAGGTCATGGGTGGACGGGAAATGCGGATAGACCAGCACCCGCGCCGCGACCAGCCACAGCATCGGCCACAGCAGGATCCCGCGACCGCTGCAGGCGGACCGTATCCACCCGGCCGCCTTTGTGCGCCACGCCCTAGGCAGCCATCGGCACACGACCCAGAGCGCCAGGGTGTAGGTCCAGAGGTAGGCGACAAACCACAGGTGGTTCCAGGTCGGCCCGTCAACGCAATCGTGCGGTGCCATGCAGTAGATGTCGCCGCCTTGAAGGTATTGGCTCATGAAGCCCAGGTAGCCGGTGTGATAGCCACCCGGGACCTTTTCGACCAATTCCAGAAACGCCTGCGGCGGCACCACCACGTACATCCCGAACAACAGGGGCAGCAGCAGGCGCCACGAACGCTGGCGCAGGAAGCCGCTGGGCAGTTTCGCCTTCAGAAACGCGGTGGCCACCCCCGACACCAGGAACAGCAGGGAGAGCCGCCAAGGCGCACTCAGTACCATCAACGGTTCCAGTGCGGGCACCAATTCCGGGCTTTTGACGTGCCAATCCCAGCGCACGTAGTACATGCCGACGTGATAGGGGACGAGCAGGGCGAAGGCGAGAATGCGTACCCAGTCGAGGTCGTGGCGGCGTTGCATGCGGGCGGTTCCGGTGCGGGCGTGGGCGCATGGTTCACGCCGGCCCGGGGTCCGCTCCAGCCTGAAGTGACGGCCAGACGCGGGTTTGGGACAAGCCGCGGGATGCGGGGACGAGTCGGGGATGAGAATGTCGACCCCACCAATACAATGCGCGAATGGATCAATCGCCGCCGACCCGCTACCAGCGCTACCAATCCTGGCGACGCATCGTCGAACCCGGGTTCTGGATCGCGCAGTGCTTGGTCAGCGCGGTGGCCAACAGCATCACGGTGAACATGGATGTTCGGCGCGCACATCTGGCCTTCACCACCTGGCAGCCCGTGGTCTGGGAAGCGAGCTCAGCGATCACGGCCTTGGCTCTGGTACCGGCCTTGGTCTGGTTCACCCGCCGCTACCCGCTGCATTTGGACACCTGGCGGAGGATGCTGCCGATGCACCTGCTGGGCAGCATGGCTTGGTCGATCCTGCATGTGGCCGGGATGGTGGCGATTCGGAAGCTCGCATACGCCAGCCAGGGCGACCACTACGACTTCGGAGTCTGGTGGTGGGAGTTTGGCTACGAATACCTGAAGGATGTGCGTTCTTACGCCGCGGCAGTGCTGATCATCGAGGGCTATCGTTTCCTCCTGCGCCGCTTGCAAGGCGAGGCCAGCCTGCTGGGATCTCCTGACGAAGGGCAGCCAGTGGAGCCGGTGGATCGACCGGAACGCTTCCTGATCCGCAAGCTGGGCCGTGAATTCCTGATCCCCGCCAATGACATCGAGTGGTTGCAGGCTTCCGGCAATTACGTGAACCTGCGCGTGCGCGGTCATGACTACCCACTGCGCAGCACGCTCGGCGGGATCGAGGCCAAGCTCGACCCCACTCGGTTTGTCCGCGTCCATCGCAGCTACATGGTCAACCTGGACTGCATCGCCTCCATCGAGCCGCTGGACACCGGCGATGCCCGCGTGCATATGCAAGATGGCGCCAAATTGCCGTGCAGTCGAACCTATCGTGGCGAGTTGCGGCAGCGGGTGGGTGTGGAGGGCTGAGGAAGTACTCGGCAATGCAGTGGTTGCGCCGGCCACGGGCTGCGCCAGACGAATTGGCCGAAGTGTGGTCGGGGCGCCGGCGCGGCGACTGCACGTGGCCGATCGAATCGCGCAGGATTGGCGTGGCGGCGATACGGTGCAACGCATCGTTGTCCATCGCCAGAATGCGCGATGACTTTCAGCCATTGTCCGGAAGGATTGGCGGACCCTGACGCGCAGACAGTCGTCCACAAGGGCTGTGTCGATGGTGACATCCGGTGGATCAGGAAGACCTGAACAATCCGATCCTGGAGTTGTCAGTCCACGTCGAGCCCGGCACAGGCCAGGTCGCGACTCTCACGAATCAATCACGGCCAGATGGATTCATGGCCGACCATCCATGGTCGGCAGGCAACGCCGACAACATCAGCGTTGTCCTAACAGGTGGGTTCGTCAGCATCGATACGCAATGCAGTACGCAGTGCGTCGGCGTCATTGGCCATCGGCTGGGCATGGCTTGGACGTGACAGCATGCTGGACAGGCTGGCCGGCAGTGATACCGTGCGCCCGATCAACGGCTCGACCACCTCCGGGAACTTTGCCGGGTGCGCAGTGGCGACAACGGCCCAGTCGCCGGCTTCGCCCCTGGCACGCAGGCCATCCAGCACGGCGGTTGCACAGGCCGTGTGCGGACACACGACGTGGCCACGTTTCTCCAGTGTCCGCACGATGGCAGCGCGGATCTGGTCGTCGTCGATTGACTCGGCGCGCAGCGTGGCTCGAAGAACGGCGGGGTCAGGATGGAGCGCCTGCAGGCGTTCGAAATTGCTCGGCGCGCCGACGTCCATCGCGTTGGCAAGCGTGGCGATGCCGGGCCGTGGTGTGTAACCGGCGCCCGCGAAGAATTCCGGCAGCACGCGGTTGGCATTGCTGGCCAGCGCGATGTTGGCGATTGGCATGCCCATGTGCCTGGCCAGCAGGCAGGCAAGCGCGTTGCCGAGATTGCCTGTGGGAACGACGAAGTTCAAAGTCCTTCCAGTTCGACGCCAATGACTCAGCGCGGCGTGGGCGTAGTAGGCGGACTGTGGCAATAGGCGTCCGAGGCTGATGCTGTTGGCCGTTCCCATTGGTACAGCGCGTCGGAACTCGGCGTCTGCCAGCAGGGTCTTGGCGAGGCGTTGGCAGTCGTCAAAGCTGCCGTCCACTCTCAGTGCGCGAACATTGCCGCCGAGGCTGCCAAGTTGGTGGGCTTGTCGTGGTGAAACTCGGCCATCGGGATACAGAATGGCGACGCGAAATCCCGGGCGATCGTGGAAGGCGGCTGCCACCGCTGCGCCGGTATCACCGGAGGTGGCGACCAGGATCGTCAGGGGTGTTTCATTGCGGGGCAGTGAAGCCAGGCACCCGGCGAGGAATCTCGCGGCGTAATCCTTGAATGCGGCGGTTGGGCCATGGAACAGTTCGAGAAGGAAGTCCCCTTCCTGGCCGAACGCGACCAACGGCGGGTCGATGTCCAGTGCGCTGTTGCAGATCCCGGGTAGCGCCTGTTCCAGCGTGCCACCGGCGAAGAACGGATGCAGCAGGCGCAGCCCGACCTGGGCGAGGCGGTGATCGTCGTCGAACGCGTTGGGCGTGAAACGAGGCCATGCCTCCGGCAGGTACAGTCCACCGTCCGGAGCCAATCCGGCGACGATGGCGTCGGCGATAGGCAGCGCAGGTGCGTGGCCGCGGGTGCTGAAGGCCTTCATGACAACACCCGCGAGGCGGGGCCGGCGATCGGGGTCAGCAGGAGATCGCTGGCCAAGCCGTGACTGGCGAAGCAGGCACGCATGGCTTCCCCCGCACGCTGTGCTTCGGGCAGGCTTTCGCACCAAGCGAATACGCTGGGACCGGCACCGGAAATGCTGGCGCCCATCGCACCTGCATCCAGTGCTGCCTGCTTCACGTCGGCGAACCCCAGGATCAGGGGTGCCCGTCGCGGTTCCACCAGCACGTCGGACAAGCCTGCGCGTACCAGATCGACATCCCCACGCTCGCAACCGAGTAATACCTGGGCCAAGTTCGCGCTCTGGGCCACGAACTCGCGCAGGGCGTAGGCACCGGCGAGGGCCGCACGCGCGTGCCGGGTTTCCAGGATGGCGTGTGGATGAACCACGGCAGCGTGCCAGTTGGGCGGAACACGCACCGGCGTCATCGTGGTGTCCGTGGTCAACACCAGACCGCCGAGCAGCATCGGGCCTACGTTGTCGCCGTGGCGTCCTCCGCTGGCGGCGGCTTCGCCGGTCAGCGCATGCGGATACAGTGCCTGCGGCGACAGCGGTGCCTCGAGCAGGGCATTGGCGGCGACCAATGCGGCCACGCAGGAAGCCGCCGAACCTCCGAGGCCCGAACCGAGGGGAATGCCCTTGTCAAGTTCGAGTTCGAAGCCGAAGGGAAGGTCGAGCGCTTCACGCAGCGCGATCAGGGCGACACCTGCGGTGTTGCTTGCAGCGTCCAGTGGCAGGTTGGTGACGCAACCACGGATCGCTGTGATGCGCACTTCGCGGGCATCGATGCGTCGCACGGTTGCCACGTCGCCGATGGTGGCAATGCTGTGGCCGAGGATGTCGAAGC
Organism: Thermomonas sp.; assembly: GCF_020850895.1. Lineage (GTDB taxonomy): Bacteria > Pseudomonadota > Gammaproteobacteria > Xanthomonadales > Xanthomonadaceae > Thermomonas. Next base: position 15,629 of record NZ_JADZDS010000009.1, on the reverse strand, counting down.
CGACCCCGGCATTGCCGACTGAGCCGGGTGCGAAGGCACGGGCGAACATGGCGCTCACAGGCGTGCCCCCAGCGCTGCTGCCAACCGCAGCAGGTCGGAAAACACGCCGGCGGCCGTCACTTCCGGTCCGGCGCCGGGGCCCTGCACGACCAGCATGTTGTCGCTGTAGCGGCGGGTGGTGAACGACACGCAATTGTCCGTCAGGCGAAGGTGGGCGAAGGCGTGGTCGGCCGGGATTGTTTGCAGGGCGACGGATGCGCGTCCTTCGCTATCCAGGCGGGCGACATAACGAAGCACGCCATCGTGCGAGCGGGCATGGTCAAGTGCTGCCTGCATCGGGGTGTCGAGTGCGTCCAGCCCGGACATGAAGGCGTCGCGATCGGCTCCACGCAATCGATCAGGGACCAGGCTTTGCACCTGGACATCAGCCAGCGACAACAGCATCCCGGCTTCGCGCGCGAGGATCACCAGCTTGCGCGCAACGTCAGTGCCGGAGAGATCGTCGCGTGGATCGGGTTCGGTGTAGCCAAGTGCGTGGGCCTGCCGCACCAGATCGGAAAACGGTTGGCTACCGTCGAAGCGATTGAACAGCCAGGCCAGCGTGCCTGAAAAGATGCCGTCGATGGCGATGAGGGAGTCGCCGGTGTCGAGCAGGTCGCGCAGGGTCGAGATCACTGGCAGTCCAGCGCAGACTGTTGCCTCGTAGCGAAAGCGCGCGCCACTTTTCTCGCACGCTGCGCGGATGGCTTCGTGGCGTTCCAGCGGGCCTGCGCCGGCCTGTTTATTGGGGGTGATGACGTGGATGCCGGCGGCCAGCCACTGCGGATAGTGGCTGGCGACCGCGTCGCTGGCGCTGCAATCAATGATGACCTTATGCGGAAGGTGGGTGGCGTGCAGGTGCGGCGCGATGGCGTCGAGGTCGGCAGGATTGGATGCTCCCTGGCACCGTTCCCGCCAGCTGCTGCCATCGCCGTGGTCGAGCGTCCATATCTGGCTGCTGGTGGCCAAGACCCGCAGGCGCAGGTCGACGTTGGCATCGCGGCGCAGGCGAGGCATGGCTGCCTCCAATTGGTCAAGCAGGGCCGCACCGACCTTGCCTAGGCCGATGACTGCCAGTGCCAGGGTTTGCGGTGAGAGCCAGAAGGCCGCATGGGCCGCACGCAGCGCACGGATGGCGTCATCGTTGGAAAGTGCGACCGAGATGTTGCGCTCGGACGCACCTTGGGCAATTGCCCGAACGTTGACTTGTGCCCGCGCCAGTGCGTCGAACAATCGTGCGGCCACGCCGGGCGTTCCGGCCATGCCGTCCCCGACCGCTGCCAGCACGCTGATCCCGGTAAAGGCAGTGACGCCGTGCACTTGGCCACCGGCCAATTCCCGGTCGAAGGCCGTGGCCAGTGCAGCACGCGCGGATTCGGCCTGGTCAGCATGCACCACGCAACAGATTGAATGCTCGGAGGATCCCTGCGAGATCATGACCACCGATACGCCAGCAGTACGCAGTGCGCCGAAGGTGCGTTCGGCGGTACCCGGCACGCCGATCAACCCGGCGCCCTCGAGACAAACCAGCGCGAGGCCGTGGTTCAGCGTCAGACCCTTGACCGGCCCGCTGCCGACCGGGTCACCCTCAGCGTCGATGCGGGTACCGGGGTGCTCGGGGCGAAACGTATTGCGCATCCGGATCGGCAGGTTGTTGGCTATGGCCGGTGCCAACGCCTGCGGATGGATTACCTTGGCCCCGAAATACGCCAACTCGCAGGCTTCTCGGTAGCTCATGGCCGCAATTGGCACCGCCTCCGGAACCAGGCGGGGATCGGCCGACAGCACGCCATCGACGTCCGACCAGATGTGCAGTACATCGGCGTCGAACAGGCTCGCGAAAATCGCTGCTGAATAGTCGCTGCCGTTGCGGCCCAGCGTGGTGGGCAATCCGGATTCATCGCTGGCGATGAATCCGGTGACGTTGATGCGCGCATTCGGGTGCAGTTGCCGCCATTCGGCGAGTTGCCTCGTGCTGGCATCGCGATCGACCACGGCGCCGAGTTCGGTGTGGCGTACCTGCAACACGATGCGTGCGTCGAGCAATGCGTAGTCCGCGCCGCGTTCACGCAAGTGGGCATTGAGCAGACTGGTCGACAGCAATTCTCCCATGCCACTGATGCGCGCCAGAGCGGTGGGGCCGGGTTGTCTCAGCAGTGCAGCCGCCTGCAGCAACACCCCCAGTTCGTCGCACAGTGCATCCACTTGCGCCAACGCCTGTTCCGGGTGCTGGAGCAGGGCAGATGCTGTGTCGCGGTGGCGCGTGCGGATGGCCGCGAGTCCCTGCGCCCAGTCGGTGCCAGAGGTTGCGGCGCGGTCGAGCGCAACCAGTGCGTCGGTGGTTCCCAGCATGGCCGAAGTGACCACGACTTGGCGCGTGCTTTGGTCGGCAAGAAGCAGGTCGGCCACGCGGCGGATGCAGCCGGCATCGGCCAAGGAACTTCCGCCAAACTTGTGCACGCTGCATGCGGCAGCAGCGGATTGCGATGCAGGTGAATCCATGGAGCCTCCGGTGGAGGCCCGCGCTGCGCTCATGACGGGTTTGCGCCCCGCCTCTTCGCTGCGGGGCCAATGTCTGGGTAGAAGTTTTATCCAGGCATGAGCGACCGCACCGGTGGGGTACCGGTGATGGTAATGGTCGTAGTCGTCATGCGGAGGGACATGGCCTGACTATGCTGCAGTGCAGCGGGAGTTGTCAAGCGTGCGAAGGATTTGCGAGTGCTGCACGGATCCGCTTGGCCGCGGCCCATATTCCGTCCGGATGAAACGTAAAGAGGCGTCGGTTGTTATCATGCGCCAATCGCGTGGACAACCTTCAGGTTGACCTTCGGTGCGACAAGTGCGACCGCTTCTTTTTGACGTCAGGCCCTGAAACAGCATGAGCGATTCCAGCAACGACATCGAACGCCCGTCTCCGGGCAGCAAGTTCGTTAGCCCACAGGGCACGCCAGCGATCAAGGACGGCATCAAGCCCAACAAGTTGAGCGCACTCCCAGACGTCGATCGCAAGCCGACGTGGTTGCGGGTGAAGTTGCCCACCGGTGCGCGTTTCCAGGAAATTCGCGAAATCGTGCAGAGCCACAGGCTGTCGACCGTCTGTGCCGAATCCAAATGCCCGAACATCGCCGAATGCTGGGGACGCGGCACCGCCACCTTGATGCTAATGGGCTCGGTGTGCACACGCGCCTGCAAGTTTTGCTCGGTGTCCACCGGAAACCCGAACGGCTGGCTGGACCCGCTGGAACCGGCCAGCGTTGCTGATGCGGTTGCATTGATGCAACTCAAGTACGTGGTGTTGACCTCGGTGGATCGCGATGACTTGCCTGACGGCGGCGCCGGCCACTACGCATCCTGCATTCGCGCCATCCATGACCGCATGCCGCAGACCGCAGTGGAAGCTCTAACGCCGGACTTCGGCGGACAAACCGAACACGTCGCCACCGTGCTCGATGCAGGTCTGGCTACCTTCGCCCAGAACGTTGAAACGGTGGAACGACTGACCCATCCGGTGCGCGATCCGCGCGCCGGCTACTGGCGCACCATCAACCTGCTCAAGTTCGCCAAACAGCACGCTCCACATACGGTGGTCAAGACCAGTTTGATGCTTGGCTTGGGCGAAACCGACGATGAGATCGAACGCACCTTTGACGACCTTCGCACGGCAAACGTGGACGTGGTGACCATGGGTCAGTACATGCGCCCAACCAAGAACCACCTGCCTGTGGAACGGTTCGTCACTCCCGATCAATTCCGCCAGTACCGGGACATGGCGCTTGCCAAGGGTTTCCTCGAAGTCGTTTCCGGCCCCCTGGTGCGTTCCAGTTACCGCGCGGAACGCGTGTTCGAGCACAATAACGTCGGCCTCGATCCCATCATCGTCGAAGGTATCAACGAAGCGGCATCCCAGCGCTGCTGAACAAGATCCATCCTTGACGACGGCAAAGGTCGGCATCGCCGATCGTGGAATCAATGCGCATCCGCTCCGATCGTAACGAGGGAGCAGTGGTGTGTGGGGGTGGCGGAGGTTCCATTCCGCGGACGTATTGCGCAGCGAACGACACTGCAATCAGGGCGGTGAGTGGGGCACTGCGCTTCGGCCAGCCTATTGCTATTCCGGGTGTTGTCAGTGGGGCAATTGCGTGTTATCGTAATAGCGCGTTAATACGCTGGCGCAGGACACAGCGTGCATCTTGAGACACCCAACCACTGGGACAGGTCAACCATGAAACAGCGCCCCGAGCCGGTATTGCCCTATGACGCTTCCGTAGCCATCGGCGCATTGGCGCATGCGCTGTCCATGCTGAAAGGTGCTGCAGAAGTCCGTGCCTTCTTGGAGGATCTGTGCACGCCGGCCGAGCTGGAGGCGATGGGTGACCGCTGGAAGGTTGTGCCGTTGCTGATCCAGGGTGTCCCTTATCGTGAAATCCACGAGCGCACCAAGGTCAGCGTGACCACCACCGGTCGTGTTGCGCGGACGTTGGAACGAGGTGCTGGCGGATACCTCGCCGCCGTACGCCGTCTTGGACTGTAGGCAACTGACATATCAAATTGAGTACCCACAACATGAGTCCTGCAGCCAACCCTGCGGTGCGTGATCGACTGCGTATCGCGATCCAAAAAAACGGGCGTTTGAGTGAGCCAGCGCGCGCACTATTGTCTTCGTCAGGACTCAGTTGGCGTGAAAGCCGCGACAAGTTGTTTTGCTACGGCGAATCGCTGCCGGTCGACCTGCTTCTGGTACGCGATGACGACATCCCCGGGTTGATTGCCGAAGGCGTGTGTGATCTCGGGATCGTCGGGCGCAACGTGCTGGATGAGGAGATCGATGGACGTGCCGCCAATGGCAATTCGGCTAACTTCCGTGAATGGCGGGCGTTGGGTTTTGGTGGTTGCAGGCTCTCCGTTGCGGTGCCGGAAAGTTGGGACTGGCAAGGTGCGCAACAACTCGCCGGGAAACGTATCGCCACTACGTACCCCAATCAGCTGCGCAGATGGCTACGGGCGCAGCAGTTGGAAGCTGACATCGTGGTACTCAACGGTTCGGTGGAAATCGCACCGCGCCTTGGGCAAGCCGATGTGATTTGCGATTTGGTGTCCAGTGGCGCCACGCTCGCCGCAAACCAGCTCAAAGCCGTGCAAGACGTGATGTTGAGCGAGGCGGTGTTGGCGGGGCCGGTGCAGCCGTTTGGTGATGTGCGTGCTGAACTTGCGGACTTGCTGTTGCGTCGGATGGATGGCGTGCTGCGCATCCGCGATAGCAAATTGTTGTTGTTCCAAGCCGCGCGTGACAGCTTGCCACAGGTGTTGCAGCTCTTGCCGGATGCCGAGCCGCCCACGATGTGCGCGGTGGATGGCGCCGACACGCTGGCGCTGCAGGCGCTCTGCCATGGCGCGATGACCTGGCAGCGGCTGGAAGACCTCAAGCGTGCAGGCGCGCGTGGGTTGATGGTGTTGCCCGTGGAGCGGATGCTGGCATGAATATCCTGGATTGGAATCGGCTGGATAGTGCTGCGCGCGACTCGCTGTTGCAGCGCCCGGTGCAAGCCGTATCGGATCGGGTGCGCAAGGGCGTGCAGGCGATCTTCGCCGAGGTGGATGCGCGAGGCGATGCGGCATTGTTGGACTACACGATGCGTTTCGATGGTGTGGCGCTTGCGGAGTTCGAGGTCGGCGAGGACGAGCTCAGCTCAGCCTCAACGCGGGTGCCGGCCGAGGTACGCCACGCAATCGTCGAAGCGGCTGGGCGCATCGAAGCCTTCCATCGTGCGGGCATGGCAGGGAGCTATGCCGTGGACACCGCGCCGGGGCTGCGCTGCGAACGGGTGCAGCGACCGATACGGCGGGTCGGCCTGTACGTGCCTGCGGGTAGCGCACCGCTGCCATCAACTGCGTTGATGCTGTGCGTTCCGGCGCGCCTGGCCGGTTGCAAGGAGATTGTGCTGTGCACGCCGCCGCGTGCGGATGGGAGTGCGGATCCGGCGGTGTTGCTGGCTGCGCAACAGGCGACAGGCGTGCGCGTGTTCAAGCTGGGTGGTGCCCAAGCCATCGCGGCGATGGCGCTGGGGACTGAAACGGTGCCGCGCTGCGACAAGCTGTTCGGTCCTGGCAATGCATGGGTGGATGAGGCCAAGCGACAGGCGGCACAGCGTCCCGGCGGGCTGGCCATCGACATGCCGGCGGGGCCATCGGAAGTGCTGGTGATCGCCGATGCCGGGGCGAACCCGGCGTTCGTTGCGGCTGATCTGTTGTCGCAGGCGGAACATGGCCCGGATTCGCAGGTGCTGTTACTCAGTGACGATGATGCGCTGCTGGAGGCGGTGATGGACGAGATCGCCACACAGTTGCCACAACTGCCCCGTGCCGACATCGCGACGCGTGCGCTGGTCAGTTCGCGGTTCCTGAAGGTGGCGTGCATCGCGCAGGCAATCGAGATCAGCAATGCCTATGCCCCGGAGCACTTGATCCTGAGCGTGCGCGAGCCGACGGCATGGCTGGCGGACATCGACAATGCCGGCAGCATCTTTCTCGGCGATTTCACACCGGAAGCACTGGGTGACTACTGCAGCGGCAGCAACCATGTGCTGCCTACGGGTGGCGCGGCGCGGGCGTGGAGCGGGTTGTCGGTGGCGAGCTTCCAGAAAGCAATTACCGTGCAGGAGGCAACGCGCGGAGGAATCGCCAATGCAGGGCCCTGCGCGGCGACCTTGGCGCATGCCGAAGGGCTCACGGCGCACGCACGAGCGGTGGAGTTGCGCTTGGAGCAAGCCGCATGAGCAGCACGGTGGAGTCACTATTGCGCGCCGACCTGCGCGACTTTGCGGGCTACAAATCCGCGCGCAGCGATACGCTGATTGGACGCATCTGGCTCAATGCCAATGAATCGGCGTGGGCGAACGCCGCGGATACCGATTCGCGCCTGCGTCGCTATCCGCAGCCGCAGCCGGAAGCACTCTGCGCACGGTTGGCGCAGTTGTATGGCGTCGCTCCAGTGCAGTTGCTGGTGGGGCGGGGCAGCGACGAGGGCATCGATTTGTTGCTTCGCGCCTTCTGCGCGCCGGGGCAAGGCCGGGTGGTGATCGCGCCGCCGGTATTCGGCATGTACGCGGTATGCGCAAGATTGCACGGTGCCACCGTGGTCGACGTGCCGCTTCGCGATGGCAGTGCCGGACTGTGCGCAGACCTTGCGGCAATGGGCGACGCCGCGCTGGCGCAGGGGGCCAGCCTGCTGTTCCTGTGTACGCCGGGCAATCCCTCTGGCGAATTGTTGGCGCTTTCCGACATCGCTGCATTGGCGCGGCGACTGCGCGAACGCTGCATCGTGGTGGTGGACGAAGCCTACATCGAATACGCCGATGCGCCATCGGCAACGACGCTGCTGGAGGCGGGCGACAACATCGTCGTACTGCGCACGCTTTCGAAGGCGCATGCACTGGCTGGTGCGCGGGTTGGCTGTGTACTTGCTGGCCCAGCATTGATCGAGGCGCTGCGCCGCTGCCAGGCACCGTACCCGATGCCGCAGCCGGTGGTGGACGCAGCGATGGAGGCACTGGAAGCTGGCGCGCTGGCATTGACGCGTAGTCGGATGGCGGCGGTGCGCGAAGCCCGGGCGCGGCTGGCCGATGGGCTGCGTGGATTGCCATCGGTGCGGAGGGTGTACCCCGCGGCAGGTAACTTCCTGCTGGTGCGTTTCATGGATGTCAGTGCGGCGTTCGCCGCGCTGCTGGCGGCGGGCGTGGTGGTGCGCGACATGCGCGCCATGCCGCAGTTGGGTGATGCGCTGCGGATTACCGTGGGGACCCGTGAGGAATGCAGGCGGGTGCTGGCAGCGCTGGAAGCGGTTGGCGCGGAGGCGGCGGCATGAGTCTTCGGCCCGTCTTGTTCGTGGATCGCGACGGCACCCTGATCGAGGAGCCGGCGGATTTTCAGATTGACGCGTTCGAGAAGCTGCGCCTCGTGCGCGGCGTGATTCCAGCGATGCTGAAAATTCGCGATGCCGGCTACGACTTCGTGATGGTCAGCAACCAGGATGGCCTTGGCACCGACGCCTTTCCACGGGAAGATTTCGATGGCCCGCATGCGCTGATGCTTCAGATATTCGAAAGCCAGGGCATCGTGTTTCGCGATGAATTCATCGACGCGAGTTTCCCGTCGGAGAACAGTCCGAACCGAAAGCCTGGCATCGGCATGTTGACCGGCTATCTGCAAGATCGATCGATCGACTGGGCGCGTAGTGCGGTTGTGGGTGACCGTCCCACCGATATTGACTTCGCACGGAACATGAACATCCGCGCCTTCCAGTTGCAGACCGCGCAGTTCGGCGGGAATTGGGATTGGGCCGAGATCGCTCATGCGTTGGCCAATGCGCCGCGCTGCGCCATCGTGCAGCGCGATACCAAGGAAACCAGGATCCGCGTCGCGGTTGATCTGGATCGCATCGCCGAGCCGAAGATCCGCACCGGGCTTGCATTCTTCGATCACATGCTGGAGCAGATCGGCAAGCATGGCGGCTTCGCACTTGAGATCGAAGCCGAGGGCGATCTTCACATCGATGAGCACCACACCGTGGAAGACACCGGATTGGCGCTCGGGCAGGCGCTGCGTGAGGCGCTGGGCGACAAGCGTGGAATCGGTCGCTATGGTTTCACCCTGCCGATGGACGAAAGCCTGGCCAGCGCAGTGCTGGATTTTTCCGGCCGTCCGTACTTCGTGTTCGATGGGCGCTTCAGCCGCGAGCGCGTCGGCGACCTGCCGCTGGAGCTGGTGCCGCATTTCTTCCGTTCGCTGTGTGATGCGGCGGGGCTGAACCTGAATCTGAAGGTCGAGGGCGAGAATACCCACCATCAGGTTGAAGCCTGCTTCAAGGTGCTGGCGCGCGCGCTACGGCAGGCGGTCCGGCGCGAAGGCCTGGAACTGCCTTCGACGAAGGGCGCACTGTGAGCGTGGTCGCTGTCATCGATGCCGGCGGGGCGAATTTCGGTTCTGTCTGCTATGCGTTGGAGCGCCTTGGGGCCACACCCGTGGTCGTGCGCGATGCCGATGGATTGCGCGGCATGCAGCGGGTCATCCTGCCCGGCGTGGGGGCGGCGGCATGCGCGATGGCGTTGCTGCGCGAACGCGGCTTCGTCGAAGTGTTGCCGACCCTCGGAGTGCCGTTGCTGGGGATCTGCCTCGGGATGCAATTGCTTTTCGAATCCTCGGCAGAGGGTGAGGTGGGCTGCCTTGGCCTGCTGCCTGGACGGGTGCACAAGTTACAGGGGTCGACCGGCTTGCGGGTGCCACACATGGGCTGGAATGGACTGGAGCCACTGCGGCCATCCCCCTTGTTGGATGGCATCGAGGGCGATGCACACGCCTATTTCGTGCACGGCTATGCCGCGCCGGTGACGGATGATTGCGTTGCCGCATGCACGCATGGCGAACGCTTTGCCGCGATGGTGCAACGTGGGCGGGTTGCCGGTGCGCAGTTCCATCCGGAACGTTCGGCATCGGTGGGTGCGCGTCTGCTTGCGAATTTCATGGAATGGAACCCGTGATGAGTTTTTCCATTTACCCGGCCATCGATGTACGCGGCGGACGCGTGGTGCGCCTGCGACAGGGCGATTACGCCGATGAAACACGCTATGGCGAGGACCCACTGGCCTTCGCCCGGCGTTATGCCGAGGCCGGCGCGACATGGCTGCATCTGGTCGATCTGGATGCAGCCAAGGCCGGCGGATATACCTTGCTGCCGCTGCTGACAAGGATCGTGGCCAGCACCGGCCTGCAGGTGCAAACCGGTGGCGGCGTGCGCATCCGCGGGGATGTGCGGGCGCTGCTGGATGCGGGTGCAACGCGGGTGGTGGTGGGTTCGCTCGCGGTGCATGAGCCGGACGCCGTGATCGATTGGCTGGATGAATTCGGCAGCGAGGTGCTGACAATCGCGCTGGACACCCGGAAAGATGCCGACGGTCAGTGGCGCTTGCCCGTGCACGGCTGGACGCGAACCTCCGAGGAAATGCTGGAGTTGCTGTTGGCGCGCTATGCCAACGCCGGCCTACGCCATGTGCTGTGCACCGACATCGCCCGCGACGGCATGCTGACCGGCCCCAATCTGGACCTGTATCGGCATCTCTGCGTCGCGTATCCCGGCGTGCAGGTGCAGGCCAGTGGTGGTGTGCGCGACGTGCGCGACGTCGTTGACGCCCGTGCGGCGGGCTGCGCGGGTGCGGTGCTGGGCAAGGCGTTGCTGGACGGGCGGTTGGCATTGGAGGAGGCGCTGGCATGTTGAGCCGGCGCATCATTCCCTGCCTCGACGTGCGCGATGGCCGGGTGGTCAAGGGCGTGCGCTTCCGTGATCACGTCGACATGGGAGGAATCGTCGAACTGGCGACGCGCTATCGCGATGCCGGTGCCGACGAGCTGGTGTTCTACGACATCAGCGCCAGCCCGGAAGGGCGCAGCGTGGATCGCGACTGGGTGGTGCAGGTGGCACGCAAACTTGATATCCCGTTCTGCGTTGCCGGCGGCATCCGCAGCGTGGCTGAAGCGCGGGAGGTGCTGCGCGCGGGTGCCGACAAGGTCTCGATCAATACCCCGGCGCTCGAACGCCCGGACCTGATTGTCGAACTTGCCGACGCCTTCGGCGTGCAATGCGTGGTGGTCGGCATTGATTCGGTCCGCGAAGCCGATGGCCAATGGCGGGTGCGCAGCCACACCGGCACACCGGACACGATGCGGGCACCGGGCTGGCGCACGCTGGACTGGGTGGTCGAGGCGCAGCGGCTGGGCGCAGGCGAGTTCGTGCTCAACTGCATGGGTAGCGACGGCGTGCGTGCGGGCTATGACATCGAACAGCTGTGCGCGGTGCGTGCGGTCTGCACGGTGCCGCTGGTGGCCTCTGGCGGCGCGGGCGCACCACAGCACTTCGCCGATGCGTTCCTGCAGGCCGACGTGGACGGCACGCTGGCCGCCAGCGTGTTCCATTCCGGCGCGCTGGCCATTCCCGAACTCAAGCGCACCTTGCGCGGACGCGGCATACAGGTGCGCCTATGAACTCGAAGTTCGACATCGAATCGCTGGCGTGGGACAAGCAGGACGGCCTGCTTCCGGTGATCGTGCAGGACGCGACCAGCCTGCGCGTGCTGATGCTCGGCTATATGAACCGTGAAGCGCTGATGGCCACCCTGGCCTGCGGCAAGGTCACCTTCTTCAGCCGCAGCAAGCGGCGGTTATGGATGAAGGGCGAAACCTCGGGCAATGTGCTGGAACTGGTGGGTGTTGCGACCGATTGCGATGCCGACACCTTGTTGGTGCAGGCGCACCCGCACGGACCCACCTGCCATCTTCAGCGCAGCAGCTGCTTCACTGAGGCGCCTGGCGATGCCTTGGCCGAGCTGGATGCGCTGATCGCAACACGTGCGCGCGAACGCCCGGACGGCAGCTACACCACGAAACTGTTTGCCGAGGGCGTGCGCCGGATCGCCCAGAAAGTGGGTGAGGAGGGCGTGGAAACGGCATTGGCGGCGGTGGCGCAGGACAATGAGGCGCTGCTGGGCGAGGCCGCCGACCTGCTCTACCACCTCGCCGTGCTGCTGCGTGCGCGTGGCCTGTCGCTGGCCGATGCCCGGCAGGTATTGGCGGCACGGCGCGGATGAACATCGCGGGCGGCGGCGTGCAGGCATAATTGCCGGATGCATCGCCATCTATTTTTCGTTCTACTGTTGCTCGCCCCGGCCGTCCAAGCGCAGACGACGGCCTGCGTGCCGGTCGCGGTGGAAGCACCGCAGCCCTTGCCACAGGCAGATAACTGGCATGGCCCGGGTTGCATGGTCTATCGGCGCGTGCCCGCCAGCGTGCGCAGTGATGCAGCACAGGTGCTGGTGTTCGGCGATCCGCAGCCACGCTCCGTCGAACAAGTCGATTATTTCCTGCGTGACATCGTGCAGCCCCTGCGCGGGCGTACCCGGGCTAGTTTGGGCCTGACCTTGGGCGATCTGGTGGACGATGCGCCGGATTTGTTGCCCGCGGTCAAGCAGGCCACCGAATTGCTCGGCCTGCCGTGGATGTTCGCACCCGGCAACCACGACATCGACCGCGGCACGACCAACGACGCGACCGCGCTGACGGTGTTCCACCGCTTGATCGGCCCGGACACGCAGGCACGGCAGACCGCGCTCGCCAACTTCGTGGTGCTGGACGACGTGATCACCCTGCCCGGGCAGAAGCCGGCCTACATCGGCGGCCTGCGCGAGGATCAGTACGCCTTCCTGCAGCGTTACCTGCCCACGCTGCCGAAGGACAAGCTGCTGGTGCTGGCGATGCACATCCCGTTGTTCGACAAGGTCGACGAGAAGAACTTCCGCGATGCCGATCGTACCCGTCTATTCGCCTTGCTCGCGCCGTTTCCGCATGTGCTGGTCCTGAGCGCGCACAGCCACGGCCAGCGCAATGTCTTCCACGACGCCAGCGATGGCTGGCTGGGCGCCGTGCCCCTGCATGAGTTCAACGTCGGCGCGGCCTGCGGTGCGTACTGGAGTGGTGTGAAGGATGCCGAAGGTATTCCCGATGCGCGAATGGGCGATGGCAGCCCGAATGGTTATGCGGTGCTGACCCTCAAGCCTCAGGGCGGCTACGCCCTGGAATGGCATGCGGCGCGCGACCCGGCGGACACCCAGATTGGCCTGCACGCGCCCAAGGTCCTGCGTCGTGGCGCCTATCCGGCCTGGGGTGTGTTCGCCAATTACTACATGGGCGATGACGCCTCACGGCTGGAGTTCCGGGTCGATGATGGGGAGTGGAAGCCAATGAAGAAGGTCGATCTGCCGGATCCGAGCTTGACCGAGGAAAACATGCGCGATGACCTGGCCGAAGCCCTGCGCGGTTTCGACCGTTCGCCCGAGGCCGAGATTTCCCCGCACCTCTGGCGTGCGGCGCTGCCCACGAATCTTGCGGCTGGCGCCCACCGGATCGAGGTGCGTGCGTTTGATCGCTGGCGCGGCGTGCTCACCGCGACAACAAGCTACACGCTGTTGGATGCGCAGCCCTGAGCCTTTGGTTCAGGGCATGATCTCGGCGAACGATTCCACCCGACGATGTTCGTGCGTGGCCTCGCCAAGGCGTGGGGTCGGGTAATCCTCGCGTCGATCCAGCAAGACCGTGCGCAGGCCGGCGTCGCGGGCGGCATCGAGTTCTGCCACCACATCGGACAGGAAAAGGATGTCGCCGGGTTCCCGCGCCGCCCGTGTAGCGATGGTGCGGTAACTGTCGGCCTCGCGCTTGCCACCGACCTCGGTATCGAAGAAGCCGGAAAACAGCGGGGTCAAGTCGCCGGAATCCGTGTGCGCGAACAACAGCTTCTGTGCCGGCACTGAACCTGAGGAATACACGGCGAGCACATGCCCTTCGGCATGCCAACGTCGCAGCGCCGGGACGACATCCGGATACAGGGGTGCGGTGAAATCCTTGTCACGATAGCCTGCTTCCCAGACCATGCCTTGCAGCGCCTTCAGCGCGGTGTGCTTGCGGTCGGTATCGATCCAGCCCTGCAGGGTCTCCACGATCACCGCGTCCTGACAGGCACTGGCGGCAATCTCGATCGCCACATGGTCCAGCCAGCGACGCACCTCCGGGTCGTGGCCGTGGTCGCGAACGAAGCCCGGCAGGGCCGCCCGTGCGTACGGGAACAGCACGTCCTTGACGAAGGAAATGCTGCTGGTGGTGCCTTCGATGTCGGTGAGGATGGTGGTCAAGATGCCTGGGCCGGTTGATAGCGGGAGAACCTCCGGGAAATGTCGCTTCCGGTGAAATAACCCACCCACCCGTCCGGCTCGGTGAAGAACCGGATGGCCACGAAACTCGGCTCCTCGCCCATGTCGAACCAGTGGGTAGCACCGTCTGGCACCGAAATCAGGTCCCCCGTTTCGCACACCACTTCGTACACTCTGTCGCCCACATGCAGGGAAAACTGCCCGCCTCCGGCCACGAAGAACCGCACCTCGTTTTCCTTGTGGGCATGCTCGTCGAGGAATTTTGCGCGCAGGGCCACGCGGTCGGGATGGTCGGGAGCGATGCTGACCACGTCGACACTCTGGAATCCGTGCGCGGCCACCAGTCGGTCGATATCCTCCCGGTAGGCGGCCATCACCTGTTCTGGTGCATCCCCCGGCTTGACCGGGTGCGTGGGTGTCCAGCGTTCGAAAGCGACGCCGATTTTTTCCAGCGCAGCCACGATCGCCACGTGGCAGTCCGTGGTCTGGAGTGGTGTATTCGGGTTGTCTTCGGCAAAGATACGAAGTCGACTCATCGGTGGTCTCCTCAGGTGCGCAGTCGGCGCATCTCCAGTTCGCATCCCAACAGGAATTCGAATGCATCCAGATGCCGCCTCGCCTCGCTGATGTCCTGTCCCCAGGCGTACAGGCCGTGGCCGGCGATCAGATAGCCCCAGCTGTTGGGTTCGGTCAACGCAGCGTCCACGCTGGCGGTCAGTGTGTCCATGTCCTGAGAATTGGGCACCACCGGGAGATCCAGCGTTGCTTCATGGGTGGTGTGCCCGCGAAGCGCCTTGAACAGTTCGTAGCCGCGGAGTCGTACCCGGCCTTCTTGTTCATACAGCAGCCCGGCGATGGTCTGGGTGGGGGAGTGGGTGTGCAGCACCGCGCCGACGTTCGGGAAACGCCGATACAGGTGGGTGTGCAGCGCTGCTTCGGCTGACGGGCGGTGGTGGGTGGCCACTGCGTTGTTGGTCATGTCCACGACCATGATGTCGGCTTCGGTCAGTCGCCCCTTGTCCTTGCCTGAAATGGTGATGGCCGCGTGGTCTGCATCCATGCGGATGGAAAAATTGCCCGCTGTTGCAGGCGTCCAACCCCTGGCAGCCAGCTCCCGAGTATGGGAAATGATCTGCGCCGCGCAGCCGGCATACAGGTTGTGGTCGAAGGCAGTCGTCGTCATGCGTGCATTCTAGCGAGTGCCAACCCCCTCACTCATGGCAACCGGTTTGTCCGTCATGCGCTGATCCCCATCGAATCGGTCAATGCCCCCGGTGTTGCTGCCCGTAGGTCTTGAACTTTTCCAGTACCGCGTCCATCTCTTCCTTCGACAGGTTTTTTGTTGCCCCCAGCGTGCGTGCCAGCATGTACTGGCGTGCGAGGTTCTCCACTTCCTCTGCCAATGCATAGGCCTCGGCGAGGGTCTTGCCGGTGGTGACTTGCCCATGGTTGGCCATCAGGCAGGCATGCAGACCATTGGCCATTGCGCGCAGGATGTTGTCGGAAAGCTTGGCGGTGCCGAAGGTGGCGTAATCGGCGCAAGGAATGCGGTCGCCGCCGCCCACTGCGACCATGTAATGAAAGGCGGGGATGCCCTCGCCGAGGCAGGCCAAGGCGGTGGCATGGGTGGAATGAACGTGGACGACCGCGTTCATCGCCGGGAACGCACGCAGGATGTCGACGTGGAAGCGCCATTCGCTGGATGGGATCAGCTGCCGCGGCCGGCAGCCGCCTTCGGCGTCCAGATGGACGATGTCCTCGGGCTGCAGGCGGTCATAGGCGCGCCCGGTCGGCGTGATCAATAGACCCTCACCCCAGCGCAGGCTGGCATTGCCGGACTTGTTC
>NZ_JADZDS010000008.1 GCF_020850895.1 Thermomonas sp. | reverse complement strand
TGGGCGGAAACTGCCTTGACCGGGGTGTCCAGCACGAAACGCTGCCAACTCGCCTGCGAGGTCACGGCGAGGTCGCGATGGCTGCCATCGGCGAACGTCACCCGCAGCACCTGCGGCGGCTTGACCGTATCGCGCCGGACCAGAATCACGGTGTGGAACGGGAATGGCCCGGTGCCGGGCTTTGAATTCGGATGGGCCTTCTTCCAGGCAGCGCGCTGGTCGGCGATCCGCTTGTCCACGGCCTTGCTGTCCAGCAGCACCTGTTTGCCGTCCTGCTGGTGGTAGCCGGGCAGCGGAAGCACCTCACTGCTGCTCATGCTGGTGATGCGGTCGTCGGTCTTGCCGGTGCCGTAGACGTAGGCGTCGAAGGCGGGGATGACGATGTCGGCGCGGCCAGTCCCTTCGGCCAGCGTGTCACGCAGGTCGGCCAGCGAGGGATGGCGGAACTTCCAGCGCTCGTAGTACAGCTTCATTGCCCGTTCCAGCGCAGGCGTGCCGACCAGCATCTCGATCTGGCGCATCGCGGTGGCGGTGCGCGAGTACACGGTGCCATAGCTTGCGCTGGACATCCGCGACCAGCTGTTTTCGCCAAGCGAATCGGCTGGATCGGGGAGCATGGCGGAAAGTCGCTCCATGTCGAACGGCCGGATTTGGGTTCCGACGCCCAGCGCGCCCAGCCACGCTGAGGTGAGGTTCAAGACCTGGTTGCGCTCGGTCATCATGCGCTGGTCCCAGTACTCGTTCATTCCTTCGTCGAGCATCGGCTCCTCGAATTCGTTGGATCCGAGGATGCCGTAGAAATAGCCGTGGCCGAACTCGTGCACGGTGACGAAGTCGAGCGCGAAGCGACCGAGGCTGCCCGCAGCCACCTCCGATGTGCTGTCGGCGGTGAAGAAGGTCGGATATTCCATGCCGCCGGCTTCGGCTGCGCCGTAGGGCGGAACCACGGCGGTGGCAGTCTTGTACGGGTAGGGCCCGAGCGTGCGCGAGAAATACGCCAACGAATCGATCGTGGCCTGCGCCACCGGCTCGGCGTTGCTGGTGTATTCGGGGGTGTAGAGCACGCGCACTTCGACCGGGCCCCGCGGGCCGTTCCAAGTGCGCACCAGCGGCTTGGCGTAGCGATTGTCGGCGGTCCAGGCGAAATCGTGGACGTCGTGCTGGACGTAGTGGTGGGTCACCTTGCCGCCGCGTTCGACCGGCGCGCCGGTTTCCTGCCCGGTGGCGCCGACGGTATAGCCCTTCGGAACCGTCAGGCGCACGTCATAGCTGCCGTAGTCGGCATAGAACTCGCTGTGCAGGTGGAATTCGTGGGCGTTCCAGCGCGGCGCGGTGGCACCGCGTTCGCCCGGCAGTTCCAGCACGCCGATCTTCGGGAACCACTGGCCGATCAGATGGAAGCTGCCGTAGTAGCCGGTCCGCGCCACCACGCGCGGCAACTGGTCGAAGAAGTCGATGTTCAAGGTGGTGCTGGCGCCCGGCGCGACCGGCTGCGGCAGGTCGATGCGGACCACGCTGCGGTCGGTTTTCGGTCCGTTGTCGGGCTGCACGAAGGTCCACTTCGCTGCCGCGCCGCCCTGGGCGACGCGGTCGAGGCGGATGTAGCCATATTCACCGTCGCGGGTGGCCACGTTGCTGCGAAAACCGCTGGCGCTGGCGCGCTTTTCGGTCATGAAGGTGCTGCCGGGGCCTTCAAACGCGTTCAGGTACAAGTGGACGTAGATGCTGCACACCGGCTGGGCGCTGCGGTTGCGCCAGGTGAGCGTCTGCTTGCCGGTGACGGTGTGCTTGTCGGGGTCGAGGGTGGCGTCGATCGAGTAGCTCACCACGCGGTCGGACAAAGTGGCCGCATTGGCAGCGCGCGGACCGCCCCAAGCGTCAACCGCGCTGGCGGTGCGCACCGCCGCGGCGTTGGGTGCGGCCAGCGGGATCGTCGCACAGGTGCCGGACGAGGCAGCGGTGGTGGTTGGCGCCGTGGTCGCCGGAGCGGGAGTCTTGGCGAATGCGACCGGTGCGGCCCATGCAAGCAAGGCCGTGCAGAGGATCGGGGTGCAGCTTCGGATCATGGGGTTTCCCGAATGCCAAGTGAATTGCGGAAGGATGTGTGATCGCCAGGCACTGCACGCAGTGCCAAGAGTCACGCACTGCAGATGACGAACGTCACCCGGTGATGGGGCGGCGGGTGCTCAGGGTGCTGGCGGGGTGCGCACCGGCAAGGGCACGCCGCACAGGTCGATATGGCCGGGCGGCTGGGTGTAGAAATCGTCCTTGCGATTTCGGCGCGCCTCGGTGGCATCGATGAAGGCCTGGCTGTCGGTGCGCAGCAGTTGCAGTGGCGTGCGCTGCGCGACGGGCACCTCGCTGGCAAGCTTGATCGACAGGATCGGCGTGCGCAGGGCCGGATCGGTGTAGAAACCCATCGGCGCCGGGCCGCGCGGGATCACGCTGAGCAATTCCATCCCTTGCACGACCCGGCCGACCACGGTGAGCTGGTGGTCGAGCGCGCGTGGCGCTTGCCCGATCACGGCATAGAGTTCCGCGCCGATGCTGCTGTCCGGGGCGTTGTTGCGGCCGGCGCCGACCACGCCGTAGCAGTGGGCGATCCACATCTGGCCGGTCTGCGGATTGCGCCCGACCGGAAAACCATCGGCGAAGCCCACCTGCGGCGCCCAGCCATCGACATCGGGCAGGCGGTCGAACGGCACGCCGGTGGCGCTGCGGGTGAACTCGGCCGGCAGGTGGGTGCGGGTGCCGGCGGGATAGGGTTTGGCCTTGCCGGCTTCCTCGCCCTCGGCGTCACCGAACTGGACCACGAAGTTGTCCTGCGAGCGGTAGATCGTCAATCCATCCCAGAAACTGCCCTTGGCCATGGTCTTGATGTTGGCGACGTGCTCGGGCGCGAAGCCGGGTGCCAGCTCGATGATGACGCGGCCGCTCGCCAGCTCCAGGTACAGCGTGTTGGCCGGATCGAGCGTACGCCAGGCGCTGGCGGGTGCCGCGTCGATGATCTGCTGCGGCGTGCGCGGCTTCGGCGGTGAGGTGGCGTTCTGCGCGCCGACGGGCAGGGCGAGGGCAAGGGCGACGACAAGCAATCCACGGCGCATCGGTGCGGCTCCAAGGGTGAAGGCGGCAGCATAGCGAATTGCATGACTACTGGCATATTCACTATATCGAAATCAGTAATAGCATTCACTCCAGATTAGCGGAGGCGCGGAAATGGACGAAACCCTGTTGCGCAAATTCCACAAGGAGCTGAGTGCCGGCACCGTATCACTGGCGTTGTTGGCCGTGGTCGCCGCCAGTGCCGATGCGATGTACGGCTACCAGATCGCCAAGCGCTTGGAGCAGTTCGGCGATGGCGTGCTGGCGGGCAAGCAAAGCGCGCTGTACCCGGTGTTGCGCAACCTCGAAGGCAGCGGCCTGTTGGAAAGTTTCGTCGAGCCGTCCACCAGCGGTCCGCCGCGCCGCTACTACCGCGCAACCGCTGCCGGGCGCGATGCCCTGATCGAATGGAGCGCCGCCTGGCGTGCCACCCGTGATTCCCTTGATGCCGTGCTGAAGGATACCGATGCATGAACACGAATCTGCCCACCACCATCCCCGAGTATCTCGAACGCCTGCGTGCGGCACTGGCCGGTTGCGATCCGGCGCTGGCACAGGATGCGCTGTACGACGCCGAGGACTACCTGCGTTCGGAGTTGGCGGCCAATCCTGGCCAATCCGAGGCCGAGGTCATCGCGTCCGTCGCCGGCAGCTATGGCGCGCCGGATGAAGTGGCCGACATCTATCGCGACACCGAAGTGAAGGTGCAGACCGCGCTGCGTCCGCCGGCACCTGCACCGCGCAAGACGCTGGCTGGGCAATTCTTCGGCGTCGTCACCGATCCCTATACCTACGGGGCGCTGTTCTACATGCTGCTGGCCCTGGCCACCGGCACGTTCTACTTCACCTGGGTGGTGACCGGCGCGTCATTGTCCGCCGGGCTTGCGGTGCTGATCATCGGCATCCCGTTCGTGATCCTGTTCATCGGTGCCACCCGCATCCTCGCGCTGGTCGAGGGTCGCATCGTCGAGGTCATGCTTGGCGAACGCATGCCGCGCCGTCCGCTGTACACCGACCGGAACTTGCCGCTGCTGAAGCGCATCGGCGCGATGTTCACCGACCCGCGGACGTGGGGCACGATGCTCTACTTCCTCGCGATGCTGCCGGTGGGCGTCGCGTATTTCACTGTTGTGGTGACCTGCCTGAGCCTGTCGCTGAGCTTCATCGCAGCCCCGATCGTGGCGGCCCTGGGCTACGGCGCGTACATCAACGTGTGGCAAGACGTGACCCTGCAGCAGGCACCGTGGCTCGGTGTGCTGTTGCCGGTGCTGGGGATCATGCTGCTGTTCGCAACCTTGCACCTGGCCCGCTTCATCGGTCGCCTGCACGGCAAACTGGCCAAGACGATGCTGGTCAGCAATCTGGGCTAGCGAGAGGCGTGCGGCAAGGAAACGCGCCTTGGCTGAACAAGCCGTCATCCCAGCGAAAGCTGGGATGACGAGCGGAGGGCCTAGGTGGCGGTTCCCTGATTGCGGGTGTTCTTCCTCGGGCTCGATTTCTTCGGCGTGTTTTTGGAGGCGACAGTAGCTGCCGGTAGGCCCGCCTGCGCCGCAATGAACGCCCGCACCTGCGGATAAATCTGCGTGCGCCAGCGGCGGCCGCTGAAGATGCCGTAGTGGCCGGCGCCCTCGGCGGTGATGTGCTTGCGGTTCTGCGCGGGAATGCCGGTGCACAGGTCGTGGGCGGCGCGGGTCTGGCCCTGCCCGGAGATATCGTCGAGTTCGCCCTCGATGGTCAGCAGGGCGCAATCGCGAATCTTCGACGGATCCACGCGCTCGCCAGCGACATCCCATAAGCCGCGTGGCAGCAAGTGTTCCTGGAACACGGTGCGGATGGTGTCGAGGTAATACTCGGCTGGCATGTCCAGCACCGCGTTGTATTCGTCGTAGAACTTGCGGTGCGATTCGGCCGAGCTGAGGTCGCCCTTGATCAGGTCCAGATAGAAATCCCAGTGCGACTGGCCGTGGCGCTCCGGGTTCATCGCCACGAAGCCCAGGTGCTGCAGGAAGCCCGGATACACGCGGCGGCCGACGCCGGGATAGTTGGCTGGCACGGTGTGGATGACGGTGTTCTCGAACCACCACAGCGGCTGGCGGGTGGCGAGGTTGTCGACCGCGGTCGGCGAGCGGCGGGCGTCGATCGGCCCACCCATCAGGGTGAGCGAGCGCGGAACCGCCTCCCCGCGCGCGGCCATCAGCGACACCGCAGCCAGCACCGGCACCGTGGGCTGGCAGACGCTGATGACGTGCAGCTGTTGGGCGCCGATGTGGCGGATGAACTCCTGCACGTAGGCGACGTAGTCGTCGAGGTGGAAGGCGCCGGCATCGGTGGGCACCATCCGGGCGTCGGTCCAATCGGTGATGTAGACCTTGTGGTCGGGCAGCAGGGTGCGCACGGTGTCGCGCAGCAAGGTGGCGTGGTGGCCGGACAAGGGCGCGACCACCAGCACGACCGGGTCGTCCTTCATCCGCGCCAGGCCATCGGCCTGGTCGTGGTAACGCTTGAAGCGCAGCAGGCGGCAGAAGGGTTTTTCCAGCGCGACCCGTTCCACCACCGGGATCGCCCGGCCTTCGACTTCGATCTGATGAATGCCGAATTCGGGCTTCTCGTAATCCTTGCCGAGCCGGTACATCAACTCGAAGCCGGCCGCTGTGCGCTGAGAGCCGGGCAGGGAAGACAGCCAGCTGTCCTGGGCGGAATAGATGCGGGCGTTGGCGTCGGCCCAGTAGGCCAGGGGCGCAAGCCCGGTACGCCAGAGTTCATGCAGTGGATATAGCACCATCGGCTGGTCGTGCTCCCGTTTGTGGCGATGCAGCATAACGCGCCCAGCGCGGCGGAATGTGATCAGGTTCGCGTTTTTTGCGGGTCAGTCCGGAAGCTCCAGCGCTGCGGCGGCATCGACGCGGCTGGGAGAGAGCCAGCAATGCGATCCCAGCGGGCGCAGTCCGAGTGCACGCAAGCGTTCGCGATAGAAGGATGCAGGGCGTGCCTTGAAATCGACGTCATCGCCCACCGCTTGATCACCGCGGGCGAAGACTTCGATGAAGGCGACCCCGCCGCACAGTTCCGCCAGCGCCGGCAGACCACGCTCGAGCTCGCGCGTGGGCAGGTAATGCAGGACATCGCTGCACACCAGCAGATCGACCGGTGGGCAGGGACGCAATTGGGCGAAATCGCTGAAGCGGGCAAGGTGCAGATTGCGCCGGCGGCCGTAGCGGGCGATGGCGTATTCGCTGGCGTCGAAGCCCATATACGCAGCCTTGGGGCGCAGTTTCAGCAGCGGCGCGCGCCACGCGCCTTCGCCACAGCCGATGTCGAGCACGCTGCGAAGCGGGCGCTCCAGATGGTATTCGGCCGTCGCCACCGACAGCGCCACCTTGCGCGCCAGCCGCGCCGCATGGCCGATGCCGCCGTGGCGATACCAGCGATCGAAATAGGCGCGGTCGTAGGTTTTAGTCATTGAGGCTTGCGGAAACCGGAAAAGGGGTCGGCGTAAATCTCGCACGGACAGTGCCCGGAATGCGATCCGGTCCGAACGCGAACCTTTACTCAGACCCTTTTTCCGGCATCCTGCGGACTTCCACCCCGACGAAGTGAGCCGATGGCCTATCTGCTGGTCAAGACCTTCCATCTCCTGTTCGTGATCGCCTGGATGGCGGCGGTGTTCTACCTGCCGCGCATCCTCGTCAACCTCGCCGAGGCCGGTGCTGAACCGGCGGTCCGTGAGCGCCTGTTGCTGATGGGCGGGCGCTTGTACCGCTTTGGCCATGTGATGTTCGGCCTCGCCTTCGTCGGTGGGCTGGCACTTTGGTTGCATTTCGGGATCAAGGGCGGCTGGCTGCACGCGAAGTTGGCGCTGGTGGCGTTGCTGTTCGCGTATTACATCGCCAGCGGGCGCCAGCTGAAGCGCG
>NZ_JADZDS010000007.1 GCF_020850895.1 Thermomonas sp. | reverse complement strand
TCGGGCGTGGCCTCCGGTACCGTCGGCTGGAACGCGCGCAGCAGGCGGCGCGCAATCGACGGTGACAGCGGCGGTTCGCCACGCAGGATGCCGTCGAGGGCGGCGCCCAGGCGTTCTTCCGGTTGGTCCTTGAGCAGATAACCGTGGGCGCCCGCGCGCAGGGCCGGGAACACATGCGCATCGTCGCCGAACAGGGTGGTGACGACGATGGTGCAGTCCGGCGCGTGCTGGGCCAGCGGGCGGATCAGGCTGGTGCCGTCACCATCGGGCAAGCCCAGGTCGACCAAGGCCAACTGCGCTTGCAGGCCCGCCTCCAGCAGGCGGCGTGCTTCCGCAAGGGTGGCCGCGTGGTGGATCTCGATCCCCGGGAAATGCTTGTCCAGCAATGCGCGCAGCCATGCCGCGACCTCGGGCAGGTCCTCCAGCAACAGGGCGCGGGCCGGTGGCGAGGTCATCGTGGAATGCTCCCATCCTGCGCGGTGGGCGGGAATCCCGCGCCTGCGGGGGGCGCGGGCAGGGGAAAGCGCAACAGCACCTTGGTGCCGCCGAGGGTGCCTTGCTGCCAGTGGATGTCGCCGTGGAGTTCATCCGCGCGCGAGCGCATGCTGCGGGTGCCGCGGCCGTCGCCGATGTGGGTCGGATCGAAGCGGCCGTCGTCGGTGATTTCGAAGACCAGGTCGGACGCAAGCTGGCGCACCACGATCCGCACCCGGGTCGGGTTGGCATGGCGAATGGCGTTGGTGACGGCTTCGCGGCCGATCCGGAACAGGTGCATGCCTTGTGCGCGATCGAGCAGGGGATCCGGCAAGGTGTCGGCTTGAAGCCAGTCGAGGCCGATCGAGCGGGTCAACAGGCGTTGCTCGACTTCGTCGCGCAGTTGCGCCAGCACTTCCAGCAGGGTGCCTTCGACACCGTGTTCGTGGGCGAGGATCGCGCGCAGGTCCTGCAGGATTTCGCGGACCAGTTGCTGCTCCGAATCTGGCACGCGATGCAGCAGGGTCAGCAGCGCGCTGCCGACGTCGTCGTGCAGGTCGTTGTAGATGCGCGTGCGCTCCTGTTCGACCGCGTGCGCGACCGCGAGTTGCTGTCGCAACGCGCCAAGCTCCGGGACGTCTTCTTCCTGCGGTCGGTCGCGCCTGCCCAGCAGACGCAACAAGGGGTGAACCTGCTTTCCGGATGCGCCCACCTTGCCACGACTCCCTGCGTTGCCAGCCCGTGGCGTTCGATTGTAGGGGAGTGGCACGGCCGCGACGGTTTCCGCCGCTGTTCGGACGGTGACGATTCAGCCTGTCGGCAGGCTGCGGCAGCCGAGTGCTTCGAGCAGGCCGTGCAGCACCGGCGCGTGGATCAGCCAGGGTGCGGCCAGGGTCAGCAGGCCGGCGATCACCACCATCACGCCCGCGCCCCGGCGCAGCGCGCCACGCTGCAGGCGCTGGCCGATGCGTTCCCCGGCCCAGGTCAGCGACACCATCACCGGCAGGGTGCCGAGGCCGAAGGCGGCCATCACCAAGGCACCGTGAACGGGGCTGGCGGTCAGCCATGCGGCGGTGAGTAGGGTGCCGGACAGGCCGCAGGGCATCCAGCCCCAGAGCATGCCGAGGGCGAGGCGTTTGCTGGCGGTATTGGCGGGCAGCAGGCGACGTTGCAGGGGTTGCAGCAGACGCCAGAAGCGCGTGGCGGGGCCACCGGAAAATCGTGGCAGGCGCCCTTTGCGATCCAGCATGCGCAAGCCTGCGAGAATCAGCACCAAGCCGACTGCGGCGCGCATCGCCACGCCCAGCCAGGGCTGGCGGATCACACCGAGCAGGCCGCCGCCCAGACCGCCGACGAGCGCACCGGCCAGCACATAGCCGCCGACGCGACCGATGTTGGGTTGCGTGGCTGCCCGCCAGCCGCGCGAGCCGATCGAGAAGCTGGTGGCGATGCCGCCGCACATCGCAACACAGTGGACACCGCCGAGCACGCCGGTCAGCAGTGCCGCGCCCAGCACCAGGGTGTCAATCGGCATCGTCGTCGCTGGTGGTGTCGGGTGGGGCGGCGCTGCGTGCTGGCGGCTCGTCCTCGCGCAACACATCCAGCGCCGGGGTGTCCAGATCCTCGAACTGGCCATGGCGCACCGCCCACACGAAGATGCCGGCGGCGGCTGCGATCATCAGCAGGCTGATCGGGATCAGGAACAGCAGGATGTTCATGGCAATCCGTTCAAGTGCGCGCTACCCGCGTCAGCCGCAGGGCATTGGCGGTGACCAGTAGCGACGATAGCGCCATTCCCAGCGCCGCGAGCCAGGGCGTGACCATGCCGGCGGCGGCCAAGGGCAGTGCCATCAGGTTGTAGCCGATCGCCCAGACCAGGTTTTCACGGATGATGCGGCGGCTGCGGCGGGCGATGTCGATGGCGGCAGGAATCGCACTGAGGGCGGGATTGGCGAGCACGAAATCGGCGCTGCGCTGGGCCAGCGCGGCACCGTCGCCGATTGCCAATGAGACATCGGCACCGGCCAGCACCGGCGCGTCGTTGAGGCCGTCTCCCACCATCGCCACGCGATACCCTTCGGCTTGCAGTGCGCGCACGCGCTCCAGCTTGTCGGCGGGCGTCTGGCGTGTACTGACATTCCCGATGTCCATCGCCTCGGCGAATCGCATCACCGCAGCGGTGGCGTCGCCACTGGCCAGATGCAGGGAGAGGCCCTGTGCGCGCAAGCGCTGCATCGCCTGCGTGGCGTCGCGGCGTTCCTGTTCGACCAACGTGAAGCGTGCGCGTGCTCCGGTATTGCTGCCTAACCAGATCGCGCCATCGTCCTCGCCGTCGATGGCGAATGGTGCGGAACCAATGCGCCAGCGCTGCCCTGCGATGACGGCTTCCACGCCTGCGCCCGCCGTGGCGCGGAGGTGTTCGATGGCGGGCGGATCGGTGACCTGCGCGAAGGCGGCAGCGAGCGGATGGTTGCTGTCGCGCTCCAGTGCGGCGGCGATCCGCAGTGCGCGATCGGCATCGATTCCTTCGCAGGCATCCACGCCTTGCAGGGTGGGTTTGCCATCGCTGAGGGTGCCGGTCTTGTCGAACACCACATCGGTGACGCCTGCCAAGCGATCCAGTGCGTCGGGACGCACTGCCAGCACGCCGATCTTCGCCAGTGCGCCATGGGCTGCGGCCAGCGCTGCGGGCACCGCCAATGACAACGCGCAGGGGCAGCTGACCACCAGCAAGGCCAAGGTCACCTCGAAGGCGCGCGCCAGATCGTGCGAACGCCACCACAGATAGACCGTGACCGCGGCCAGTGCGAGGCCGGCCACGAACCAGCCGGCGATGCGTTCCGCGCCGCGCGCCAGTGCCGGGCGGTGCGCTTGCGCGGATTCGACCAGTCGTACCAGCTCGGCGAGGCGGGTGCCGGTGCCGACATGCGTCACTCGGATGCTCGCGGCGTGTTCGCGACAGGCGGTGCCGGCGTACACCGCATCACCGACGCGCTTGGCCACCGGCGTGGATTCGCCGGTCAACAGGGATTCCTCGAAACGCGCTTCGCCATCGCGCAGCACGCCATCGGCCGGGACCGGTTCGCCCACGGCGACACGCACGATGTCGCCGATGCCGAGCGCATCGATCGGCACCGATTCGCGTGTGCCTTCGGCCAGTTCGCGGGTGGCGAAGGCGGGCCGTGCCCTTGCCAGCGCATCGACCTGCGCACTGGCAATTCTGCGCGCGCGCTGTTCGAGTTGGCGGGCCACCAGCAGCAGGAACACGAACATGACGGCGGCGTCGAACCAGACATGCGACCCGCCGCGCACAGTCTCCAGCGTGCTGGCCGCCCATGCCAGCAGGGTGGACCCGGCGATCAGCACATCCATGCCCATCCGCCTGCCGCGCAGTTCGTTCCAGGCCCCCAACAGGAACGGCCAGCCGGCCCAGAACACCACTGGCGTTGCCACCATGAAGGTGATCCAGCGGAAGAAATCGCGGGTGGGGATCGGCATTTCACCGCGTGTGTCCAGATACAGCGCTTCAGCGAACATCATCGCCTGCATCGCGGCGATCCCGGCCAGGCCGATCCGCAGCAGGTCGCGGTTGCGGGCGCGCCGCTGCGCCTGTTCGCGCGCCTGCCCGGTGGCCAGATAGGGCCGATAGCCCAGCGCCGCCAGCCGCGCCAGTGGCGTGGACAGTGCGGTGCGCGCCGGGTCCCAAGCGATCCGGATGCGGCCGGTGATGGCATTGGCACTGGAATCCAGCACGCCGGGCTCGCGCGCCAGGGCGCGATCGATCAACCACGCGCAGGCCGCGCAGCGCATACCGTCGGTGAGTACGGTGATCTCGCGGCCGCCGTCCACGTCGCGTGCGTGGCCGGCCAATAGTTCCTCGCGGTCCCACGCAGCCAGCGCGGGTGCGTCGGCATCGACGCGGCCGGCGGGCGCATTGCGCAGGCGATAGTAGTCATCGAGATGCGCGTCCCGGATCCAGCGCGCCGCCGCGGCGCAGCCATCGCAACAGAACGCGCGGGTGACGCCGTCGAACTCGGCATGCACCGGTAACGTCGGCAGGGGTTCGCCGCAGTGGTGGCAGGCCGCGGCCACGGCATCCATGCTGGTTAGGGCTGGCTGGCCGCGATGGCGGGTTGCAGATGCACCGCACGTTCGCCCTTCGCGAGCCGGCCGCGCAGGCGCCAGCGACTGCCGCTGGCCGGTTCCAGTTGCAGCAACCAATCGTGGTCGAGGGCAGGCGTTGCGTTGGCGCGCCAACCCGCATCGAACGGTTCCAGATCCAGGATCAGGTCTTCGCTGGCGCGCGTCGGATGGTGCAAGGACAGGCGCAGGTGGCGTGCATGGTCGAAGGTGCCGGTGGTCGGATAGACCTCCACCCGCCCGTGTTCATGGTCGATGCTGGCGACCGCGGCCAGCCCCGCCTGCGCCGCGGCGGCATCCGGGCCAAGATCGGCCTGCTGGATCTGCGCGGTACGCTGGACCTCGTCCGGAACCGCGTCCATCGGTCCATCGGCATTGGCGGCCTTGTACATGGCGATGCTGCCGATGACCACGGCGCCCACCAGCACCACCATCAGCCAGACGATCGGTTCGCGCCAGGGCGAGGATTTCGGTTCCATAGCCTGTCCGTTCGCTTACATCGGGCCGAAGAAGGTGCTGTCCACGCGCGCCTTGGCGCTGCCGTCATCGGCTTCGATGACGAAGGTCAGGTTGTGCCGGCCACGCACGCCATCGGCGGGTGCGCCGATCTCGATTTCCTGCGCGATCACGGCGCCGGCGGGAACCTTGACCTCCAGCGGCGCGCCGATCAGGGTCAGCGGCGTCTGGTCGGCAGGTTCGATCCGCACCCGGTAGCTGCGGTCGGCATCGGTCTTGTTGACCAGCTTCAGGGTGTAACCGTTGTCGATGCGGTCGCCGTGCTCGCGGTACAGCGCATTGCGGTCGCGCAGCACGTCGGCGATCAGCGGGCTGCGGTGGAACACGCCCCAGGTCCAAGCCGACACCAGCGCGGTGAGCAGCACGGCATAGACGATGATGCGCGGGCGCAGGATCCGCGCCGGTTGGCCGTCGAGTGCGTTCTGGGTGGTGTAGCGGATCAGGCCGCGCGGCATCCCGACCTTGTCCATCACCTCGTCGCAGGCGTCGATGCACAGGCCGCAAGCGATGCATTCGTATTGCAGGCCGTTGCGGATGTCGATCCCGACCGGGCAGACCTGCACGCACATGGTGCAGTCGATGCAGTCACCCAATTGCTCGGTCTCGAACTTCGGCAGCGGCAGGGCTTCCTCGCCGGCGGCGGCGAGGGTGACGGTGCCACCGGCCTGCAGGCGGGCCGCCGCGGCACTGGGATGCTGGCTGGCGCGGAACACATAGTCGTAGGCGGTGCGCAGGTCGAGCAGGCCGCGCGCACGTTCGAGCACGCTGGGCAGGCCCTTGCGACGCGGACCGCGCGGCTCGCCGCGCAGCGGGTCGTAGGCGATGATCAGGGTGTCGCGGTCGAACATCGCGCTCTGGAAGCGCGCGTAGGGGCACATGTATTTGCAGACCTGCTCGCGCAGGATGCCGGCATTGCCCCAGGTCGCCAGCGCGTAGAACAGCACCCAGAAGGTTTCCCAGCCGTTCCAGTCGAGCGCCGGCATGCGGCTGGCGAGGCTCTGGATCGGCGTGAAGAAACCGACGAAGGTGAAGCCGGTCCACAGCGCGAACACCAGCCACAGCACGTGCTTGCTGCCCTTGCGCAGGAATTTCTCGCGGGTCCATGGGCCGGCATCGAGCTTCATCCGCTTGCCGCGATCACCCTCGGTCCAGCGCTCGATCCACAGGAAGGTTTCGGTCCACACGGTCTGCGGGCAGGCGTAGCCGCACCACAGCCGTCCTGCCAGCGCGGTGGCGAAGAACAGGGTCAGTGCCAGGATGATCAGCAGGATCGCCAGCAGGCTGAAATCCTGCGGCCAGAAGGTCAGCCCGAACACATGGAACTTGCGTGCCGGCAGGTCGAACAGCACCGCCTGGCGGCCATCCCAATGCAGCCATGGGAACAGGTAATACATGCCCAGCAGCCAGAACACCGCGAGCCGACGCAGGCGGTCGAAGCGGCCGGAGATATCGCGCGGATAGACCTTGCGCTCGCTGACGTAGACGGAATCGCCGCCGTTGTCGAGCAAGTCGATGTCGATGCGTTTGCTCACGACGGAATTATCGCTTCGGCTTGGGCCCGTTGAAGCGGCTCGAGGGCCGCAGCAGGATCCAGGTGAACAGGCTGGATGAGGCCGTCGCCAGCCAGAACGTGAAGAAGCCGATCGTGTAACCCAACCCGCGACTGATCTCCAGGTGCGGGAAGGTCAGATCACGCAGTTCCAGCGGATCGACGAAGGCAAAGAACACCATCGTCGCCACCCCGGCAGCGAAGAAGCTGGGCCACAGCACCGCACCCACCCGCTGCGCCAGCGGACGCGGCGGATGGTCGAACTCACGGGTGGTGAAATCGGTCATTGCGCCGTCCGTGCGGCACCGGGCTTGTGCGACAGCGACCAGACATAGGCCGCGACCAGCCGCGTACGGGTATCGCCCAAGGTCTCGCCCCAAGCCGGCATGCTGCCGTGGCGGCCATTGGCGATGGTCTCGCGCAGGGCGTCGGTGCTGTTGCCGTACATCCAATAGGCATCGGTCAGGTCGGGCGCACCCAGCGTCGGATTGCCCTTGCCGTCCTTGCCGTGGCATGCCGAACAGATGTTTTCGTACAGGTCCTTGCCTCGTGCGGCGGCGAAGTCGCTGGGGGTGGCAGTGCCCTTGTTGCCGAGGTGGCGCACATAGGCGATCACGTAGTCGACTGCGTCCGGGCCACCCATGCCGGTGAGCGCCTTGCCCCAAGCCGGCATCACGCCTTCACGGCCCTTGCTGACCGTTTCGAGGATGCGTTCCGGGCTGCCGCCCCAATGCCAGATATCGTCGGTCAGGTTCGGATAGCCGACCGCGCCCTTGGCCGAGGAGCCGTGGCAGGTGGCGCAATTGTTGGAGAACAGCGAGCGCCCGAGTTCGATCGCGGCCGGGTTCCTTGCAAGCACGTCGATCGCTAGGCCGTGGTAGGGCGCAAAGGTGCGTTCGAGCTGTGCGTTGGCCAGTGCCGCGGCTTGGTCATGCTCGCCCCTCGAGCTCCAGTGTCCGAACCCAGGATAGGTGCCGAAGCCGCCGTACCAGAACATGTACCCGAAGCCGAACGCGATCGCGATGTAGAAACCGTTGATCCACCAGCGCGGCATCGGCTTGTTGTATTCGGTGATGTCGCCATCCCAGTAATGGCTGGTCTGTTCCGGCTTGGGATCATCCGGGCGACGCTTGGATGTCCACCACAGCAGCCAGGTGATGCCGAGCAGGTTGAACAGCACCAGCACGATGACGAACAGGTTCCATCCCGTGGTCATGGGTGGGTCTCCTCGTCACGTACTTCGCTTGCGGGGATGGTGTCATCGTCAACCGCCAGACGCGCGGTTGCTTCGAACCCACTGCGCAGCCGCGGCTGCCAGGCCCAGACCCAGAGGGCGACGAACAGCAACAACATCAGGGTGGTGATGATTCCGGACAACATCGCTCAGCCCCCCTTCGGTGCGTGCTTGCCGAGGCCTTGCAGATAGGCCACCAGCGCATCGAGTTCGGTCTTGCCTTCCACTGCCGCGGGTGCGGCGGCGATCTCGGCATCGGTGTAGGGATCGCCCAGGCGCTTGAGCGCGCGCATGTGCGACTGCACGGCGCCGCCATCGAGGGTGTTCCGCTCAAGCCACGGGAAACTGGGCATGTTCGATTCCGGCACCACGTCGCGTGGGTTGAGCAGGTGGACGCGATGCCAGTCGTTGGAATAGCGCCCGCCGACGCGGGCCAAGTCCGGTCCAGTGCGCTTGCTGCCCCATTGGAACGGGCGGTCGTAGACCGATTCACCGGCCATCGAATAGTGGCCGTAGCGCTCGGTCTCGAAGCGCAGGGTGCGGATCATCTGCGAGTGGCAGTTGTAGCAGCCTTCGCGCACATAGACGTCGCGTCCCGCCAGTTCCAGCGCAGGGTAGGGCTTGACGCCCGGCAGCGGTTGGATGGCCTCGGCCTGGAACATCAGTGGCACGATCTCGGCCAGCCCGCCGATCGACACCGCGATCGCGGTCAGCAGGGCCAGGACGCCAATGTTCTTTTCAAGTTTCTCGTGTGCGATTCCCATGTCGTGTCCTCAGGCCTGGGCTTCGGCGGCGTGCGGCGGCAGGATCGGGTGTTCGGCGACGCCTTGCGCCTGCCGCCAGGTTTTCCACATATGCCAACCCATCAGGCACATGCCCGAAAGGATCAGCAGTCCGCCCAGCAGGCGGCCGAGGTAGTAGGGATAGGTGGCCACCAGCGATTCGACGAAACTGTAGGTCAGCGTGCCGTCGGCATTGGTGGCACGCCACATCAGGCCCTGGGTGATGCCGGCGATCCACATCGAGACGATGTAGAACACCACGCCGAGGGTGTGCATCCAGAAGTGCACGTCGATCAGCTTGGTCGAATACATGCCCGGCAGGCCCAGCAGGCGCGGGTACAACGAGTAGAGCGAGCCGATCGAGATCATCGCCACCCAGCCCAGGGTGCCGGCGTGGACGTGGCCAACGGTCCAGTCGGTGTAATGGGAGAGCGAGTTGACGGTCTTGATCGACAGCAGCGGGCCTTCGAAGGTGGCGATCATGTAGAAGCTGATCGCCACGATCAGGAACTTCAGGATCGGATCGGTGCGCAATTTATGCCAGACGCCGGAGAGCGTGAGGATGCCGTTCATCGCACCGCCCCAGCTCGGCACCAGCAGGATCACCGAGAACACCATGCCCACCGATTGCGCCCAGTCCGGCAGCGCGGTGTGGTGCAGGTGGTGCGGGCCGGCCCACATGTAGATCGAGATCAGTGCCCAGAAGTGCACGATCGATAGACGGTATGAATAGATCGGACGCTGCGCCTGCTTGGGTACGAAGTAATACATCATCGCCAAGTAGCCGACGGTCAGCAGGAAGGCCACGCCGTTGTGGCCGTACCACCACTGCGCCATCGCATCGACCGCGCCGCTGTAGACCGAGTAGGACTTCCACAGCCCGGCGGGCATCACGATGTTGTTGACGATATGCAGCAGCGCCACCGCGATCACGTAGGCGCCGTAGAACCAGTTGGCAACGTAGATGTGCTTGACCCTGCGCTTGGCCACGGTACCGAAGAACAGCCAGCCGTAAGCGACCCAGACGATCGCGATCAGCAGGTCCAGCGGCCATTCGAGTTCGGCGTATTCCTTGCTCTGGGTGATGCCCAGCGGCAAGGTGATGACCGCCCCCAGCATCGCCGCTTGCCAACCCCAGAACACGAAGCTGGCCAGCTTGTCGGAGATCAGCCGAACATGGCAGGTGCGCTGCACCACGTACAGTGAGGTCGCGAACAGCACCGAACCGCCGAAGGCGAAGATCATGCCATTGGTGTGCAGCGGACGGATCCGGCTGTAGGTCAGCCACGGAACGTCGAAATTGAGCGAAGGCCAGTACAACTGCGCGGCGCACAGCACGCCGACGGCCATGCCGATGATGCCCCAGGCCACGGTGGCGACCGCGAATTGGTGGACGACCTTGTCGTTGTAGGTGCCGGAACTGGCGTGCATGCGGGACTCCGGGGTGCTGGACAAGCCAGAGCCATGCCATTTGATCGCGGCACGGACAGGGCATTGGGCGAAGGCAGGCCGAACGGCTCGATGCGGAGCCGTGGCTCATGCCGGGCGAAAAAAAACGCATTTGCAGGCATAATTGTACGGAAGAATCCTGCGGATTTGCAGTCGATGAATGAACCGGTCTCGTTGAGTCTCGCGCGCTTGCGCCGAAGCTGTGCGGAATGTTCGCTCCAGCAACTGTGCCTGCCGACCGGGATGAACGGCGAGGACATCGGGCGCCTGGACCTGGTCGCCCGCCGGCGGCGTCCCTTGGCCAAGGGAGAGACCTTGTTCCGCCCGGGAGATCCGCTGCGGGCGGTCTATGTCGCCAGCGAAGGCAGTTTCAAGACGATCGTGGTCAATGCCACGGGCGATGAGCATGTTCTTGGGTTCCACCTGCAGGGCGAACTGTTCGGGCTGGACGCGATCGGCACCGGCGCGCATCGCTGCGAAGCGATCGCCCTCGTCGATGCACGGGTCTGCGAATTGCCGTTCGACAACCTGGCGACGATCGCAGCCAAGCTGCCCAGCCTGCAGCAGCAGTTGCTGCGCGTCATCGGGCAGAGCGCAAACCACGACCACGATCACGTCGAAGTGCTTGCGCGCCGGCAGGCCAACGAGAGGATCGCCATGTTCGTGCACGGCCTGTCGGAGCGCTACCGGCGCATCGGGCGTCCTGCGAATGATTTCCACCTGCCGATGAGCAGGGATGAAATCGCGCGCTATCTCGGCCTGGTGCTGGAAACCGTGAGCCGTGGCTTCAGCCGCCTGCACGAGGATGGAATCATCGAGGTGCATGGACGCAGGATATGCATCCTCGACGAGAGTGCACTGCTCGCTGCCGCCAACGGTGGCGATGGTGGCGAAACCCCGGAGCCGCGCAAGCGTAGTAATGCTTGATCGACGGGTCAGGTTCATTTCCTGATGGCCCATATCGAGTAGAACTCACAAGAACTCAGGACACCCACCATCCGTTCTGCCCGCGGTCTGTTCCGGTGATGGCACCACCACCGCCATGCGCGATCTGGCATAGGCCCACGCTTCGATTTCCGGGTCGGTCGCCAAGCGCCACGCACGCGCCATCCTCACGCAAGCTCAGGCAATCCCCCCGACCTGTTGCCTGCATGTGCGTGATGGCGCGTCGACGGGTATCCTGTTGCCCCCGATGCGCCAGGTTGCAAGCATTCAGCAAGCGTTGCCCCGAGTGCGCTCCCATGGATCCCACACCCGCCACTGCAGGCGCCCACCCGCGCCAGCGCCTGCCTGCATGAGACCCGGATGAACACGAGAACCGCCCCCGCCTGGAGTCCCGAACTGGAAGCGCGCTACGCGCCGCTGGCCGCGCAGCTGGAACGCCTGATCCCGTGCATGGAGGTGCCGCTGCACCTGCCGTGGATCGATGCGATCAATACGCTCAAGCAAGAGCGCGGCGCGGTGATCATGGCGCACAACTACCAGTCGCCGGAGATCTTCTACGGCGTTGCCGACATCACCGGCGATTCGCTGGCGCTGGCACAGCAGGCTGCGACCTGCGGCAGCGACATCGTGGTGATGTGCGGCGTGCACTTCATGGCCGAGAGCGTGAAGGTGCTGGCGCCGGACAAGACCGTGCTGATTCCCGACATGGAGGCTGGCTGCTCGCTGGCGGCGTCGATCACGGCGGCCGACGTGCTGGCCCTGCGCGCCAAGCATCCTGGCATCCCGGTGGTGACCTACGTCAATACGTCGGCGGCGGTGAAGGCGGTGTCGGATTCCTGCTGCACCTCGGCCAACGCGGTGCAGGTGGTGGAATCGGTGGCCGCCGAGCACGGCGTGAAGCAGGTGATCTTCCTGCCGGACCGTTACCTTGGTGCCTGGGTGGCGCAGCAGACCCAGCTCGACCTGATCCTGTGGCAGGGCGCCTGCGAGGTGCATGAGCGCTTCACCGGGATCGAGGCACGGCACGCCCGCGAACAATTCGACGCCAAGATCGTCGCGCATCCGGAGTGTCCGCCGGACGTGCTGGCCGAGGCCGATTTCGTCGGTTCCACCACGGCGATGGGCAAGTGGCTGGAGAAGGCCAAGCCCGAACGGGTGGCGATGATCACCGAGTGCTCGATGGCCGACAACCTGCGCAATGAGTTTCCGCAGGTGGAGTTCATCAAGCCCTGCAACCTGTGCCCGTACATGAAGAAGATCACGCTGCCCAAGATCCACGCCGTGCTCAGTGACCTGAGCAACGAGGTGGTGGTGGCGCCGGAGGACATCGTCGGCGCGCGCCGGTCGCTGGATCGGATGCTGGCGGTCGGGCGTCGCGACCGGGTGTGAGTACGCACGATCCGATCATCGTCGTCGGCGGAGGCATCGCCGGCATTGCCACTGCGCTGGCCGCCGCACCGGCGCCGGTGCTGCTGTTGACGCGTGCGCCGGGTGCGCGCGGTGCCGCCAGCCTGCTGGCCCAGGGTGGGATCGCGGCGGCGATAGGACCCGGCGACACTCCTGACGACCATGCCCGCGACACCCGCGTGGCCGGCAGTCACCACAATGATCCGGCCGTTGTCGATGTGCTGGTCAAGGGTGCGGCCGAAGCCGTGCATTGGCTGCAAGCGCTGGGCGTGGCCTTCGACCGCAACCCCGATGGCAGCCTCGCGCTCGGGCGCGAGGGCGGGCATGATCGCAACCGGATCGTGCACGCCGGTGGTGATGCCACCGGGGCCAAGGTGATGGACGCGCTGGTCGCCGCGGCGCGTGCGTCCGGGCACATCACCCGCCGCGCCGGGGTCGAGGTCGATGGCCTGTTGCTGGACGATGGCAGCGTGCGTGGCGTGACGTTCACGACGGCCGATGGCGCACGCGAACAGGTGCGTGGTCGTGCGGTGGTGCTGGCGACTGGCGGTATTGGTGCCTTGTTCGCGCAGACCAGCAATCCACCTGATGCCGATGGCAGTGGCCTGGCATTGGCTCTGGCAGCCGGCGCCGCGCTGCGTGATCTGGAATTCGTGCAGTTCCATCCGACTGCGTTGATGTTGCCGGGGCAGCACAGCCTGCCGCTGGTGACCGAAGCGCTGCGCGGTGCCGGTGCGCACCTGTTCGACAGCAAGGGCCACGCCTTGATGGACGGTGTGCACCCGCTGGGCGATCTGGCCCCGCGCGACATCGTGGCGCGTCAGGTCTGGCAGGCCTGCCAAGCGGGCGGCGCGGTGCTGGATGCGCGGGTGGTCGGGGCGGCGTTTGCGGAAAAATTCCCGACCGTCCTGCGTGCCTGCCTCGATCACGGCATCGACCCGCGCGTGCAGCCGATCCCGGTCACGCCGGCGGCGCATTTCCATATGGGTGGGATTGCGACGGATGTCGATTGCCGCAGTTCGCTGCCAGGCTTGTACGCGGTGGGCGAAGTGGCCTGCAACGGCGTGCATGGTGCCAACCGGTTGGCCAGCAATTCCTTGCTGGAAGGCTTGGTGTTCGGACGCAGGCTGGGGCTGCAGTTGCGCGCCGACAGCACGGCCTCAGGTGAAGCCGCGTCCAGCATCGAGGCAGGCATCGAAGCGCGACGGCCGCCATCGCTCGACGCAGATGCACGCACGCTCCTGCGCAACCTGCTGTCGCAGGCGATGGGCCCGATGCGCGATGGGGCGGCCATGCAGACGGCGCTCCGCGAGCTCGAGCTGCTTGCAGGCGAAGGTTGGCAGGTGGGCGTGGCCCGCGCATTGCTGACGGCGGCATTCAAGCGCAAGTCCAGCCTCGGAGCGCATTTCCGCAGTGACGATGCATTGGCTTCCGGCTGAGTCTGTCGCTGTTCGATCCGAGTTCATCACCCTCGATTCTGGAAAGACCGTTCCATGCGGCATGCGTGAACGATCGCCGAGACACGACGGCATGGTTTGACCAGGATCAATCGCATTGCCCCCGCAGGGATGCCACGCTATCGCCATAAACGCCAACCCACGGAGACACCCGATGCGCCTCCAGACTGTAATTCCGATGTGTGTGCTTGGCACTCTGCTGGTGTCTGCGCCGGCATGTGCGCAATCGACTTCACACGCCGACCATGCGGCACATGCCACCCATGCCGTACACAGTGGAGCGCAAGCGGCTCCGACACAGCGCTGGGCCACCGATGCACCGCTGCGCGCCGGAATGCGCGAGATTCGCGCGGCCACCGGCATCCTTGGCCACATCCATGCCGGTCGCCTGAACACGCGCCTCCGCCCGGTCGCGGTGGCAAGGATCGATGCCGCGATCAAGAACATGATCGCCAACTGCAAGCTCCAGCCGCAGGCAGATGCCGCCCTGCACGGCTTGCTGGCCAAATTCATCGCAGGTGCCGATGCTGCCCGCCAGGGGCGGTTGAGCCCGGGTGACCTCGCGGCGATGCAGCAGGCGTTGGCGCGTTATCCGCAGTTGTTCAACGATCCGGGTTGGGCCGCGGGCAGATAACCCCGGTCCATTGCGGGCTTCACCTGCGTCGGGTGGCGCGATCGGCCGTGCGATCAGCCGTGGGTGTCCAGAGGCTTGCCTTCGGCCAGCGTGGCCTGCAGTGCGGATTGCCAAGGTGCGATGTCGAGCCGGTGGGCGACGCGCCAGTCCGGGTCGAACAGGGTCTCCCGATAGCGCTTGCCGCGGTCGCACAGCAGGCTGACGATGCTGCCGGACTCGCCCTTGGCGCGCATGGCGATGGCCAGTTTGAGGCAGCCGATGAAGTTGACGCCGGAAGAACCGCCGTAGCGGGTTCCGAGCAGGTCATCGAGCTGCAGTGCGGCTGCAACAGCGGCGGCATCGTCAACCTCGATCACGTCGTCCACGACGTCGAACAGGAAGCCCGGCTCCACCCTGGGGCGACCGATGCCTTCGATCAGGGTGGGCTGGCTGGCGATCGCGGTCCGGTCGCGCGTGCGCCAGCCGTGCACAAAGCCGCTGCCGGTGGGTTCGGCGATGCACAGTCGGGTGTCCAGTCTGCGGTAGCGAAGGTAGCGGCCGATGGTGGCCGAGGTGCCGCCGGTGCCGGCACCGCAGACGATCCAGCTCGGTACGGGTTGCGATTCGCGGCGCAGTTGGCCGAGGATCGATTCGGCGATGTTGTTGTTGCCGCGCCAGTCGGTGGCGCGTTCGGCCAGGCCGAACTGATCGAGGTGGCAGGCGCCTTCGAGGGCGTGCTGCGCCGCGCGTGCGTGGACCTGCGTCGGGTCATCCACGAGGTCGCACTGGCCGCCCAATTCCTGCACGGCGTGGATCTTTTGTGGGGCGGTGCAGGCCGGCATCACCGCGATGAACGGCAGACCCAGCAGGCGCGCGAACCAGGCTTCGGAAATCGCGGTGCTGCCGGACGAGGCGTCGACCACGGTTTGTCCGGCGCACAAGCGACCGTTGCACAGCGCGTACAGGTACAAGGAGCGCGCCAGTCGGTGCTTCAGGCTGCCGGTGGGATGGCTGGATTCATCCTTGAAATAGAAGGCGATGCCGGGGAAACCCGGGAAATCCAGCCGCAACAAATGGGTGTCCGCCGAGCGCGTGGCTTCCTGTTCCAGACGAGCGACGGCAGCGTGCAGCCAAGCGCGGCTGCCTGCTGTGACGGGGGGCGTGAGCGTGGACATGGCGTCCATGATTGCCGCTTGCGGGGCGAGGCTCAAGTGGCATGCCCCAGTGCACGCACGCGTTTGGCCAAATACTCGAAATACAGGTCGATGTAGCTGATGCCGTTTTCCCGGTCGATCAGGTACGGGTTCATCAGGGTGTGGCGGAGGATCACCAGCTTGCCGTCGCGGTCGTCGTCGAGCGTCGCCGCATCGAGTCCCAATGCGTCGAAGATGCGCAGGATCCCTTCCTCCCCCAAAGCCTCCGGCTTCAGGGTCGTGGCCGAGGCAAAGAACTCCTTGTCCTGCAGCGGATGGCTGGGGTCGATGCGCAGCTCATCGTGCAGGCGGCGGACAAAGGCGTTGGCAACGGCGACCGAGCGGTTTCCTGCCGGATTGAGGGCGAGGCAGACCAGGTTGCTGTCGGGATCGAACGGCATGATTGCCTGCGCCACGCCGGCGATGTCCCGGGTGAAGCGCTGCGCACGCGTGCGGAAATGCTCCGCGGCGCGGATGGTCTGTGCGGACAGCAGTCCGAAGTTGGCATGATCGAGTGGCAGGACACGGTGGGTCACGTACACGGCGGCGGCCGCCGCACCCGGCTTCGAGCCCTCCGGGATGATCTGGCCAAGGCTGCGGTAGCGGGTCATGTAGTCGGGCGCAGACTCGCCGTGGAAGACGTAGTCCGCAGCCTCGGTCAGCAGGGCGGTGGCGCGGTGGTCGCGACAGATGAAGGCGCCCGAGCCATAAGGAAGGTAGCCGAGCTTGTGCGGGTCCACCGTGGCCGAATCGGTGGAACCGATCGCGGCAACCGCGGCGTGGACTTCGGGCGTGGGAAAGGTCTGGAACCCGCATGCGACGTCCTCGAGTGGACGCAGGCTACCGTCTTCGTTGCGGAACAGGGTTGCGAGATAACCACCCCAGGCTGCGTCGACGTGCACGGAAAAGCCGAGGCCACGGCGAGCAAAACGCTCGCGGGCGTCCACCACCGCATCGATCGGATCCACCGTGCCGTATTCGGTGGTGCCCAGCACCGCCACCGCCATGAGCACCGGTTGCCGATCACGCAAGCAGCGTTCCAGCGTGGCCTCCAGCGCATCGATGTCGATCCGCATGCCGCGCTCCGGAAGCTGTTCAAGCTGGCCGCGCCCCAGCCCCAGCAGCTTGCAGCCCTTGCTCCACGAATAGTGCGCCGTTACCGGCGCAAGGACTTTCGGGACCTTCAGGTCAGCGTGGAGGGCGAAGAAGTCCACCAGGCCAAGGTGTTCGATTCGTTCCTTGGCCACCTTCGATTGCCAGCGCTTGCGCTCCGTTGGCGTGGCCTGCGCCAACCAGCGACCCCAGCGGTCGACCAGTGCGATGGCAGCTTGCGGATGCAGGTTGAATGCCGCCCAGTCGTCTTCGGGCAATTCCAGTTCGTCGATCCCTGCTGCGCGCAGTGCGACCGGGAAGGCCTTCTGCGCCAGCGCCAGTCGCAATGCCTGGTAGTTGGCGACGGTGCCGCCCGAGGTCAGGTGGCCAAAGGCGCAGTCTGGACGCGTCGGGTCGTCGACGTAGCCGAGCATTCGCGCCAGCTGCAGGCCGACCTTGATTTCCAGCTCCACCGTCACCGGAGCGGTGTCCTCGGTGACGTTGTTGGGGTTGTAGGGGAGGGTCAGGATCTGCGCGGCAAGTCCCGGCAGCAGCAGGTCGGAGGCCATGTGGCCGATGTAGCGCGGGCTATGGAAGGGCACGGATTTCTTCAGCGCCGCCGACAGCAGGTGCAGCTCGCGACGCATCTTCGCTTCGAAGGCGAGGTAGTCCGGGTGCAGTGCCGCGGTGGTGGAGATCGCCAACGGATCTTCGGGATGGAAGTTGCGCCGCCAGTAGACGTGGTCGCGCAGGAATTCGACCACGAGCTTTTCCAGCAGGGTGTCGTTCTGCGCATAGGGGCCGAGGAAGCAGGCATCCAGCATCCGCTGGCGCTCGCGGTCCAGGTCGTTGCTCGGTTCCGGCGGGGACAGCGTTGCGGCCATTGCGTTCTCTCGAAAGATGGAATCTTGAGCGGTGCATCAGGAGGGGCGATGCAGTCCCGGCAGGGGGGTGATTCTGCGTATTCTGAAATCAGTTTGCCAGCAGCGACAGCCAGCCAAGCGGATTGTGCATGCGGGCAATCCCGTAGATGAATCCGAAGGTCGCAAGCGCCGCCAGGTAGAACCCGAAACGCGCGCGCTGGGATCGTTTGGGGCGCATGGCGAGCACGCCGAGGACGACATACACGACCACCAGCGTGAGCTTGACTGCCAGCCATCCATTGGCGAACACCCCGCTGGGCAGGATCGCGAACAGGGTCAGGCCGGTGGCCAGCAGGGTGGTGTCGACCACGTAGCTGCCATGGCGCGCGATGGCATGCCGGGGCCAGGACGCACCCAGCAGTGAGGCGCCGCAGCGCAACGCGAAGACCAGCCCGCTGCATTGCACTGCGTGCACATGCACCCATTTGATTTGCGGGAAGTACTCCATCAGGGCCATTGCGAGGCACCGTGGGATGGCCGTGCCAGGTGCCGTGGCGAGGCGGCAGGGGTCGACCGACTCCGAGTGGACAAGCGCGCAGTCTTCATCCCGGCTTGCCGTCTGCGCGCGGATGCAGGTAGATCGACAGCGAGCGCAGCGCCCACGGCAGGAAGGCGACCAGCCATCCTGCTGCAGCAACCATCTGCCAGAGGTAGGTGTCGGGCGTGGCCTCTGCGGCGATTCGCGTCACTGCCACCAGTTGCAGCAGGGCAAAGGCGAACCAGGCAACCTTCGACATTTCGATCGGGCGTCCGGAATGACCCAGGGTGACCCGCGTGACCATCGCCACCAGCAGGCTGCCGAAGAATCCGATGTAAATCGCGTGCTGCGGTCCGCGACCGAGGATGAATTCCCCGCCGGCAGCAAGCACCGCGCTCTGGACGGCAAACAGGGTGAACGCGATGGGCAGCCAAGTGAAGCCGGCGAACAGCACCCACAGGATCGCTGGCGATTTCCCGCGCGGCCACCAGCGAAACAACACATGGGCGCTTCCCAGCGCGAGGACTGCATCGATCGGCCACGTCCACGCGTTAGCATGCATCAGCTCCAGCGTCAGATGCGCCAACAACAGTGCCCACAGTGCCGCCACCAGGCCCATTGGGCGCCACGGCCGGTATCCGTGAACCACGTTGCCGGCAAAGAACGGGAACATACGGTGGGCGACGGTCGTGTAGATCGGCAGCAGCACCGCAAACGTGCCGAGCTTGATCGAGACGAATACAGTCCACGGCCCGGCCCCGTGTAGGGACGCCGCCATCAGCAGCAGGCCGACCAAGCCGAAACCCAACGCTGCGAAGCAGGACCAGGCATGCCATGTCGGCCCCTTGCCGGCGCGCCGCTCGGCCAGCAGCACGCCAAGTAGCTGGAACAGTCCGTAGCCCCATCCGAGGATCGACAGCACCACGCCCAGATGCACGAGATGGACGATCCCGGCCAGCATGCCCGCGATCACGGACAGTTGCCCGCCGAGCAGGCCCAGTCCGACCGGGACATAGTGTGCTCGCTTGAGATCAGGGAAACCCATCCAGCGCGGGAAGGTGGTCATCAGGAAGCCGAACATGAACGGCGGGAACAGCTGGTATTGCATGACGAAGGCGTGAATCCAGCCACCAAACGGCGTGCCGGTCGGCAGATGGATGGCGTGCCAGCGCGCATCGATCAGCCACAGCAGCCACCAGCTCATCGCCAGCAGCACGTTGAGCGCACCGACGAAAAACAGCAGGCGGTGCGGCTTGACGGCCAGCAGGGCGAGGGACAAACCGGCCTCAGGCCGGGAAGGATCGTTGCGATTCATGGGTGCAAAGTCTCGCCCAATGTCGTTGTGCCGGCATTGATTCAAGTCATCCGCGCTGTGCGGTACTGAGGCTCATACGCGCCGGATCGGTGCGGCCAGCGCTTCGATCCGCACGAGGTCGAGCAGTTCGACTTCGCGCCGATCCACCACCAGCAGGCCAACATTCTGCATGCGTCGCAGCACCCGGCTGACCGTTTCGGGTGCCAAGCGCAGGTAGTTGGCGATGTCGGTGCGCGCCATGGTCAGCTGGAAGCGGGTGGCAGAGAAGCCACGTGCGGACAGGCGGCGCGACATGCCGATCAGGAACGCGGCAACCCGCTGGTCCGAAGACCAGTCGCCGGCAAGCTGGGTGGCGCGGCCGATATCGCGGCTGAGCAGGCGGAACAGCTCGGCCTGGATGCCGGGCACACGGGTGGCCAGCACCGAGATCTTCGGGAACGAGAACCGGCACAGCATCACGGTGTCGAGGGCGATGGCGTCGCACGGGTAGCGATGGCCGTCGATCGCGCTCAGGCCGACCACTTCGCCCGGAAAATAGAACCCGAGCACATGCTCGTGGCCGTCGCGGTCGATCATCCGGGTCTTGACCGTGCCGGCGCGCACCGCGGCGATGGCTTCGAAAGGATCCCCTTCGGCGAAGATGCGATCACCCGCGTGGTATGGGCCGACGTGCTCCACCAGGACGTGCAATTCGCGCAGCGCAGACTTGTCCATGCCGTGAGACAGGCACGCCTGCGAAAACGCACAGGTGGAGCAGAACGTCAGTTCGTCGCCGTCATCGGCCAGCACCTGCGGGTTCAGCCGCGGAAACGGCAGGTTGCTCATTGCGGGGTCGGGTCCGGATAGGGGCCAACCGGACGCCACCGTCGGGTTTTCAGATCGCGCGGGAGAAGCGCGGCCTGGCGTCGGCGGCAGGAGGTTCCAGATAGCGATCGAAACACATCGCAATATTACGCAAGAGCAGGCGTCCGCGCGAGGTCGCCCGGATTTGCCCGGGTGCAACTTCGACCAGCGCGTCTGCGGCCAATGGTTCCAGTTGCTGCAGGCTGTCGGAGAAATAGTCTTCGAACTGGATTCCGTAGCGTCGCTCCAGTGCGGCCACCGGGATCTCGCCTTGGCACATCAGCGCCTGGATCAGGTCTGCACGCAGTTCGTCGTCCTCGCTCATCTGCATGCCTCGGAACACCGGTAATTTCCCGTTGTCCACCGCGATCTCCCATGCGGGCAGGTCGCGCGGGTTCTGACTGAAGGTGTTGCCGACATGGCTGATTGCCGAAACGCCGAGCCCAAGCAGGTCGCTGTTTGCATGGGTGGTATAGCCCATGAAGTTGCGATGCAATCCGCCTCGCGCCTGCGCTTGGGCAAGCTCGTCATCAGGCAGGGCGAAGTGGTCCATGCCGATGTAGACATAGCCTGCCGCGGTCAGCTTCTCGACCGCCAACTGCAGCAGCGCGAGCTTGGATTCGCCGTCGAGCAGGTCCTCGTCCCTGATCTGCTTTTGCGCCTTGAACAGGTGCGGCATGTGCGCATAACTGTAGACGGCCAATCGATCCGGGCGGATGTCGGTGATGGTGTCGAGGGTGCGGGCAAACCCCTCGAGATTCTGCCTTGGCAAGCCGTAGATCAGGTCGATGTTGATCGAGCGCAGGCCGGCGGCGCGTGCCGCTTCGATGACCGCCCGGGTGTCCTCGACGCTCTGGATCCTGTTCACTGCCTGCTGCACGATGGGGTCGAAATCCTGCACGCCGAGGCTGGCGCGCGTGAACCCGATCCTGGCGAGCGTCGACATCCAGCCCGGATCGCAATAACGCGGGTCGATCTCGATCGAGATGTCGCGGTCGCTGTTGTCGGAGAAATGGAATTGACGTCGCAATGCATCGACCAGGTCCCCGAGTTGGGCGGGGTCGAGGAAGTTCGGGGTGCCGCCGCCAAGATGCAACTGGATCACCTCACGGTCGCGGTCGAACAGCGGCGCGTACAGCGCGATCTCGCGGTGCAGGCGTGCCAGATAGGCCTCGCCACGCGTCTTGTCGCGGGTGATGATGCGGTTGCAGCCGCAGTAGAAGCATGGACTGAAGCAGAAGGGAACGTGGACATACAGCGAGAGGCGACGCGGGATCGGTTCTTCGTTGCTGGCCTGGATGGCATTGCGCAACTGCATCTCGCCGAAGTCGGCACTGAATTGGGGTGCGGTCGGATACGAGGTGTAACGTGGGCCGGGCCGGTTGTAGCGGCGCAGGAGCTCGGCATCGAAGGCAACGTGCTGGGAGTGCATGGCGCCAGAA
The DNA here is from genome assembly GCF_020850895.1 of Thermomonas sp. Taxonomy (GTDB): domain Bacteria; phylum Pseudomonadota; class Gammaproteobacteria; order Xanthomonadales; family Xanthomonadaceae; genus Thermomonas. The sequence continues at coordinate 44,060 of NZ_JADZDS010000007.1, read as the reverse complement.
TAGGCAGGCGCTTGCGAACGCGAATTGATTCCGATCAATCCCTGATTCGACCGCGCACCAGACCATACACCACCGTATCCAGCGCGGAAGTGCCAGTGACGTGGCCAGGATGTTCGCTCGGTATGGGCCGGCGTTCCAAGGGCTGGATCTCCCAGAACGGCTCGAACAGCGCACGAATTTCGCTTTCTGGCACCGAAAAGGGTGGCCCTGGGCGTTCATCCTGGGAGTATTCGAGGGTGATCATCAGTCCTCGGCATCCCTCTGGCAGCAGGGAGTAGGGCGTGCGGGCGTAGCGCTGGCGCATCTCGGGCGGCAGTGCGATCACCGCGGCGCGGTCGAACACGGCGCTGCAGTCGGCAAGCGCCGCGGCGTCCAGGTCGAACACATCGCCGCGAATGATTTCGATGTTTCCAGCCACGTGATGCAGGCCGTGTCGGCTGGCGTGGACCTGCGGCTCCAGCAGGTGTTCGCTGAAAAACGCGTCGATTGCGAGCTGGGACAGTTCCACCGCCAACACCCGATGCCCGCGCGCCGCCAGCCAGACCATGTCGAGGGATTTCCCCGCCAGTGGAACGAACACCTTGGCGCTGGTTGCAATCCCCAGTGCGGGCCAGTGCTTCTGCAGCAGCGCAGTCGGCTCGCCCTGGTGGAAACCGATCTGCTGGTGTTGCCAGCGCTGGTGCCAGAAATCAGGCTGCATGTGGGTCCTTCGCCGCGATGACGGCGGTATGCTTGAAGGTCAATATCGAACTGTGTGCCAAATCCGGGGCAGCGTGGTTTCCGAAAGCAGGAGAGTCCGGGCGGCAAGCGTACTCGCGCATCGATGGTGCGGACGGAGGCCTGGGGCAACGCTGATTCAGTCGGCGTTGCCTGCCGACCATGGATGGTCGGCCGCGGATCGATCACCGAAGTGTTTGATCCGCAATGAGCGACGTCCGGGCATGCACCGGACGCAGCGTGTACTGACACGCCCAGGTAGGGACTTGTTCAGCATTCCCTAGGATTCCACCGTCAGCGCATCCACCTTCTGCCAACCGCGTGGCAGCAGGCTGCCGCGACTGCCGCGCGTGCCCAGATAAGGCTCAAGATCACGGAAGGCCAGGGTCATCGTGCGCGCACCGGAGTGCACCAGCAGTTTGCCAACTTCGGGTACCGCAGCGACCGCCACCGCCTTTTCGGTGCCGCGCTTGGCTGTCGGAATCCCAATGATCTTGTTGCCCTTGCCCTTGTCCAACTCGGGCAGGTCGGACATCGGGAAGGCGAGGATGCGGCCGGTGTTGGTGACCACCACGAGGCGATCGGAATCGGGGGTGGCGACGGTGACCGGCGGCAGCGGATGGCCACCTTCGGACAGGGACAGCAGGGCCTTGCCGGCCTTGTTGCGCCCAGTCAGGTTCTCGAAGCGGGTGATGAAGCCATAGCCATGGCTGGAGGTGACCAGCAGGCGCGAGTCGGCATCACCGCTTGCCAACGCCTCGAACGTCGCGCCCGCGGGCGGCGAGAAGCGCCCGGTCAGCGGCTCGCCATTGCCGCGCGCCGAGGGCAGGGTATGCACGGCGGTGGAGTAGCTGCGCCCGGTGGAATCGAGGAAGGCAACCTGTTGGGTGCTTCGGGCCTGGACTGCAGCGAGCAGGCTGTCGCCTTCGCGGTAGCCAAGCGCAGTGGCATCGATGTCATGGCCCTTGGCCGCACGCACCCAGCCCTTGCGGCTGAGTACCACGGTCATCGGCTCGCTGGCGACCAGTTCGGTCTCGGCCAGGGCCTGGGCCGCCCGGCGTGCCACCAACGGGCTGCGGCGGGCATCGCCGAATTTCTTCGCGTCTGCCAGCAGCTCGTCCTTGATCAATTTCTTCAATTTCGCCTTGCTGGCCAAGGTGGCGATCAGGCGGTCGCGCTCGTTGTCGAGTTCGTCCTGCTCGCCGCGGATCTTCATTTCCTCAAGCCGCGCGAGTTGCTTGAGCTTGGTTTCGAGGATGTAGTCGGCTTGCTCATCGTCAAGTTCGAAGCGTGCCATCAGCACGGGCTTGGGCTCGTCTTCGCTGCGAATGATGCGGATGACCTCGTCCAGGTTGAGGAACGCGGCCAATAATCCTTCCAGCAGGTGCAGGCGGCGTTCGACCTTCTCCAGCCGATGCCGCAGGCGGCGGGTGACGGTGGTCTGGCGGAAGTCGAGCCATTCCGACAGCAGCTGGTGCAGGTTCTTGACCTGGGGTCGGCCGTCGAGGCCGATCACGTTGAGGTTGACCCGGAAACTCTTCTCCAGGTCGGTGGTGGCGAACAGATGCCCCATCAGCTGTTCGACATCGACACGGTTGCTGCGCGGCACCAGCACGATGCGGGTGGGATTGGCGTGGTCGGATTCGTCGCGGAGATCCTCCAGCCATGGCAGCTTCTTGGCCCGCATCTGGGCTGCAACCTGCTCGATGATTTTCGAAGGCGAGACCTGGTGGGGCAGCTCGGTGATGACGATGTTGCCCTGTTCCCTCGCGAACACCGCGCGGGCCCGCACCGAACCGGTTCCGGTTTCGTACATTGCGAGTAGATCGGCGGCTGGAGTGATGATTTCGGCTGCGGTGGGATAGTCCGGCCCGCGCACGTGTTCGCACAGGTCGCGCACGCAGGCATCGGGATCATCGAGCAGCCGGATGCAGGCGCTGGCGATCTCGCCCAGGTTGTGCGGTGGCACGTCGGTGGCCATGCCGACGGCAATCCCGGTGGTGCCGTTGAGCAGCAGGTGGGGCAATCGCGCCGGCATCCAGCTGGGTTCCTGCAGGGTGCCGTCGAAATTGGGCACCCAATCAACGGTGCCGTGAGCGAGTTCTCCCAGCAGCACTTCGGCGATGGATGCGAGTTTGGATTCGGTGTAGCGCATCGCTGCGAACGATTTCGGATCGTCGCTGGAGCCGAAGTTGCCCTGGCCGTCGATCAACGGGTAGCGCCATGAAAACGGCTGCGCCATCAGCACCATTGCCTCGTAGCAGGCGCTGTCCCCGTGTGGATGGTATTTCCCGATCACGTCGCCGACCGTGCGTGCGGATTTCTTCGGTTTGGCCGTGGCGGCCAGGCCCAGCTCGCTCATCGCGTAGATGATGCGGCGCTGCACTGGCTTGAGGCCGTCACCGATGAAAGGCAGGGCGCGATCGAGCACCACATACATCGAATAGTCGAGGTAGGCGCGTTCGGCATATTCACGCAGTGGGATCTGTTCGAAGCCGTGGAACGCGGGGCGGAAGAGGTCGTCGGTCATGGCTCCATTTTACGTTGCGCCACGGGAAGCAGGGCCGTGCGAGTCGGCGGGCCGACGCCGGGACCGTTTTCGCAGTGATGCCGTGGCCGGTGCCCCGGACCTGCCATCTGCGTTCTAGAATCCAGGCATGCAAGCCTTGCTTCCCCTGTTCGACCCCGGCGCGCTTCGAACGCTCGAGGCGCGTGGCGCAGCACATCATGGCGGCGATGCATTCGCGCTGATGGCGCGCGCTGGACAGGATGGTTGGCGCAAAGTCCTTGAGCACTGGCCGCAGGCGCAACGCGTGCTGGTTGTCTGCGGGCCGGGCAACAACGGCGGCGATGGTTTCGTGCTGGCCAGGCATGCGCGGGCCGCTGGCCGCGATGTGTGCGTCCTGCAACTGCCCGCACATTCGCCGATGACCCCACTTGCCCAGCGCGCACGCGATGAATACGTCGCGGCTGGCGGCGTCGTTTCGGTGTTCACGGGCACGCTCCCGGAAGCCGATCTGACTGTCGATGCGCTGTTTGGCATCGGGCTGTCACGGGCACCGGACCCAGCCACGACCGCCCTGATCGAAGCGATCAATACACAACCGTCCGAGGTGTTGGCGCTGGACGTGCCGAGCGGGATCGATGCGCGCCGCGGAAGTGCTCCCGGTGCCGCGGTGCGCGCCGTGCGTACTCTGCAATTCCTTGCCCGCCACCGCGGGCTGCGCACCGGCGACGCGCTCGACCATTGTGGCCAGCTGGATCTGGCAACGCTCGGTCTTCCGGAGGCATTGTTCGATGGCGTCGCGCCGGCGGCCATGGCTTGGCGGTCTGCAGCGCTGCGTGAGCATCTGTCGTTGCGCCCGCGTGATAGCCACAAGGGAGTCAACGGCCACGTCCTGTGCATCGGCGGCGACCATGGCTGTGGCGGGGCCGTGCTGCTGGCTGCACAGGCGGCGCTTCGCTGCGGCGCCGGCCTGGTCAGCGTGGCGACGCGGGCGGCCCATGTGCCTTCCCTGTTGGCGCGTTGCCCGGAGGTGATGGCGCAAGGCGTCGAGGACGGTGAACAGTTGCAACCCTTGTTGGAGCGCGCCGCTGTGGTTGCGATCGGTCCGGGGCTCGGTTGCGGCGCGTGGGGGCGGGCGCTGATGGGCGCTGCCCTGGTGGCGGGTAAACCCTGCGTCGTGGATGCCGATGCGTTGAACCTGATTGCGGTTTCCGGCGTGCGCTTGCCCCCGGGAGCGATTATCACTCCGCATCCGGGCGAGGCTGCGCGTCTACTGCACTGCACGACCGCCGACGTCCAGGCCGACCGTTTTGTTTCGGCTGCGACATTGGCCGTCCAACTGGATTGCGTGGTGGTGTTGAAGGGGGCGGGCAGCCTGGTGCAGTCGGGTTCGGAGCCGACTGCGGTGATCTGTGCCGGCAATCCCGGCATGAGCACCGGCGGGATGGGGGATCTGCTCACCGGATGCATCGCCGCATTGCGTGCACAGGGATTCCCTGCGGCAATGGCCGCCCGTGTCGGGGCGTTACTGCATGCAGCCGCTGGGGATGCCGCTGCCCGCGAGGATGGCGAACGGGGCCTGCTGCCGACCGACCTGCTGCCGTGGTTGCGCAGGCTGGCCAATCCGGTGCGACGATAGTCGCATGACGATCGATGGGTTCCTCGAAGACGAGTCGGCGACCACCGCGCTGGGCGAACGGCTGGCTCGAACCATTCCCAAACGCGCGGTGGTGTTCCTGCGGGGTGATCTGGGGGCAGGCAAGTCAACGCTGGCACGGGCGTTGCTTCGTGCGCTCGGCGTCACTGGTGCAATTCGCAGTCCCACCTACACCTTGGTCGAACCCTACCCGCTTGCAGCCGGGGGATGGGCACTGCATTTGGACCTGTTCCGGATCGGCCATCCCGGGGAGCTGGAGTTCCTGGGCATCGATCCAGCCGAGGCCTGTGTGTGCTTGGTTGAATGGCCGGAGCATGGCCAAGCTGTGCTGCCTCCGGCGGATCTAGACATTTCGTTGGCCGTGGAGGGTCATGGGCGCCGCTGCGTCCTTCAGCCACAGAGTGCATCGGGCGAGGATTGGCTGGCGAATGCAGGGTACGGATGATGCCAGGCGCGGAAGTTGTGGATTGGTTCATGAATGTTACGCAGGCTACGGATAAATCAAGGAAAAACGCTTGCATCTGTGGGATTGCAGTGGTTTACTCCCGGCATGGGCGTCTCGGGGATCTCCCGCAAAGCAGTAGTTTCGGCCGCGATGGCGTGGCTGGCGCTTGGTTTTTTCTCGGCAAATGCGTCTGAAATCAGGCAGTTGCGAATAGAGTCCGGGGCAACCGGAACACGCGCCGAGGTGCTGCTGGACGGCAGCGGCCCGTACAAGCTGATCCGCTTGTCCAATCCAGAACGGTTGGTGGTGGATTTTCCTGAAGGCCGTGTTTCCCGTGGCCTGTCCATGCCCGCAGGCAGTGGCGTGATCTCCGGTGTACGCATCGGACAGCCCGCGGCGGGCATGGTACGGATCGTGTTCGACCTTTCGCGCCCGGTCTCGGTGTTCCCGCCCCGGCTGGATACCGGCGCATCGGGCGTGCGTCTGGTGCTGGAGTGGCCCGGCGACGAACTCCCGGCACGCACGGCAGGAGGCCGCAGGCAGGATTCCGCGGCAACTTCCGTAGCGATGGCCGGTCCGAAACCCGTGCCCACGGCGATGGCTGCCCCGGCTGAGGTACGGCCAACAGGGGCGGGGGCAACCCTACCGCCCTTGGCTGCTTCCAATGCAACGCAGCTTCTCGCAACCCCCATGCAACCGCAATCGGCGGTGGCCGATCGCAGCACAGGAGCGACGACCCGGGCCCAGATGGACGATCCACCGGTGCCGGTCGTGCAGACCCCACCCATGTTGATGCGTTCCGGGATGCGGCCGCTTGTGGTTGCCATCGACGCCGGCCATGGCGGGCAGGATCCCGGCGCGCGTGGACTGAACGGAACCCGCGAGAAGGACGTCACACTGGCGATCGCCCGCGAACTTGCGCGCCAGGTCAACGCAACCCCCGGGTTGCGTGCGTTCCTGACCCGCGACAGCGACGTGTTCATCCCCCTGAACAATCGCGCCCGCCGTGCCACCCAGAACCACGCCGACATCTTCGTTTCGATCCACGCTGACGCCGCCGAAAACCGCAGTGCCCGTGGCTCGTCGATCTACATCCTGTCGACCCGGGGCGCGTCGTCGCAGCGCGCTCGTTGGCTGGCGGACACCGAGAATGCAGCCGACATCATTGGCGGTGAGCGCGTGCGTGCCGCAGGCGACACCCTCACTTCGGTCCTGCTCGACCTGACCCAGAGCGGCAACATGAAGGCCTCGGAGGATGCCGCCAGTCACATCCTCGACGAACTCAAGCAGGTCGGCAACAACCACAAGGCCGAGGTCGAGCGCGCGAATTTCGCCGTGCTGCGGACCTCCGACAAGATGCCCGCAATGCTGGTCGAAACGGCGTTCATCTCCAACCCCGATGAAGAGCGGCGATTGGCCGATCCTGCGTTCCAGCGCACCCTGGCGGGCGCGATCCTTGGGGGCATTGATGCCTATTTCACGCGCCAGCCGCCGCCGGGCACGCTGTATGCCGCGCGTGCACAGGCCGCTGAGTTGCAACCTGAGGCAGGCAGCGAGCGTTGAAATCGCTTTGAAGCAAGCGCCAGGGCAACGCGAATTTCTCGGCGTGAGCTGCGTCCGGACCTGCACCGGACGCAGCGTGTGTTGACGCGTCCAGGATGGACTTGTTCAGCATTGCCCCAGTGGGCGTGGTGGACTGGACACCCCGTGATTGATCTGCGCGAATTGCGGCATTGATCGAACGCCGGGTGATCGAGCGCCGGGATGACCGGCCCAAGGTATGACCGATTAGAATCACCGAGTGAGTATCCGCCAACTTCCCGACACCCTGATCAACCAGATCGCCGCCGGCGAAGTGGTGGAGCGGCCCGCGTCGGTGGTCAAGGAACTGGTCGAGAATGCGCTCGACGCGGGTGCCACCCGGATCGAGATCGACCTCGAGGAAGGCGGCGTTCGCCTGATCCGCATCCGTGACGATGGCGGTGGCATCGCCGCCGACGAATTGCCACTGGCGGTGAGTCGGCACGCCACCAGCAAGATCGCGTCGATCGATGACTTGGAGTCGGTTGCCACGCTCGGCTTTCGTGGTGAAGCCTTGCCTTCGGTGGCATCGGTCAGTCGCTTCCGCCTGGCCTCGCGTCGGCAGGAAGCCGATCATGGCGCGGAGTTGCGCATCGACGGCGGCAAGGTTGGCGCGGTCGCACCACATGCGCATCCGCCGGGCACCACGGTGGAAGTGCGCGACCTGTTCTTCAATGTGCCGGCGCGGCGCAAGTTCCTGCGCGCCGAGCGCACCGAGCTGTCGCATATCGAAGAGTGGCTGCGCACGCTGGCGCTGGCGCGACCGGACGTGGAGCTGCGGGTCAGCCACAACGGCAAGCCGACCCGGCGCTGGAAAGGCGAGGGTGGGCTGGCGGACGGCGGGATGTTGTCGGATTTGCGCCTGCACGAGGCCTTGGGCGAGGACTTCGCGCGCAACGCCTTGCGTGTCGAGCATGCCGGGGCCGGCATGCGCCTGCATGGCTGGATCGCGCAGCCGTCGTACAACCGCGCCAGTGCCGACCAGCAATACCTGTATGTCAATGGCCGCAGCGTGCGCGACCGCAACGTCGCCCATGCGATCCGCCAGGCCTACAGCGACGTGCTGTTCCATGGCCGGCATCCGGCCTTCGTGCTGTTTCTCGAACTGGATCCACGCGGTGTGGATGTCAACGTGCACCCGGCCAAGCACGAGGTGCGGTTCCGCGAATCGCGACTGGTGCATGACTTCGTTTATCGCAGCCTGCAAGCAGCCTTGGCGGAAACCCGCGCCGGCAGTGTCGCGGCAACAGCCCCCACGATGGCATCGTCGCATGCATCACCCTGGTCGCAAGCCCCGCAGCAGCAGGCCATCGGCCTGCGCGTGGCGGATGCGCCGGCAGCGTATGCCGCCTTGTATGCGGGACACGACGTCGCCATGGCGCACAGCCCCATGCCCGCGCAGGTGATGGCGGAGGACGACCACGGTGGCATGCCTCCGCTGGGCTTCGCCATCGCGCAATTGCACGGCATCTATATCCTTGCCGAGAACGCCGATGGCTTGATCGTCGTCGACATGCACGCCGCCCACGAGCGCATCGGTTACGAGAAATTGAAGGCGGCGCATGACGGTGCAGGCCTGCGCACGCAGCCGCTGCTGGTGCCAGCGGGCATGGCGGTGTCCGAACGCGAAGCCGACGTGGCTGAGCGTGAGGCCGAAACCCTGGCCCAACTCGGGTTCGACGTGCAGCGCAGTGGCCCGCAGTCGTTGCTGTTGCGCAGCGTGCCGGCCTTGCTGGCACATGGCGATGTGGAAGCACTGCTGCGCGATGTGCTCACCGACCTGCGCGAGCATGGCAGCACGCGCCGCATCGCCGAGACCCGCGATGCGCTGCTCGCGACCATGGCCTGCCATGGTGCGGTGCGTGCGCATCGCCGCTTGACCGTCCCGGAAATGAACGCCCTGCTGCGCGAGATGGAAGCCACCGAGCGTTCCGGGCAATGCAATCATGGCCGCCCCACCTGGACGCGTTTCTCGCTTGCGGAGATCGATCGATGGTTCCTGCGCGGTCGTTGATGAAGGCGACGGTCGTCGTTGCCGCCGTTTTCCTGATCGCTGGCTGCAATCGAGGCCATGAGCCGAGTGCGGCGGATCTGGCCGCGCAGGCACGCGCTGAGGCGACGTACCAGTCCGCGCAGCGAGCATGGCGTGCGCAGCGCGTGGCCGCGCTGACGACGCCTGACGGCTGGACCAGCCTGATCGGGCTGCATCTGCTGGATGATGGCGTGCACCGCGTGGGTAGCGGGACCGACAATGGCATCCGCCTGCTGATGGGGCCGCCCAAGCTCGGCCTGTTCACCCTTCGTGACGGCAAAGTCAGCTTCAGCGCGGATACCGCGCTGAGCCTGAATGGCCAGCCCAGTCGTGGTGGCCCCTTGCGCAGCGATGCCGATCCCGGTGGGCCTGACGTGGTCTCGTTCGACGAGGGCAAGGGCCTGGTGGCAGTGATCGAGCGCGGTGGCCGCCTGTGGTTGCGGGTGAAACACGCGGATGCCGACAGCCGCCTGCGCTTCACCGGATTGACGTATTGGCCGGGCGGGCGTGACTGGCAGGTGCAGGCACGCTTCATCGCCCATCCCAAGGGCACGACGCTGGACATCGGCAACATCATCGGCAGTTCCGACAAGATCGCCAACCCGGGTGCCGTCGAGTTCACCCGCAATGGCAAGGTCTATCGGATCGAGGCGCTGGATGAAGGCGAAGGCACCTTGTTCCTGATGTTTGCTGATCGCACCAGTGGCCACGGAAGTTACGGCGCCGGACGGTTCCTTGATGCGCCGATGCCGGATGCCAAGGGCCGCGTCCTGATCGACTTCAACCGTGCCTACAACCCGCCCTGCGCGTTCACCCTGTTCGCCACCTGTCCGCTGCCACCGCTGCAGAACCGGCTGGACCTGCGCATCGAGGCGGGCGAGAAGGCCTATGTCAAACCCAAACACTCCCCGGACTCAATCCGATGAAATTCAAGATCTACGCTGTGGTCCTGTCCTGTGCCCTGTTTTCGCCGCTCGGCGTGGCCCAAGACGCCGCGCCCACGCACCGGGTCCCGACGAAGGATGTCCCGGCGCCGGGTCCACGGCACCCGTTGCTGTGGAAAGTGTCGGATGCCGACAATTCGATTTATCTGCTCGGTTCGTTCCATTTGCTCAAGGAAAGCGATTATCCGATGCCAGAAGAAATCGATCGGGCATTCCGGGATTCTTCGTCGCTGTACTTCGAGTCCGATCCTGCAGCCATCGACGCGGCTGAAACGCAGGCGATGGCGAGGAAATACATGGGTTTTGACGATGGCAGGACGCTCAGTTCGGTGATTTCCCCGCAGGCTGCGGCGAAGCTCGGCACACTCATGAGCGCCAGCGGCACCTCGCTGCAGGCCGTCGAGCCATTCGAGCCGTGGGCGGTGAGCCTGAGCCTGTCGTTGGGGGTGATGCAGGCGCTTGGTTTCCGCTCGGACATGGGCTTGGACCGCAGGATGGCGGAACGAGCAACCGAGGCGGGCAAGCCGGTGCATGGACTGGAGACGGTGGAGGCAGGCTTCGCAGCGCTGGACGGCGTTCCCATGGCGGAACAGTTGCGTGATCTCGACGAGTTCTTGGATAACCCGCTGAAAATCGGACGTCGGCTGCAGGATTTGCATGATTGGTGGCGATCCGGGGATGTTGCTGCCCTCGAGGCGGAAATGCAGGCAGAGATGGTGGCCAAGACCCCGGAAACCTATCGACTGCTGGTCGTGGAACGCAACCGCAACTGGATGCCGCAACTGGTCCGGCGGCTGGCAGACGAGCACAAGGACAACACCCTCGTGGTCGTTGGCGCCATGCATCTGCTCGGTTCCGATGGCTTGGTCGAGCAACTGCGCGCCAAGGGCTACAAGGTGGAGCGCGTCTGCGATGGCTGCGAGGCGCCCGCAAGCGTGCATTGATGCCGCAAGGCGATGATGGTGTCGAAGCTCAGCCTGCGACCGGGTTGTCCGCCGGTTCCATCACGATGCAATCCACCGGGCAGGCGGGCACGCACAGTTCGCAGCCGGTGCACAGGTCATCGAGCACGGTATGCATGTGCTTGGGGCCGCCGATGATGGCATCCACCGGGCAGGCTTGGATGCATTTGGTGCAGCCGATGCATTCGGCTTCGACGATGAAGGCGAGCTGTGCCGGTTTGTGCTCGCCTCGGCTGCGGTCATACGGCACCGCCGCGACGCCAAGTACCTTCGCCAAGGCGCGTGCGCCGGCATCGCCACCGGGTGGGCAATGGTCGGGTCCGGCGTCGCCACGCGCCATCGCTTCCGCATACGGTCGGCAGCCGGCATAGCCGCATTGCCCGCATTGGGTCTGCGGCAACAGGCGGTCGAGGCGTTCGATGGTGTTCGATGTGTCGGATGGGATCATGGCGCGACTCCCGCGCACGCCATGTTTCCGCTTTCGCTTCCGCGAATGTCCCCCGATGCCGACGGAGCGTCGGCATCTCCTCCTTGATTTCGCTGCAGCGCAAGCGGCAACACGGCTCTTGGGTGGCGTTCTGGCGAGTTTCAGCGCACCGGCATGCCCGGAAGCGCGCCGTCATCGGCATCCAGCAGGGCCAGCGTGCCGCCATCGAAACCGGCCGACAGGATCATGCCTTCGCTGACGCCGAAACGCATCTTGCGCGGGGCAAGGTTGGCGATGAAGACGACGCGGCGACCCAACAGCGTCTCCGGATCGGTGTAGCTGGTGCGGATGCCGGAGAAGATCTGCCGCTGGCCGAGTTCGCCGGCATCCAGCAGGAAGCGAAGCAGCTTGTCGCTGCCGTCGACGAAACCGCATTCGAGCACCTTGCCGATGCGCAAGTCGAGCTTGGCGAAATCCTCGATGCCTATGGCTGGCGGCGTCTTTCCCGCAGCCTTCATTTCCCTGCCCTTTGATCCAGGATCATCCGTGCTCGTGATCTCGGCCCGGGCTGCGGTCGCGTTCCCCGCGGCTTGCCCGGAGGAGGACAGGGTGTCCTTGCTGGCCTCCACCATTGCTGCGATGTGCTTGGGTTCCATGCGGGTGAACAGGATCGGATAGGCGGACGCCAAGGTGCACCCACGGATGTCCGTGCGCGAGTCCAGCGACAACGTGACACCGAGATAGCGTTCGGCCTTGGCGATCGTGTCTGGCAGGATCGGCTTGAGCACGCTGGCAACATCGGCAAATGCTTGCAGCGCAGTACTCAGGACCAGATGCAGGGTGTCGCGAAGTTGCGGGTTCTTGGCCAGGGCCCATGGCGCATTGCGGGCAATATATTCGTTCACCAGGCCCGCGGCCGCCATCGCGGAGCGGATTGTCGCCGCTGGATTGTTCTGCTCATAGGCTTCGGCCGCGACCGCGAAGGTGAGCGATTCGACATCGGCAAGCAGGGTTGCGCTTTCGACCCGGGGGTCCTCCGCGGCGATGTCATCGCCTCCGGCCGCCGCGGAAGTGTGCAGGACGTTGTCGAAATGCGTTTCCAACAGTTTGGCGCAGCGGCTGGCGATATTGACGAACTTGCCGACGACGTCGCTGTTCACCCGGGCGACGAAGTCGGACAGGTTCAGGTCCAGATCGTCCACTCCGCCTGATGATTTTGCCGCGAAGTAATAGCGCAGCGCCTCCGGCTCGAGCCCCGCCTCGAGATAGGTTCGCGCCATGATGAAGGTGCCTCGCGATTTGCTCATCTTGGCGCCGTCCACGGTCAGGTAACCGTTGACGTGCAGCCGGGTTGGCACGCGCAATCCCGCGCCGTGCAGCACCGCCGGCCAGAACAAGCCGTGGAAGTTGACGATGTCCTTGCCGATGAAATGGTGCAGCTCGGCTTCGCTTCCGGCGGACAGGAAGGCGTCGTAGTCGACGCCGTTCTTCGCGCACAGGGTCTTGAAGCTGGACAGATACCCGATTGGTGCGTCCAGCCAAACGTAGAAATACTTGCCGGGTGCGCCGGGGATGCCGAACCCGAAGTAAGGTGCGTCACGCGAGATGTCCCAGGCGCGCAGACCGCCGTCGGCATCCAGCCATTCCATCAACTTGGCCTTGACGCTGGGCAGGGCGCTGTCACCCGAAAGCCAGGTCCGCAGGAAATCCTCGAAGCGCGCGACTTCGAAGAAGTAATGCTCGGAGTCGCGCAGTTCCGGGGTTGCCCCGGACACCACCGATCTGGGATCCTTCAGGTCCCCCGGCGCATAGGTCGCGCCGCAGACTTCGCAATTGTCCCCGTACTGGTCGGGTGTGCCGCAGCTTGGGCAGGTGCCCTTGACGTAGCGGTCGGGCAGGAACATGCCTTTGACCGGGTCATACAGTTGGGCGACGCTGCGTCGCGCGATATGGCCGCCGGCGTCCAAGCGCGCGAAAATCCACTCGGTGATCTCCCGGTTGGTGTCCGAATGGGTTGAATCGTAGTGGTCGAATGCCACGCCGAATGCCGCGAAATCACGCTCGTGACTTTCCTGGGTCCGTGAAATGAACTCCTCGGGCGTGACTCCGGCTTTCTCTGCCGCCAGCATGATCGGCGTGCCGTGGGTATCGTCGGCGCAGACATAGTGCACCGTGTCACCGCGCATCCGCCGCGCCCGCACCCAGATGTCGGCCTGGATGTAGCCGACCAAGTGACCCAGATGCAGCGGGCCATTCGCGTAGGGCAGGGCGTTGGTGACGAGTGCAGGGCAGGGCATGGTCGGGCGGGGATCGGGAGGAACGCGGATTGTCGCACGCTGCGCCGTTCCCACCGCGCGGGCCGACTCCTGAGTTCTATGGCAATGCTGATTGAGTCGGCGTTGCCTGCCGACCATGGATGGGCGGCCGCGGATCGATCACCGACGTGATTGATCCGCGTGAGCTGCGCCCGGGCATGCACCGGACGCAGCGTGTGCTGACACGTCCAGGATGGACCAGTTCAGCATTGCCCCATTGGGAGTGGTGGACAAGCGTGGAGTGTGGCGGCGATGCCGGACCCGTTGCCGGCGGCGTCATTGCACGAGCCGTGCCGCCATCACTCGCGTATCCAGATCTGTTGCCGGCACAGGAAGCTGATGCAGCCGGACATGGCCAGCCGGTTTCCGCCACCCTGCAGTTCCAGCTTGGCCTTGTAATCCCTGCCGTTTTCGGGGTCGAGGACGCGTCCGTGGCTCCAGCGATTGGCTCCGTTGGGCTTGAGTCCCCAAAGGATGACCAAGCCCCGGATCGGCTTGCCTTGGTTGGGCCCTTCGCATTCGGTGCACAGCGGGTTTGGCCCGTTCTTCAGGTCCAGCACGGCGACCACCCGTCCGGCGAGAGTGCCGTCGGCAGTCTCATATATTTCGACGACCGACTTGGGTTTGCCGGTGCTGTCGTCGATCGTCTTCCAGCGCCCGACTGGCGAGTTCTGAGCCTGCAGCAGTGTCGGGGAAACCAAGAGAAGCAAGCCGAGAACCAGACGCACAACCACCCCCAGACACGTTTGCGCGGAGGACGCAAGCATGACGTCAACCATCCCGGGTGTCGAGGGCACGAGCTGACTCTGGCCGAATCACGGCCAAGATATCGAGTGACCTCGACATGTCACCCAGTCGATGCGCGACGTCGAAGGACGCCGCGCGCCGGGAGTCCGTCAATCGGCACGGACCCAGGTTGCGGTGCGGCAGATGAAAGCGACGCAGCCCTTGACCTCCAGCTTCCTGCCGCCATCGACCAAGGTGACCGACTTGACCTTGAAGTTGCGGTCCTCGGAGGGCTTGTAGCCGTTGCCGCCGCCCCAGGTGTTCTGGCCGGTGGGCTTGAGGTTCCATAGTGTGACGATGCCGACAAATGGCTTGTTCTTGTATTGGCCGCTGCATTCGGTGCAGGTGGCGGGCATGCCGAGGTTTTCGACGATGCGGGCTGCCAGGGTCCCGTTCTGGGCTGCGTAGATTTCCGTGATCGTCATGGGCTTGCCGGTCTTGTCGTCCAGCGTTCGCCACTTGCCGATCGGCGAAGCATGGTTCTGGGCTCCGGCGCTGAAAGCAAAGGCCGAGAGCACCGCTGCCAGGATCATCTTGCGCATTGCCTGTTCCCTCCGAGGAATTGAGCGGGACGCGGCGCGTCCCCGCTCCCGCTTTATACCCCATCCGCAGCAGTATGGTCGATCTCCCGAACGGGCATTCAGGCTCTGGTGGCTTTGTGCTTGTCTTGACCTGGATCGCCGGGGGGATCGGGACCAGGCGCTAAACTGGAAGCCCCCTGCAAGTATCCTCTCCATGTCGCGACTGCCTTCCCACGCTGTCCAGGGCGAGCTCAAGCCGCTGCCCAATGCCCACAATGTCATCGTCGTCGGGTCCGGCAAGGGCGGAGTCGGCAAATCCACGGTGGCGGTCAACCTCGCGTTGGCGCTGGCCACCGAAGGCTTGAAGGTGGGCGTGCTCGATGCCGACATCTACGGGCCGAGTGTGCCGACCATGCTCGGACTGTCGGGCAAGCCGGAGAGTCCGGATGGCAAGCGCATCACGCCGATGCGCGCTTACGGGATCGAGACGATGTCGATCGGCTTTCTGGTCGGCGACGACACCCCGATGATCTGGCGCGGGCCGATGGTGACCCAAGCGCTGACCCAATTGCTGCGGGATACCCTCTGGGGCGATCTGGACATCCTCGTGGTCGACCTGCCGCCGGGCACCGGCGATATCCAGTTGACGATGGCGCAAAAGATCCCGGTTGCCGGGGCGGTGGTGGTGACCACGCCGCAGGAAGTGGCGACCATGGACGCACGCAAGGCGCTGCGGATGTTCGAGAAGGTCGAGATTTCGGTGCTCGGGCTGGTCGAGAACATGGCGGCGCATCAGTGCTCGAGCTGTGGCCATGTCGAGCACATCTTCGGCAAGGGCGGCGCGGAGTGGATGTCCGGCCAATACGGTGTGCCGGTGCTGGGCTCGCTGCCGCTGGAAATCGGCATCCGCGAACACGGCGATGCCGGCACGCCGATTGTCGTGGCCGAGCTGCACTCGGCGGCGGCGCAGGCATTCCGCGGGGTCGCCCGCAGCCTGCTGGAACGCCTCAAGGCGCGCCCCAAGGTCCGCACCGGAATCATGGCCTCGCTGTTGAAGTGAGCGGGGTGTGGGCGGATTGAACGATGCGGCAGCATCAAGCCGTGGGGATGGCCCGCGTGGGGACACGCCGCGAGTACGTCCCTGTAGGCTAATCGGCGCCATCCTTGGCGCCGATTGTCCCCACGCGGGCCATCCCCACGGCTTGATGCCGGTGTGACGCAACAAGCCTCCTGCGCCGGGGTGACGGGGTTCATGTGCTTGCCCGCTACAATGACAGCTTGACCGTCATCGGAACGACGCATGAGCATCAAAAGCGACCGCTGGATCCGGCGCATGGCCGAGCAGCACGGCATGATCGCGCCGTATGAAGCCGGGCAGGTGAAGCAGGCCGACGGCCAGCGCATCGTCAGCTACGGCACCTCGAGCTACGGCTATGACGTGCGCTGTGCGCGCGAGTTCAAGGTGTTCACCAACATCAATTCGACAATTGTCGATCCCAAGCACTTCGACCCAAAGAGCTTCGTCGACGTGGTGGGTGATGAATGCATCATCCCGCCCAATTCCTTCGCGCTGGCGCGTACCGTCGAATACTTCCGCATCCCGCGCGACACCCTGGTGGTCTGCCTGGGCAAGAGCACCTACGCGCGCTGCGGGATCATCGTCAATGTCACCCCGTTGGAACCGGAGTGGGAAGGCCATGTAACCCTGGAGTTTTCCAACACCACGCCGCTGCCGGCGCGCATCTACGCCGGTGAAGGCGTGGCGCAGATGCTGTTCTTCCAGTCCGCTGCCGACGACGTCTGCGAAACCTCGTACAAGGATCGCGGTGGCAAGTACCAGGGCCAGACCGGGGTCACCCTGCCGAAGACCTGAGCAACGTCATGCCCGCGGAAGCGCGCGTCCACGGACTTTTCCAGGATCGTCATGCCCGCGAACGCGGGCGTCCACGGGCTTTTCCAGGATCGTCATGCCCGCGAAGGCGGGCAGCCACGGACTTTTCCAGGATCGTCAGCCCGCGAACGCGGGCGTCCACGGACTTTTCCAGGATCGTCATGCCCGCGGAGGCGGGCAGCCACGGACTTTTCCAGGATCGTCAGCCCGCGAAGGCGGGCAGCCACGGACTTTTCCAGGATCGTCATGCCCGCGAACGCGGGCGTCCACGGACTTTTCCAGGATCGTCATGCCCGCGAACGCGGGCGTCCACGGACTTTTCCAGGATCGTCATGCCCGCGAAGGCGGGCATCCATGGACTTTACTCCGGTTGTTTCGGTGCTGGCGAAAGTGGGTCAAGGACAACGTCCATGGATCTCCGCTTGCGCGGAGATGACGGTTATAAACGCATGGTCCAGGGCCAGACCGGGTCACCCTGCCGAAGACCTGAGGCCGGCGGCAGGGCGGTTGCGGATCAGGCGCCTTTGGCGGGCGCGGGTGTTGTCGCAGGTGGCGTCGTGGGCGCGGTGGCTGGCGTTGCCGCCACCGGTGCCGTCCACAGTGTCGCCTCCGCAGTCCCACCGAGCATCTTCCCGCGCACCAGCGGGATCGGCGGGCCGCCATAGCTCAGGAACTGGTCGTGGAAGGCCTTCAGCGCATGCGGGCCGGGATGCTTCGCGACCCAGTCATCGCGCAGCTGCATGATCATCAGTTTGCCCATCGTGTAATTGAGATAGGCCGGATCGTAGGTGCCGCGTGCGGCCTGTTGGCGCGCGTTGCCCGGATCCTGCAGGCCCTTGTCGAGGAACAATTGTTCCGATTGCGCCATGGTCATGCCGCCGGTGTGCATGCCGATCGCGGAAAGGAAGCGCACGTCGCGCAGCAGGGCGTTGGCGAGCTGGCCGATGTGGATTTCCGGGGTGGCACCGTCGAGGCCGGCATCGAACATCATCTCTTCGCAGTAATGCGCCCAGCCTTCGGCGAAGGCATAGCCGACGAACAACTGGCCGAATTTCCAGTCCGAGCGATTGGAGTGCAGGAATTGCAGGAAGTGGCCCGGCCAGACCTCGTGCGACGAGACGAACAGCAGATCGGCCTTGCCCGGCACGTAGGCGTCCTGCTCGGCCTTGGGCCAGGTCGGATCCGGCGGCGCGATGTAGTAGACCGAGGGCAGGTTCTTCTCGTAGGGGCCGGGGATCTCGATATAGGCGAAGTTCCAGCGATTGAACGGCGGTGCTTCCTCGACCTTGGCCTGCTCGGGACCGGGGATGGTCACCAGGTCCTTGTCGACGAGGAACTGGCGCAGGCTCGTCAGTTGCGCACGCGCGCCCTCGACTGCGCCGCCCTGCGGCTTGTCGGCGGCTTGCTGCGCCACGCAATCCTTCAGGCTCTTGCCCGGTGCGAATTGGTCGCAGGCGGCTTTCAGCGCGGCAAGGTTGCGGGCGAGGTCGGCTTCGCCAGCAGCCTTCAGTTGATCCAGCGGGATATCGACGCGCTCGGTCGCATGCAGCATCTGCGCGAATTTTTCCGCGCCCAGGGCGAAATCCTGGGTGGCGTGTGGCTTCTGCGCCTTGAGCCAGTCGGCCAGGGCTTGCGTCGCCTTGATCGCGGCGGCGTTGCTGGCCTTCAGGCGCGCTTGCAGGGCGTCGTCCTTCACCTCGGCGAAGATCTTCGGCACGTCGCTGGCGAAGAAGCTGGCGTAGCCAGCGAAGGAATTCACCCCGAGGTCGATGTAGGAGGCCGGCAGCGGCAACTTGAAATTGGCCTTGATCTGCTCGACCGCCTTGGGCAGGGCTTCCTGGTAACGGATGAACGCCTCCATGCGCTGCGCCAACGGTGCGTAGGGGCGGGTCAGGTACATGCTCGGCGACAGGTCGCCGGTGTAGAAGGACGGATTGTTGTAGGGGAAGCCGGAGTCTTCCAGCCAAAACAATGCCCCGTCGATCACCGCCAGCACATAGTCGCGCCGGAAGCGCCCCTGCTCGTCGAGGGACGCGTCCTTGAACGCGGCGAAGGCGTCGCGCTGGGCGTGCAGCCAATCGGCATTGGCCTTCAGGCCGGCGGGGCTGTAGTCGGGCAATTTACCGTCGAATTCGTGTTTGCCGGCGTTGGCGGCGAACACCGGGTTGTGTTGGAAATAGCCGTCGATGAAGGCGTCCACCGCCTTGTTGAGCGCGGTGTCTTCGTTGCTGGTTGCTGTCGCTGCGGGCGTGGCGCTGGACGTCGGCGCGGTGGGATTAGTCGGGTTGCAGCCGGCCAGCGCGGCAGTAATGCAGGCGGTCAAGGCAAGGGTGCGCAGCACATGCATGGCGGTGATGTCCGGCGGGAAAGCGCCCAGCCTAGACCTGGCCGATGGCCGTCGCAAATGCCGAAGGTTGGGGCTTGGATCGCGTGCGGAACGTATCAACTGGCGCGGTTGTGAGGCGTGCCTTGCAGCCAGCCCACCGCACCACGCCCGGCGCGCAGGCCGCTGGCGAAGCAGGCGGTCAGCAGGTAGCCGCCGGTGGGCGCTTCCCAATCGAGCATCTCTCCGGCGCAGAACACGCCGGGCCAATTGCGCAACATCAGCGCATCGTCCAGACCTTCCAGCGGCACGCCGCCGGCGGTCGAGATGGCTTCGGCGATGGGTCTGGCGCTGCGCAGGGTCAGCGGCAATTGCTTGATCGTGGCGGCGACGCGTGGCATGTCCTGCAAGGCGGCCTTGTCCAGTACTTCGAACAACAGCGCCGCCTTCGCGCCCTCGATCCCGGCCTGCCGGCGCAGGTGTTCGCCGAGGCTGCGGCCGTTGCGTGGTTTGGCGAGGTCACGGGCGAGGCGTTCAAGCGCGCGCCCCGGCGCAAGATCCAGATGCAACGTCACCGTGCCATCGCGTGCCAGCACCTCGCGCAGGTCGGCGCTGATGGCGTAGATCAGGCTGCCTTCGATGCCGTGTTCGGTCAACACGCATTCGCCTTGCAGGCTGTGCGCAACACCTTCGAAATCGCGCCAATGCGCCAGCACCGGCTTCAGCGGCGCACCTGCGAATTTCTCGGCAAGGTACGGGCTCCATCCGATGTCGAAACCGCAGTTGGACGGCGCCAGCGGGGCGAGGTCGATGCCGCGTGCGGCCAGCAGCGGCATCCATGCGCCGTCGGAACCGAGCTGCGGCCAACTGCCGCCGCCCAAGGCCAGCACCACCGCATCGGCCTTGAATGGCATCGGGCCATCGGGCGTGTCGAAAGACAGCGCGCCATCATCCGTCCAGCCTTGCCAGCGGTGCTGGACATGCACGTGCACGCCGGATTCCTTCAGCCGCCGCACCCAGCCGCGCAACAGCGGCGCCGCCTTGCGATCCATCGGGAACACGCGCCCGGAACTGCCAATATAAGTGTCGATGCCAAACCCGCGCGCCCATTGCCGCAATGCCTCGCCATCGAAATCATCAAGCCAGGTTCCGACCTCGCCCGCACGCTGCCGATAACGCGCATCGAAACCGGGACGCGGCTCGGAATGGGTCAGGTTCAGCCCGCCCTTGCCGGCGATCAGGAACTTGCGGCCCACCGAACCCATCGCATCGAACAGGTGCACCTCGATCCCGGCGGCACGCGCGGTTTCCGCCGCCATCAGGCCGGCCGGGCCACCACCGATCACGGCGAGACGGGGTGGGTTGGACGTCGTGCGCATCGGCACATGATGCCGTGGATGCGACCACCCATGTCGATGTTGCCAGCCGCGTAGCCGAGGTAGTGGGTGAAGTGGTTTTCGGTGAGCAGGCGGCGCAGCGTGGCGAAAATCCGGTTCACCGTGCGCGCTCCTGCTTGATCAGGCCGAGGATGTCCTCGAAACGTTGTTGTTGCCGGGTCACGTCGGCGAGGTCGTCATAGGTGTAATTGCGGACGGCGGCGACGGCGGCCTGGAAGCGGCGATCCTTGCAGGCGGCGTCGAAGTCGATGTCGAGCTGGTTCCAGCGGATCTGCGCGCCGCCCCCGATGGCGCCGTGGATGAGGTAGATCACATGGCTGTCCACGTAGGCCATGTGCGGATCGGTGCGCGCGGCGATCAGACGGAACACGGCTTCGTGCGAGTCCTGCATGCGCGCGGTCTCGTTGAGGGCATGCCGGAGCTTGTCGTCGCCGATCAGATCCAATCGCCCGCTGTCGCGCAGTTCGTCGAAGGTGGTGCGGACGAAGCGTGCCGGGGTGATCTTGCCGAGTCGATACAGGCCGGTGGCGAACGCATCGCGGTCCTGCTCGGCCAGATGGCAGCTGCGCAGGCTGTCGAACACGAGGTCGGCGCCACGCGCGTTCCCCGCCATGAAGATCATGCTCTGCCCGGTCAACTCGAACGACTGTTGCATGTCGTCCTGCAGGCGCTGCATCGCATCGCGCGCCTGTCGCCGTTCGGTTTCCGACGTATTCCAGTTGCTGGCCTGGATGCCGAGGAACACGCCCAATACCAGCAACACGAACTCGATGGCGATGGCCGTCCAGTTCTGTTCCTTCAATGATCTGGCGAGGCCGCGCAGGATCATGGCACGCTGTTCAGGCGCGTGCGCGCCAGCATGTCCTTCACCAGCGGCGTGTAGTTGCTGATCACGACCAGGGATACGCTCTGGTTGGCCACCCAGAAACGCAGTTCTGGCAGCAGGTCAGGATCGTTCATGTAACGGTCCAGGATGGCCTGCGCCTGTGCTTCCGGAATCGGCGCGTCGCAGTCGTACAGGTACTGTTCGCCCGGGTTGGGCTGGCGCCAGCACTTCGCCCAGATGTGGTCGGCCACGGTCTGGGGCGTCAACCCGCGCACGATCCTTCGGTATTCCGGTTGCAGCATGAACAGGTACTCGGTCCCGGGCCCGTTCTCCACGTAGTACCGGGACAGTGCATCGCGCAGCACCTGATCGCGGATCAGGCCCAGTTCGCCGCCGCTTCGCAATTCCTGATAGGTCGAGTCGGACGTTGCCCATTGCCAGAGTTGGCTGGCTTGGTAGAACGCCAGCACCGTCTTCCACGCTGAGCCGTCCACCTTCTCGCCAGTCTCGGCGTAATGGATCGCCTGCTTGCCGTAGGCGATCACGCGCGTCCAGAACACTTCGCGACGTTGAATCGAGTGCGCGTCGGTCTCCAGGTTGATGCGGATGCGTTCCAAGAAGGCGCGGGCCTTGGCGTCCTCTTCGCGCTGTGCGTTCCAGTTCGATGCTTGGATGCCGAGGAACACGCCCAGCACCAGCAGCACGAACTCGACCAGGATCGCCGTCCAGTTCTGTTCCTTCAACGATCTGGCGAGGTGACGCAGGATCATGGCGAGATTGTCCTTCGCGATCGACACGGTGCCAATTGGAGGGCTGGGGCGTCGTCTGGCTGGCTCACGTAGGCTTGCCTTGGTCGAGAGTGAGGGTTGCGCAGGGCGAACCGAAGCAGGGCCAAGCATAACGGTGTGGTTGGTTCCTCAAGCCAATACGCCACGCAGTGCCGTCACGCGTTCGACCAACTCCTCCGGCTCGTACGGACGGGCGTCGGCGGCGCCCCAGACCGGGCGCGGCCAGGCGATGTCGTCATGGAAACGGGCGATGACGTGGACGTGCAACTGCGGGACCAGGTTGCCGAGTGCGGCAACATTGAGCTTGTCCGGCTTGAACAGGGTTTTCAGCGCGCGCGAGGCGATCGCGATTTCCGCATTCAGCAGGGTGCGTTGTGAGGGCGTCAGGTCGATCAGTTCCACCGCGTCCTGCACCTTCGGTACCAGCACCAGCCAAGGGTGGTTGGCATCGTCCATCAAGCGCACTTCGCACAGCGGCAGGTCGGTCACCGGTGCGGTGTCGTCGGCGAGTCTCGAGTCCAGGTGCCATTTGTTCATGACAGGTGCTCCGTGAGGAAGGCAAGGCTGCGCTGCCAAGCCAGCGCGGCGGATGCGGGTTCGAAGGGTGGATCGGGGTCGCGGTTGAAGGCGTGGTCGGCGTCTTCGTAAACGAACACCTGGGATTGCGGCTGTTTTTGTCGATGCTGGGCAATGGCCTCTGCCGGGATGGCGGGGTCGAGTGCGCCGAAATGGAACATCAATGGGGCGCAGGCCGGCTCGTCCAGAAACGGCAGGTTGCGGGTGGCGTAATAACTGACAGCGGGCAGGCCGAGCCGGGTGTTGGCCAGCAGGGCCACGGTACCACCCCAGCTGAATCCAACGACACCGACCGGATGGCCAAAGCCATTGAGCATGTCGAGTGCGGTTTCGGTGGTGTCGATCGCGCAATCCAGCCCGAGTCGATCCACCGTGGCGCGCCCACGGTTGGAACCGGCGAGATCGGTGGCGAACACCAGGCCGGGTTCGATCAGGTCGAAGTAGGCCGGCGCCATGGCGATGAATCCGGCTTGGGCCAGACGCTGGCACAGGGTCTGGTAGTGCGGCAGCATGCCGTAAATTTCGTGCGCCACCACCACCGCGCCGCGGGGGTCGCCCTCGGGCTGTTCTAGCCATGCCTGCACGCTGCCGCAGGCGGTGTACAACGGCTGCCATTCGCCCATGGTGTTCCTCGTATCTCCATGGCCGGGATCGGCCAAGCGTGATCCACTCCGACCCTGCCGAGGGTAGTCGCCACGCGATGCGAAGTCGAACGCCGGAACCGGCGTAGGATGGCGGGAATGGCCGGCGCAGGCAGGGGTCATGGGTGATGACCTTCCGGGTGGCCAATGGACCAGCCCGTATAATTCCGCACCTTTTCCTGCGTGTCGCACCATGTCCCTGCAGCAGCCAAAGATCGGATTCGTCAGCCTCGGCTGCCCCAAGGCCTTGGTGGATTCCGAACGCATCCTCACCCAACTGCGGGTCGAGGGATACGACCTGGTGCAGACCTATGACGATGCCGACGTGGTGGTGGTCAACACCTGTGGCTTCATCGACAGCGCGGTGGCCGAATCGCTGGACACCATCGGCGAGGCATTGGCGGAAAATGGCAAGGTGATCGTGACCGGCTGTCTTGGCAAGCGCGCCGATCTGATTCGCGAAGCGCATCCGGGCGTACTGTCGATCAGCGGCCCGCAGGATTACCAGAGCGTGATGGACGCGGTGCACACGGCGCTGCCGCCCAAGCACGATCCCTTCCTCGACCTGTTGCCCGACTACGGCCTGAAGCTCACCCCGCATCACTACGCTTATCTGAAGATTTCCGAAGGCTGCAACCACCGTTGCACGTTCTGCATCATCCCGTCGATGCGCGGCGATCTGGTGTCGCGCCCGGTCGATGAGGTCCTGCGAGAAGCCGAGAAGCTGGTGCGCGGCGGGGTCAAGGAATTGCTGGTGGTGTCACAGGACACCAGTGCCTACGGCGTGGATATCAAATACACGCCGCGGCTGTGGCGAACCGGAATGTACGAAACCCGGATGAAGGCACTCTGCGAAGGCCTGTCCGAGCTGGGCGTGTGGACACGGCTGCATTACGTCTACCCGTACCCGCATGTGGATGAGGTGATCCCACTGATGGATGACGGGAAACTCCTTCCGTACCTGGATATCCCGTTCCAGCACGCCAGCCCGCGTATCCTCAAATTGATGAAGCGCCCCGGCGCGGTTGACAAGACCCTGGAGCGGATCCAGCGTTGGCGCGAGATCTGCCCGGAATTGACGATCCGCAGCACCTTCATCGTCGGCTTTCCCGGCGAGACCGACGA
Source organism: Thermomonas sp. (assembly GCF_020850895.1). Classification (GTDB taxonomy): domain Bacteria; phylum Pseudomonadota; class Gammaproteobacteria; order Xanthomonadales; family Xanthomonadaceae; genus Thermomonas. The sequence continues at coordinate 19,600 of NZ_JADZDS010000007.1, read as the reverse complement.
CGAGTTCGAGCAGCTGCTGGACTTCCTCGACGAAGCCCAGCTCGACCGCGTCGGCGCGTTCGCCTATTCGCCGGTGACCGGCGCCAAGGCCAATGACCTGCCGGATCCGGTTGATGAGGACGTGAAGCAGGAGCGTCTGGCGCGCTTCATGCAGCGGCAGGCGGAGATTTCAGCAAGCAAGCTAGAAGCCAAGGTCGGTAGCGTGCAGACCTGCCTCGTTGATGCGCTCGATGGTGAACTGGCGATCGCACGCTCGATGGCCGACGCGCCGGAGATCGATGGGCTGGTGCAAATCCAGGACGGCCGCGACGCCGGCCTGCGGGTGGGTGAATTCGTGCAGGTGCGGATCATGGGCAGCGACGAGCACGACCTGTACGGCGAGGTCGAGTACAACGCTGGAAACTGAAGCCCTTCTCCCTCCGGGAGAGGGGTTGAGGTGAAGGTATGGGGCCTGCGGTGCCGATGCCCGTGCCACACCCTCATCCGCCCCCGCCTTCGCGGGGGCAGGCTCTGCGGGCACCTTCTCCCGGAGGGAGAAGGGAGACGGGAGACGGTCAGTCGCGGTAGCGCACTGCCACGATCACGAAGCTGGCTTTGCCGCCCGGTAGCTGGGCCTCGAATTCATCGTCCACGCGCTTCTTCAGCATGACGCGTGCCAGCGGTGCGTCGATGCTGATCCAGCCCAGCTTCGCATCGGTTTCGTCGGGGCCGACGATGCGGTAGGTCACGCTGTCACCGCTGTCGATGTTTTCCAGTTCCACGACGGCACCGAAAAACACTGCAGACGGGTCGCTCGGCGCGGCGTCCACAACTTTAAGTACCTCCAGCCGCTTGCTGATGTAACGCACGCGGCGGTCGATCTCGCCCAACTGCTTCTTGCGATAGATGTACTCGGCGTTTTCCGAACGATCGCCTTCTGCGGCGGCGGCCGATAACGCTTTCACCACCTCGGGACGACGCACGCGCCAGAGTTCATCCAGTTCGGCTTTCAGCCGATCATGCCCGGCGCGGGTGATCAGCGCGGTGCTTGCCGCGGCGGGTGGTCGCCAGCGGCTCATGCGCTCGGCAGCGACTGGATCGCCGCATCGATGCGGGCGATGGCGGACGCGTCCCGCAGCCCGGCGCGCGCAGAGAGCAGGGTGTCGCGCGCGGCAGCGAGATCATTGAATCGCTCGTGCAGCAGTTGTGTAGCGCGCAAGGCCCATTCCACTGCATTCGGATGGCGCGGATCGATCCGCAACATCGATCGCCACGCATCCACGGCCAGCCGGAACATGCCAAGGTCCAGCGCCCGTTGCGCCAGCCATTCCCCATGCCCGGGATCGAGTCGTGCGAACGCGGGATTGTCGCGCACCGCTTCGAGCAGCAGGGCCAAGGCGGCATGGTCCTGCTTGTCATGCGCCAGCATGGCGATGGACCGGCCGGCGTGCTCGTCCAGTGCTTCGCCATCACCGGCTTGGCGCAGCAGTTGCCGGTAGCGCTCGTGCACGGCCATCGTCACCGTGTGCTCGCGGATTTCGTCACGCAGCACGACGATCGCACCGGCCATGTCGCCTTCCGCGACGTGCGTGTCCACGCGCTCCAACAGGTGCTGGTCGCGATCCTGCAAGGTGGGCAGCGTGTCCTCATGCGCGGATGGCGTGTAGCCGAGGCGGCCGTGGTGCTGGTACATCACGCGCCCCAGCAAATGGAAGCTGGCGAACAAGCCCCAGTAGAACAGCGCATCGACCAGCAATGAGGCAAGGAATACCGGCAGCAGCGATGCCAGCAGCCTGCCCGAAAGCAGGGCAGCCAGTTGGAAGATGAACAATGCGAGGGCGATGAGAAAATAACTCGCACCGATGCGCCCGATCATGCGCAGTGTGTTGGCTGGGTTGAGTGCTTCCAGCAAACCGGCGCCCATCGCCAGGGAGGCCAGGAGGCAGGGCTGGATGAGGGCAAACAGCGCCAGCACCAGCACCCCGGCCGGGGCCATGTCCTTCTCCATGGCGAACCTGACGGCGACCAACAACAACAGCAGCAGGCTGAGCAGGCGCCAGACCGCGCCGGTCTGCGCCTCGATGGCAACAGCCGGCGAATCGTTGTGGCCGTGGGCAGTCCGCAGCAGGATTTCGAAGGCGTAGTAGTAACCGGAGAAATACGCCACGATCACGAACAGCCCGCCGGCTCCGGGCAGCCACCCCAGCATGCCGAACGCGGTCAGGACGATCAGGCTCAGCAATGCCGCGCCGCGCAGCGGGTAGAGCAGGATCTCGCCCGGGGACTGCCAAGGCGAAGTCATGACGGGGACGGGGCGTGGCGGTGGCTGCGGCATGGGCCGCTGCGGGGCAGGCGAAGCCGGGCGCGTGCTAAGGCGGGAACGGCGCGATCCGTCAGCGCGCGCGCGTCAGCACGTCCGGCGTCACGTTGCGGGCCAGCGGCGTGCCGTCGTCATCCAGCCGTGTCAGCGTGTCCTTGGTGCTGACCGCCCACAACTGGCTCCCGTCTTCCTTGCGGATCGGGTCCAAGCGCAGGCGCTTGCCACCTTCTTCGGAAGTCCAGTTGCCGGTGTTGCCCGGGTTGTTGCCGCTGCGCTTGACCGTGTAACTGCCGTCGACGTTGAGCGTCAAGGTGGCGGTGTCGCTGCCGCAGCCCTGGCATGAGATCGGGCCTTGGTAATTGCCCGCGAAAGTGGCGGGGGGCGGTTCGGCCACGGTCGGCACGTCCGGAACCTGCTGCAGGTCCGCGACCGGCGCTGCGGTTGCTGGCGTGTTGCCCGCCGGTACGGCGTCGCCCGCTTCGCGCGCTTCCTGCAGCAGGGTGTCCTGTTCGTTCGCCGGCTTCTTGCAACCTGCGAGCGCAAGGGTGGCCAATCCCACTGCCACGGCCAATGAAAGCTTGCGAATCATGGGGAACTCCTGGGTAAAGATTGGGTGCCGATCAGGTCAACGCTTGCCGCCGAAAATACCGCCGAGGATCCCGCGCATGATCTGCCGACCGACCTGGCTGCCAACCGTGCGTGCGGTCTGCTTGGCCATGGTCTCGATCATACCTTGCCGCCGTTTGGTGCCGAACAGCGCGTCCTTCACCGCACCGCCGAAGCCGTGCTCGTTCGGGTCTTCCTGTGCCGCGGTCTTGGCGGCCGGGGCCTGCGCCTGCTCGGTCTTTGCATCGGCTTTCTGGGCCAGTCGTTCTGCGGCGGAATCGCGGTCGATCGCGGTGTCGTACTTGCCACCCACGGGGCTGCTGGCGCGCACCTGTGCGCGTTCGGCCTCGGTGATCGCGCCCATTCGGCAGCGCGGCGGTGCGATCAGGGTCTTTTCCACCGGCATCGGCACGCCCTTGTCCAGCAGCATCGACACCAGGGCCTCACCGACCCCGAGCTGGCCGATGGCCTGGGCCACGTCGAGCGCGGGATTGGCGACGAAGGTTTCCGCTGCGGTCTTGACTGCTTTCTGGTCGCGCGGCGTGTAGGCACGCAATGCGTGCTGGACGCGGTTGCCGAGCTGGCCGAGCACGTTGTCCGGCACGTCATCCGGGAACTGCGAACAGAAATACACGCCCACGCCCTTGGAGCGGATCAGCCGCACCACTTGCTCGATGCGTTGCTGCAGCGCGGGCGGTGCATCGTCGAACAGCAGGTGTGCTTCGTCGAACACGAACACCAGCTTGGGTTTTTCCAGATCGCCCACTTCCGGCAGGGTTTCAAACAGTTCCGAGAGCAGCCACAGCAGGAAGCTGGAATACAGGCGCGGCTTCAGGATCAGCTGGTCGGCGGCGAGGATGTTGACCACGCCGCGGCCGTCGTAGGTGGTGCGCATCAGGTCGGCCAATTCCAGCGCCGGCTCGCCGAAGAACATCTCGGCACCTTCCTGATCCAGCCGCAGCAGGGCGCGCTGGATGGCAGCGATGGATTGGGTGCTGACCAAGCCGTAACTGGTCGAAACGTCCTGCCGTTCCTCGGCGATCAGACCGAGCAGGGCACGCAGGTCGGCGAGGTCGAGCAGCAGCAGGCCGCGGTCGTCGGCGAGCTTGAACAGGATGTCCAGCACGCCGCTTTGGGTGTCATTGAGTTCGAGGATGCGCCCAAGCAGGGTGGGGCCGATCTCGCTGACTGTGGTGCGCACCGGGTGCCCGAGCTTGCCCCACAGGTCCCAGAACACCACGGGTGCCGCTTCGTTGCGGTAGCCACTGACGCCGATGCGTTCGACCCGTTGCTGCAGCTTGTCACTGCTGGTGCCGGGAACAGCGAGGCCGGCCACATCGCCTTTGACGTCGGCCATGAACACCGGCACGCCGAGGCGGGAAAATCCTTCGGCCAGTGTCATCAGGGTCACCGTCTTGCCGGTGCCGGTGGCGCCGGCGACCAAGCCGTGGCGGTTGCCGTAGCCGGGCAACAGCACGACGCTGCCGCCTGCATCGGTGGTGATGGCCTTGCCGACGAGTATTGGGTCCATGGCGCGCTTCGGGTCAGTCAACGTTCGGTGACCGGTCTGATTCTAATGCGATTCCAGGCCTACGGCATGGGACCGATGGCGGTTGCCAGTGCATCATGCCCACGGCTACCCTGCATCCTCTTCAATGCCCCAAGGCCGCGTAATGACGGGTCGATCCTTTTGCACAGCCTTCATCCTGAGTTTGGTGCTGGCCGCCACGACCACGGCGCCGGTTGCCCAGGCGAGTTCTCGCAGTGACCAAGCCGCAATTGCCGTATTGCAGCAACGGATGGCAGCGGCGGAAAATCGCTACCGTGACGCCCAGGCGATGGAGGATGAGGACGCTGGATCCAAGGCTGCACAACAAGCACTTGCCGACATGCAGGCGGTCGTCGGTGACTGTGCGAAGCAGCGGGGCTGCGTGGTGGCGGACATGCTGGAGGCGTATGAGCGCCTGTTGAAGGCCAATGCGGAAAACCTTGCCGGAGATGAATCCAGCGGTGACCCGATCGACGAAGGCGAGCTGGCTGGCACTGACGTTCCTGATGAAGCCAGCGCCAACGTGTTGCTCAGCGAGGAGGGGCGTCGTTTCGTTCGCACGGTGCAATTCAACCCGGCGGTGCAGGCTGGCATCAAGCGCTGGTTGACCGATCTACGGCCATCACTGATGGACAGTTACGAGAACTACCGCTACATGCAGCACCTGATGTCGCCGGCGTTCAGGCAGCGTGGCCTTCCGGAAGCGCTGTTGTTCGGGATCATGGCCAAGGAGTCCAACGGTAAAGTCCACGTCGGCTCGCGCGCTGGTGCGGTGGGCCCGCTGCAGTTCATGCCAGCCACTGGCAGGCGCTTCGGCTTGGGCGATGACGGCACCGGATTCGACACCCGATACGACCCGCGTGCATCGGCCGATGCAGCGGCGGAATTCCTCTCCGAACGCCTGGCCCAACTCAACAGCAGCATCGAATTGGCGCTGGCTGGATACAACGGCGGCGAAGGACGTGCGCTGCGGGTGTTCCAGGCCACCGGTGGCCGGAGCTTCTGGGATTCGGATGTGTACAGCCAGTTCCCGGCCGAGACCAAGGACTACGTGCCGATGGTGATCGCCGCTGCGTGGCTGTACCTGCATCCGAAGGATTACGGGATTCGCTGGCCGCGGGTGAGCGTGCGTCCGGCCACGGTCCAGTTGGTCCAGCCGGCATCGTTGTACGAGTTGACGATCTGCCTCGGCAACTACGGCTCGCGCGATGGCTACCTGCGCGCCTTGCGCAACCTCAATCCGCGTTGGGCACCAGCAACGACCTTGCCTGTTGGAACGACACTCAACGCAACTGCGCGCATTGCTTGGCTGTACAGGCTGCACTGTCGCAGCGGGTCAAGGGTCGAGATGGCCAGGGAGTTGGTGGCCAGCGATGTCAATGCGGCGATCGTGCGGGTTGGGGATCCAGTCAACGCATCGTCGCCGCCAGCGACGCCTTCGCCGAGCCAAGAACCGACTCCGGCACCGTCACGGGCCGCACCCAAACCACGGCAGCACCGGGTCAGGCGAGGCGAGAGTTTGCAGGAGATTGCAAGGAAGTACCGTTGCACCCTGCCCACGCTGGCGCGTTCCAACGGACTGAGGTCGCCGCGGTATGCGATCCATCCCGGGCAGACGCTGGTGTTGAAGGGCTGCAAGGGTTGAACGGTTCCATTCGTTTCGGAGGGGATTGCCATGCTGATGCGACTCCAGCCACTTCGCTGGCCGACTGCACTGGCGTTGATCCTGGCGTTGGGCGGCTGTACGGATGCCGCCACCCGCCTTGCCGGTGACGTCGAGGAGAGTGCGTCCCAGCTTCGCCGGTTTGGCGGCTCGACGATTGTTCTCGAGCACATTCCCAACGGGTTTCCGGAAGGCTGCACGAAGGCATATGACATTCAGTTCAGTGCAGCATCGTCCCTGCTGGTCTGGTGCAAGGATGCCAAGGGCGGCGAAGCCACCAGCAGCCACACGACCACCCACCACCTGCGTTTCGTCAAGGTGCCTGAAACCTTGCGGGTGGAGAAATCGGCGGGTGAGACTACCTACATCACCCTGACCCGCGAAGGCAGTGATGTGGTGGTGAGCGCCATGCGCTGATGCAGTCGTCTAGCGCAGCAGTGCCAGCCGCTGGCCCAGCCGCACTGGGGTTTCCGCAGCAAGTGCGGGATCCAGCGCGGCCACGCCCTTCGGCAGCAGAGTGATGACCGTGCTGCCGTAGTTGAAGCGCGCCATTTCGTCGAAGCGCTCCAGGGTGATGCCCTTGCCGCGCCAGTCCTTGCGGGTGACGGCATCGGCATAGGCGGGAATTTCCACGCCACTCCACACGGTTTCCACGCCCGAAACCAACAGCGCGCCGACCATCACCTGAACCATCGGGCCGAAGTCGGTATCGAAATGACAGGCCAGCCGTTCATTGCGTGCGAACACGCGTGGCACGCTGGCCACCGCGTCGGTGCCGACCGAAAACAGGCGTCCCGGCACGTGCACGGTTTCACGCAGCGTGCCGGTCCAGGGCATGTGTACGCGGTGGTAATCGCGCGGCGAAAGATAGACGGTGGCGAACACGCCATCGTGGAACGGTTCGGCATCGGCTTCGCTGCCCAGCAGTTCGGCGGCGGTGAAACTCTGCCCCTTGGCCTGGAAAATGCGGCCATCGACAATCGGTCCGCATTGGCTGATGTGGCCATCGGCGGGCATCAGCAGGGCATTCGAATCGGGATCGGGCGTGCGCACGCCGGGCTTCAACGCGCGGGTGAAGAAGGCGTTGAAACTTGGATAGGCGGTGGGATCGGGCTGTGCCGCTTCCGAGAGGTCAACGCCGAATTTGCGGGTGACGGTGTCGATCAACCACTGTTTCAGTGGACGGTTGCGGGAATAGGCCAGCCGTCGTGCCAGCGAGGACAGCAGGCGGTGCGGCAGGACATAGGTGAGGGCGGTCAGTGCGTTCATGGGTTGGCCGGGGTCAACGTCGTGAGGTCGTCGGCAAGGCCCTTGATGTCGAACGGCGGCGTGACCACCCCCGCCATCCGTGCCTGCGGGTCCAGCAGCACCAGCGTGGCGGAGTGATCGATGCTGTAGTCATCGGGTCGGCCGCTGGTGCCGGGCACCTTCATGAACACCAGCGACAACGAACGGGCAAAGTGTTGCAGGTCCGGCGCCGGCGCGGTGGCCGCCAGCGAATCCTTGTGGAAGGCATGGGCGTAACCCGCCACCAACTCGGGCGTATCACGTTCCGGATCGGCCGACACGAACAGCACCCGCGGCCGCGTGGCCGCCGGCAATGCCGCCCACTGCTTCTGTGCGGTGGACAGTTGCGCCAGCGTGGTTGGGCAGACATCCGGGCAGTGAGTGAAACCGAGGAAGACCACGGTCCAGTGACCCTTCAGTGTGTCCTGGGTGAGCGGTGCGCCGCTGGCCTGCCGGAGGGCGAAGCCGGGCAGGGTGCGCGGTGAAGGCAGCAGGGTGATGGCATTCGGCGCGGGCAGCGTCACAGGCGCGGGCGCATGGAACAGCAGGCGTGCTGCAATGAAGCCGAGTGCGGCTGAAAGAGCAGCGGCGAGCAGCAGGAGGGCAGTGCGTTTCGGCATGCGGGCGAGCAGGATCCGGGACCGCGATGATACCTGCGTGCGGCCGGTATACTGCTTTCTCCATGATCGGATCGGGCCCATGTCCCAGGAATTGCAGACCATCATCGACCTGATCCGCTACGGCGCCAGCCGCTTCAACGCGGCCGGGCTGACCTTCGGTCACGGCTTCGATAACGCGCTGGACGAGGCCACCCAGCTCACCCTGCACGCCCTGCACCTGCCGCACGACCTGTCGCCGGTGTACGGCAATGCGCGCATCACCGAGGCCGAGAAAGAAGACGTGCTCGGCCTGTTTTTGCGCCGGATCGAAGAGCGCGTGCCAGCGGCCTACCTCACCGGCGAGGCTTGGTTTGCCGGGCTGAGCTTCAAGAGCGACCCCCGCGCGCTGGTGCCGCGCTCGCCGATCGCCGAGATGATCGAAGCCGGCTTCCAGCCCTGGCTGGGCGACCGCGACGTGCGCCGCGCGCTCGACCTGTGCACCGGCTCCGGCTGCATCGCCATCGCGATGGCCCACTACAACCCGGACTGGCATGTCGATGGCGCCGATCTCAGCGTCGACGCGCTGGCGCTGGCCCACGAGAACGAAGCGCGGCTGCTGGTGCGCAACGTCCGCTTCGTGCAGTCGGACCTGTATTCCAACCTGCCCGGCGAACGCTACGACCTGATCGTCAGCAACCCGCCCTACGTCACCAATGCCGAAACCGACGCCCTGCCGCGCGAGTACGCGCATGAGCCCGAACTCGGCCTGCGCGCCGGCGACGACGGCCTCGACATCGTGCTCCAAATCCTGCGCGACGCGCCCCTGCACCTGACCGAAGACGGCCTGCTGGTGTGCGAAGTGGGCGAAGCCGAGCGCGCACTGGTGGCATTGCTGCCGGAGCTGCCGATGCTGTGGGTCGAGTTCAAGGTCGGGCAGATGGGCGTGTTCGTCGCCGAATGCGCCGACCTGATCGAACACAATGCACGGATCACACGGCTTGCCGATGCCCGCGCGGTGAAGTCGGCACCGGCTGGGTTGTTCTAGACCTTCAGCGTGTCCTGCAATGCAGGAAAGAGTGACTTATCAATGTTGTCGAAAATGCGCGGCATGACTCCCCCTCAAATCAATCAATTCGCATTGACGCGCTCGCGATACTCACGGCGCAATCAATTTCCCCAACGGCAAATACAACGTATGCGAATTCGCCATGGCTTCCCGGAAGCCATAGGCGCGATAGAAACGGGCGGCTTTCACGTCCAGTGCATCGACCAGCAGCACCCGCACGCCGAGCGTTTCGCGCAGGGCACTGGCGCAGTTGGCGGCGTGGCCGACCAGAAGCCGACCATAGCGGTGGCCATGCGCACCGGCTGAGACGGCCAGCCTTGCCATGCGGACGGCGGGCACCGGGTAGGTGGGGAGCCGCTTGCGGTCTGCCGGTTGCAACTCGCTCAGGTTCAGTTGCGCTGCGGCGAGGCTGCAATAGCCCAGGATGTGCCGTGGTTGGGCGGCGTCGACCAGCACATGGGTGGTGGCAATGCCGTTGCGCTGGTGTTGCCCGGCCTGCTCGCGCAGGTAGGTGTCCAGGCTCGGCACGCCACAAGTGAAGCCAGCGCGATCGTGCAGGCGACCGTCGAGCAGCGTGAGATGCAACGCCACGGGCGGGTGTCAGCGCGGCTTGGCGAGACGGGCTGCGTCGGCCATGGCCTTCTTCAGCTTGGCATTGGGCTGGAAGGGGGCATCCAGCGCCTTCAGGAAGCGCCGGGATTCTTCCGCCGATAGGGTGACGGTCAGTTCGGCAGCCATCACGCTTTCGGCTTCGCGCAACACCGCATCGCGCACGAAGGCGGATAGCGGCACGCCGCGCAGGTCGGCGGCACGGGAAATCCGCGCCTTGTCGGTGGGGTTCAGGCGCAGGTCGAGGCGGGCGGCAGCAGTAGTCATGGCGGTTCTCCTTGTACGGAATATTACCGTACGGGAGGCGCAAGTCAAATGTCAGACTCAGGACGCTCAGGCGTGCCGACGCACATCGCCACCATCAATTGGAAAGCATCAATCGCCGCCGTCGCTCCCATGCGCACACAGGCGGTGCGAACTCAGCTTCGTCTTCGGGTGCCAGTTGGGCCAAGATTCAGTCTTGATCGGCTTCGCCACGAGGTGCTCCGTTTCGGCCTTGTACTGAAACTGCACCTGCCAAAAGAAAAAGGACCTAGCCGCGAAGCTAAGTCCTTGAATTTCTTGGCGCCCGAAGTTGGACTCGAACCAACGACCCCCTGATTAACAGTCAAGTGCTCTAACCGGCTGAGCTATTCGGGCGGGGGACGCGCATTGTAGTCGGGGCGTCCGTCGCGGGGCAAGCACTGGTGTTCATCTGGGAGCCGCGGTGCGGGTCGGGCTGGCGCAGGCAGGCAACGCTTGCGCCGCGGCGGGCGGGACTCACGCCGGGCACGACGTGGGAGCGGATGGGCGGACGCTGCGGGCGCGGCCGATGTTGTTGACGATGACCTGGCCGAGCAGGGTGTTGCTGCGGCCGCAGATCGAGATCGTGATGTTGCTGCCTCCACTGGTGCCATCGCTTTGATAGACCAGCCGTTGACGGCCATTGCTGCTGGTGATGCGCAGGGTGCCGTCGTCGGCGTGCAGGTCGGTGCGCAGGATGTCGTCGCCGGGACCCGGTTGGCGATCGCGGTTGGTGTCGACATAGACCATCCATCCGCTGCTCCAGTCCATGCCGCCGCTGCAGCGCAATCCATCTCGGCTGGGGCAGACGATGGCGGCATGGTTGCGCGAGATGGCCGCCATCCGGGCCAGCGCGAGGTGCGATTCCAGCGACTCGATCGCAGCGGTTGCGCGCCGATGTTCCAGCAGGCCGGCGAACGGCCCGATCGAAATGCTGGCCAGGATGCCGATGACTGCGGTGGTGACGGACAGTTCGATGAGTGTGAATCCGGCGGTGCTAGGACGCATGGCGAGGCTCCCGAGGGCGTGTGATCAGGCTAGGGCGGCTCCTCGGTGGTGCCGATCAGCCGCTGCCGCGTCGAGACCTAGGATTTCCGGCCGTGTTCGCCTCGGGTGTTGCCGCACCGACAGCCGCCGCGACCGTCGCGCTACACTTCGCTGTTGCGTTGCATGTGCACGAAATGACCACCCCCACGCCCACCGACGTCGAGCTTTCGACCCATTCCGACCGCTTCGAGCTGACGGCGCCCTACCAGCCGGCCGGCGACCAGCCGCAGGCAATCGAGAAGCTCGTTGCCGGGTTCGAAAACGGACTGGCCAAGCAGGTGTTGCTGGGCGTCACCGGCTCGGGCAAGACCTTCACCATGGCCAATGTCATCCAGCGGGTGCAGAAACCGACCCTGGTGATGGCGCACAACAAGACCTTGGCGGCGCAGTTGTACGGCGAGTTCAAGGCGTTCTTCCCGCACAACGCGGTCGAGTATTTCGTCAGCTATTACGACTACTACCAGCCCGAAGCCTACGTGCCGTCGACCGACACCTTCATCGAGAAGGACAGTTCGATCAACGACCATATCGAGCAGATGCGGCTGGCGGCGACCAAGGCCTTGCTCTCGCGCCGCGACACCATCGTGGTGGCCTCGGTGTCGGCGATCTATGGCCTCGGCGCGCCGGAAGACTATCTGGCGATGCGGCTGATCCTGTCGCGCGGTGATCGCATCGACCAGCGCGAGCTGCTGCGGCATCTGACGACCTTGCAGTACACCCGCAACGAGCTGGTGCTCGATCGCGGCACCTTCCGCGTGCGCGGGGAAACCGTGGACGTGTTCCCGGCCGAATCCGACCTCGAGGCGTTGCGGATCGAGTTGTTCGATGGCGAGGTCGAGCAGTTGTCGATGTTCGATCCGCTGACCGGGCAGATCCTGCGCCGGCTGCCGCGCTACGTCGTCTATCCCAAGACCCACTATGCGACGCCGCGTGAACGCATCCTCGCGGCGGTTGGGACGATCAAGGAAGAATTGCGCGAACGCCAGGAACAGCTGTATGCGGCGAACAAACTGGTGGAAGTGCAGCGGCTCAGCCAGCGCACCCAGTTCGATCTGGAGATGATGGCGGAAGTTGGGTTTTGCAGCGGGATTGAAAACTATTCGCGCCACCTGACCGGACGTAAACAGGGCGAGCCGCCACCGACCCTGTTCGACTACTTGCCCACCGATGCGCTGCTGGTGGTCGATGAATCGCACGTCACCATTCCGCAGATCGGCGCGATGTACAAGGGCGACCGCTCGCGCAAGGAGACCCTGGTGGAATTCGGGTTCCGGCTGCCGTCGGCGCTCGACAACCGGCCGCTGCGTTTCGAGGAATGGGAGGCCCGCGCGCCGCGCAGCGTCTATGTGTCGGCCACGCCGGGGCCCTACGAATTGCGCGAGGCCGGTGACGAGGTCGTCGAGTTGGTGGTGCGCCCGACCGGGCTGGTCGATCCCGAGGTCGAGATCCGCCCGGTGACGACCCAGGTCGATGACCTGCTCGGCGAGATCCACGACCGGGTGGCGCTGGGTGACCGCGTGTTGGTGACCACGCTGACCAAGCGCATGGCCGAGAACCTCACCGAATATCTCGGCGAGCACGGCGTGAAAGTGCGCTACCTGCACTCGGACGTGGAAACGGTGGAGCGGGTGGAAATCATCCGCGACCTGCGGCTCGGGATGTTCGACGTGCTGGTCGGCATCAACCTGTTGCGTGAGGGTCTGGATATGCCCGAGGTGTCGCTGGTGGCCATCCTCGATGCCGACAAGGAAGGCTTCCTGCGCAGCAGCGGCGCGCTGATCCAGACCATTGGCCGCGCCGCGCGCAACCTGCGCGGCAAGGCGATCCTGTACGCCGATTCCATCACTCGTTCGATGAAGATCGCCATCGACGAAACCGACCGCCGCCGCGGTCGCCAGCAGGCCTACAACGCCGAGCACGGGATCACCCCGCAGTCGGTGCAGCGGGCAGTGCGCGACGTGATGGAAGGCGCGCGCGCCGAGTCGGGCGAGCTGAAGGGACGCGGCAAGCTCAAGCGCGTGGCCGAGCCGGAGCTGGACTACCAGCGCCTGTCACCGCGGGAGCAGGAAGCGAAGATCCATGCGCTGGAACAGCAAATGCACCAGCACGCCCGCGATCTGGAGTTCGAGGCGGCGGCGCAGGTGCGTGATCAGATTCGGCGGCTGCGCGAGGCGGGGCTTTGACGGCGGGGAGGCCGGCGGCGAGATATGCCCGTCGGTTCACGCTCAGGTGCTGCAATCCGCGTCGAGCGCTTCGCCCGAGGACTTCAGGGCTTCCGCGATGATCGCCAGCATCCGCCGGTTCGTCGCCGCATCCTTGACCGCGATCCGGAACGTCCACGCGTCGATCCGCGTGCCGAAGTTGTCGAGGCTGCGCAGGAACAGCTTGCGCTGGCGGCAGCGCTCGATCAGCACCGATGCGGTGATGGCCCGATCGCGCAGCGAACACAGCAGGAAGTTCGCCTGCCCGCCGATCACGTTGATCCCGATGGCCTCCAGCGCCTGCGCCAACTGCGTGCGCAGCACGCGGGTCGCGGCCCATTGCTGTTCGTAGTAAGCGCGATTGCGCAGGGCGGCGACCACCGCCATCTGGGTTGGCAGGCCGAGCACCCACGGCGGCGTGATATGCCGCACCTGCGCAATCCGCTCCGCATTGCTGCAGAGATAGGCCGCGCGCAGCCCCGAAAGCGCATAGCATTTCGACAGCGATTTGCAGACCACCACCCGCGGATGTGCAGCGGCCAGCGGTTCCAGCGTCATCGCCGGATCGACGTAGTCGACGTAGGTTTCATCCAGCCACAGATGGGTGTCCGGATGCAGGGATTCGAGCAGGGAGGCCAGCGTGGCGTGATCCAGCGTGGTGCCGGTCGGGCTGTTCGGGTTGACCAGGAAAATCCAGTCATGGCCGCGGGCGAATTCGGCGCGCAGTGCTTGCGGATCGATCGCATAGCCCGTCTCCGCCGACAGTGCAAAGCGCTGCAGGTCGCAACCGATCACGTGTTCGAGAATATGGCCGTATTCGCCATAGGTTGGATCCGGCAGCAACACCCGGCTGTGCTTGCCCACCCACAGGCGCATGGCCCGGAACATCAGATCGGACGAACCTGCGCCCAGCGCGAAGTGCGCCTGCGGCAATCCGCGGGATTCGGCCAGCGTTTCCAGCACGCCTTCGGCGTGGGTGGGCGGCGAGGTGCGCATCGCGAAGGCCAGATGCTGCCCGATGGCCGCGACCGCCTCCGGTGCCGGATCGAACCATGCGTCCAGCACGTCGGCGCTGATGACCTCGTCTTTTGCGTCCAGCGCATCGAAGCGTGGGCCGATGGCCTCGAAGAACGCGCCGCCGTGGTAGGCCTTGGCGGGTGGGGCGACCTGGGCATCGGCCGGGCCGGCGGGGGTGGGCGTTGTCCGGAGCAGCCGCGCGCCGTGGCGCTGGAAGCCGGCTTCATCGATCAACATCAATTCGTAGCTGACGCGTCCGGACTGAATGCTCAATCCGAGCCGCTGGAAGCCGAGGCCTTCGTAGAGTTCGAGGATTTCCCGGCGGCCAATCGCGATGGCCTCGGTGGCACCTAGCGCGTGCAGGTGTCCGAAGGTGGCTTCGACCAGCCGCCGCAGAAGCATCGAGTGCCGGTACCCGGCGCAGACGGTCAGCAGCCGCAGTTCGTACAGGGAGGAATGGAACCGGATCGGCAGGTCCGTGCGGGAGAAATACTTGTCGATCGAAAACGTGGCGGCCGTGGGCGGGGTGATCGCGACGAAGGCCACCACCCGATCCTGTTCCAGCACGACGATGTAGTCGTTGACGGCATCCAGCGCGTCGCGCAGCGCACCTTCCGCATTGCGCGGATGCTGGCCGAGTTCTTCCGCGTAGACGGCGTGCCGAATCCGGTAGATTTGCTCCCGGTCCGAACCGGTGGCGAGGCGGGTCGTGAATCCGGATCCCATCGCATGGCCCCTGTCGGTGTGACGGATTGTCCGGGTCTGTGGGGTTCAGCGCACGCTTCCTGCGGCGTGGACGAGTGCGCCGGTCCGCTTATTCCAATGCGGCTTTCACCGCCTGCGGATCGGCCAGTGCCTGCACCTGCCGCAGCAGGCGCACGACGTTGCCGCCCAGGATGCCTTGCACCTGCGCGTCGCTGTAGCCGGCGTCCAGCAGGGCTTGCACCACCTTCGGCAGCGCGGTGATGTCCTCGTAGCCGATGACGCCGCCGCCGCCGTCCCAGTCGGCGCCCAGGCCCACGTGCTCCCAGCCCGCCACCTCGATGATGTGCAGCAGGTGGCGCATGTAATCGTCGAAATCCGCCTTGCGGATGCCGTACTTCCCGTCGAGCGCTGCCATCTGCGCGCGGAATTGCGCGCGTTGCTCGGGCGTCAGGGCATCGGGGTTGCCCATCGATTCCCACAGTTTGCGCATCTCGGCGCGGTATTCGGGCGTGGCGCCGGTATCGATCAGGTAGCCGCCCAGCGAGTTGACCTGGATCACGCCGCCTTTCGCAGCCAGCGCGCGGATGCGCGCATCGTCGATGTTGCGCGAGTGCGCGAAGACATCGTAGGCGCCGCTGTGCGAAAGGATGATCGGCGCTGTGCTCAGTTCCAGCATCTGGTCGAAGACGGCGTTGGATGCGTGCGACTGGTCGATCAGGATGCCGAGACGGTTGGCCTCGGCGATCAACGCCTTGCCCTGCGCGCTCAAGCCGCCGTGTTCGCCTGCGGGGGCGACGCCCATGCCGGCCGAATCGGCGAAATCGTTGTGGCTGGTATGCACCAGCGACAGCATGCGCAGGCCTTGTTTGTAATAGAAGCTCAGCAGGCTTGGGTCTTGCTCCAACGGGTAGGCGTTTTCCATGCTGATATAGACCGACTTTTTACCGGCGGCCTTGATCCGCGCCGCATCGTCGGCGGTGGTGGCCAGTTCGAACTTGTCCGGGTTGGCCGCCACCATCTCGCGGATTTCGGCCAGTCGCCTGAGGCCGGCGTCGCGTGCCTGGCGATTGCCGGCCGCATCGCGGGTGCCCTGGCCGGTGTAGATCACCCAGAAGCCGCCGTCCAGGCCGCCTTCCACCATGCGCGGGTAGTCCACCTGGGATCCGTCGACTTGGTAGGAGTGGCGGTCGGTGATCTTCCAGCCCGGATTCGAGAACAGCCCTGGGGTGTCGAGATGGGTGTCCAGGTTGATGGCCTGCGCCTGCACGGCGCGGGCGCGGGCGCTGATGGTGGCCGGGCCGGTGCCGGCGGTCACGCAGGTGGAGGCGGCCAACAGCGTGGCCACCGCGATCGTCCGAGCCAGTCTCATGGCGGTCCCGTCGTGGATGGATTGCCGGGATAGTGGCACGGATTGCTTCGGAACCGTGTCGGCCATAGGTCATGGACGCCGTCACAGCAGCGCAGCTTCGCCGAGTTGCCAAGCGGCACTGCGGGCTTCACCGTGCTTGTCCGCGTACGGGCAAACACGCTACAATTCGCGCCCTTGCGGGCGGTTAGCTCAGCGGTAGAGCACTACCTTGACATGGTAGGGGTCACAGGTTCGAACCCTGTACCGCCCACCACGCTTCCGGCGTGGTCACGACGTGAAAGGTGCATCGAGGAACAGGTGGCCTGCGGCAATGCCGGCCGAGCGTGCGACATGGACACTAGTAGCGACCAGCACTGAATCCGCCGACGCTTTCGATCCCCGATGGATCATCGAAAGGCGCTTCGGCGCCTTTTTCGTATCCGCGATCCGATTTTCCCGGCTGGCTGCAGTCGGATGCCTCCGAGACATACCGCCATGGTCAATATCACCCTTCCCGACGGCTCGATCCGTCAGTTCGAACACTCCGTCAGTGTTGCCGATGTCGCCGCCTCGATCGGTACCGGGCTGGCCAAGTCCACCTTGGCCGGCAAGGTCGATGACCGGCTGGTCGACGCCAGCTTCGTGATCGAACGCGACGCTGCACTGGCCATCGTCACTGAAAAATCGCCGGAGGCGCTGGACATCCTGCGTCATTCCACCGCCCACCTGCTGGCGCAGGCCGTGCAGCGCCTGTTCCCCGGCGCGCAGGTGACCATCGGTCCGGTGATCGACAACGGCTTCTATTACGACTTCGCCTATGAGCGCCCGTTCACGCCGGAAGACCTGCCGGCGATCGAGGCAGAGATGCACAAGATCGTCAAGGAAGCGCTGCCGCTGGCGCGCAGCGTGAAATCGCGCGACGAAGCGGTGGCGTTCTTCAAGGGGATCGGTGAGGCCTACAAGGCCGAGATCATCGAAAGCATCCCGGCGGATCAGGAGCTGTCGCTGTATTCCCAAGGTGAGTTCACCGACCTCTGCCGTGGCCCGCACGTGCCCGGCACCGACAAGCTGCGCGCGTTCAAATTGATGAAGGTGGCGGGTGCCTACTGGCGCGGCGACCACAACAACCAGATGCTCAGCCGCATCTACGGCACCGCCTGGATCAACGATAAGGATCTGAAGGCCTACCTGACCCAGTTGGAAGAGGCGGAGAAGCGCGACCACCGCAAGATCGCCAAGGCGCAGGACCTGTTCCATCTGCAGGAAGAAGGGCCGGGGCTGGTGTTCTGGCATCCGAAGGGCTGGAGCATCTGGCAGGTGGTCGAGCAATACATGCGCGGCGTGTACCGTGCCACGGGCTATGGCGAGGTGCGCTGCCCGCAGATCCTCGACGTGGATTTGTGGAAGAAGTCCGGCCACTGGGACAACTACAAGGACAACATGTTCTTCACCGAGTCCGAGAAGCGGACGTACGCGGTGAAGCCGATGAATTGCCCCGGCCACGTGCAGGTGTTCAACCAGGGCTTGCACAGCTACCGCGACCTGCCTATCCGCTATGGCGAGTTCGGCGCCTGCCATCGCAATGAACCCTCGGGCGCGCTGCACGGCATCCTGCGCGTGCGCGGCTTCACCCAGGACGACGGCCACATCTTCTGCACCGAGGGCCAGATCGAATCGGAAGTGCGCGCGTTCCACGAACAAGCGCTGAGGGTGTATTCCGATTTCGGTTTTTCCGACATCCAGATCAAGATCGCGCTGCGCCCGGATTCGCGGCTGGGCGACGATGCGACCTGGGACAAGGCCGAAGCCGCGCTGCGCGATGCCCTGCGTGCCTCCGGCGTGGAATGGCAGGAATTACCGGGCGAGGGTGCGTTCTACGGGCCTAAGATCGAGTACCACCTGAAAGATGCGATCGGCCGCACCTGGCAGCTCGGCACCATGCAGGTCGACTTCATGATGCCGGGCCGGCTGGGCGCCGAATATGTCGATGAACACAGCCAGCGTCGGCATCCGGTGATGCTGCACCGTGCCATCGTCGGCTCGATGGAGCGTTTCATCGGCATCCTGATCGAGCACCATGCCGGCCAGTTCCCGGCGTGGCTGGCGCCGGTGCAGGCGGTGGTGATGAATATCACCGATGCGCAGGGCGATGCCGCGGAGGAGATTCGGAAAACCCTTGCGAATCAAGGATTCCGCGTGATTTCGGATTTGCGGAATGAAAAAATCGGCTATAAAATCCGCGAGCACACGCTGCAGCGTGTCCCGTACCTGCTGGTGATCGGAGATCGCGAGAAGGACAACGGCACGCTGTCGGTGCGCACGCGGGGTGGGGAAGACCTCGGCAGCATGGCCGTTGATGACTTCATTGCGCGTCTGCGTGCGGAAGGCGTTGCCTGACGCCGCAGTGGTTCGAATACGGTTCGTGATTCCGGAATCACGGACCAACCTGCCCAGATGGGCCCATGTTTGGAGATAGCCACAATCAGTACCCCGGACACGAAGCAAAATCGGCGCAACGGCGAGATCCGCGTTCCGCGCGTGCGCGTCATCGGCAGTGATGGCGAGATGATCGGCGTGCTGACGCGCGACGAGGCCCTGCGCATGGCGGAGGACGAGGAGCTCGACCTGGTCGAGATCCAGCCCAACGCCGACCCGCCGGTCTGCAAGATCATGGACTTCGGAAAGTTCAAGTTCGAACAGCAGAAGAAGGCCAACGAGGCGAAGAAGAAGACCCGCCAGGTCGAGATCAAGGAAGTGAAGTTCCGTCCGGTCACGGACGAGGGCGATTACCAGATCAAGCTGCGCAAGATGCGTGAATTCCTCGCCGAGGGCGACAAGATCAAGGTCAACATCCGTTTCCGTGGTCGCGAGATGAGCCATCAGGAATTGGGGCGCGACATGGCGACCCGGATCGAGACCGATCTGGGCGAAGACATCCTGATCGAATCCCGTCCGCGGCTGGAGGGCCGGCAGATGGTGATGATGATCGCGCCGAAGAAGAAGTGAGTCCCGCGAGGGCGGCTGCCGGGGATTCCGGGCAGTCGCTCCCCGATACTCGCTTGGTGCCCGAAAGCCCCGGCCGTCGCCTCTAGACTCTCCGGTAGCTCGCAAAGCTCTGATTTCGCAAGGAAACATTGCAAACCAGGCATCGGCCCGCCATAATGCGCGGCCCGGTTCGCCGGGTTTGTGGTCGAGTTCCAACAGGACCCGCCCGGAGTCTTTCTGAATCAAGGGCTTACCACCGGCAGGGCAGGATGGAAAGTGTGGCGAAGCCGCAAGGTGCCGCCGCCGCCTCGGCCAGTTTGTTGATTTCGCAAGGATT
>NZ_JADZDS010000006.1 GCF_020850895.1 Thermomonas sp. | reverse complement strand
GTCGAAGGCGAAGTGGTGCGCTTTGCCGACCTGGCCGCGCTGCAGGCGGCACCGGAGGGTTCACTGGCCGGCAAGATTGTCTTTGTCGACTACACCATGCAGGCCCGTCGCGACGGCGGCGACTACCGCAACGCCGGCGGGATTCGCTGGGCCGGCCCGTCGGTGGCCATCAAGAAGGGCGCGATCGGATTTTTGATGCGCTCGGCCGGCACTTCGCTTTCACGCGAACCGCACACCGGCAACACCGGCTTCGAACCGGGCCTGACGCCAATTCCCTCTGCCGCCTTGGCCACCATCGACGCCGCCCAGCTGGCGCGTCTGGTCGCACTCGGCCCGACCCGCGTGCGCCTGGCGCTGGACTGCGGCTACGATGGCGAAGCGACCTCGTACAACGTGATCGGCGAAATCACCGGCAGCACCCGCCCTGACGAAATCATCCTGATCGGCGGCCACCTCGACTCCTGGGACCCCGGCACCGGCGCGATCGATGATGCCGCCGGTATTGCGATCACCATGGCCACCGGCGCCCTGCTCAAGCCGCTGCACCCGGCCCGCACGATCCGCGTGGTCGCCTTCGCCAACGAAGAGCAGGGCCTGTGGGGCGGCAAGGCCTACGCCGAACGCCACGCCAACGAAGTCGCTCGCACGGTGATGGCGGTGGAAAGCGATCTTGGCGCCGCGCCGATCTACGGCTTCGATTCCAGCGCCCGCAGCCTGCAGCCGCAGGCACTGGCGCAGATCCAGCAGCAGCTTGCACCGCTGGGCATCGCGTGGATGCCCGAGCAGGGCGAACCGGAATCCGACATCGGCCCGATGACCGAAGCCGGCGTGGCTTGGGCTTGGCTGGGCCACGACGCCACCCGCTACTTCGACCTCCACCACAGCGCAGGCGACACTCTCGACAAGGTCGTTCCGTCGGAACTGGCGCAAAACACCGCTGCGTATGCGGTGTTCACTTGGCTGGCGGCGCAGGCGGATGGCGGGTTCGGGAGTGCGGTGAAGGCGGCGGGGAGGTGACGACTTTGTAGCGTCGATTGACGCGAAGCGATCAACGACGTGCCGATTGGAGTATCGAACACGGCTTGAGCCACAACGACGCAATTCGTGGCGGCTATCGGCGTCCACCCGCCCTCGACACCAAGCGTCGGCGTAATTTGACATGGCCCTGGTATCCTGGCGCCCATGTCGCGGCTCCGGCTTGCCAATCCGCTTCCATATGAAATCGGTGCGCTTTACAACCGCCGACAGGAAATTCACGCGCGTTTGGGCGGGCAACTCCAAGGCGGCATAGCCACCCCCTCAAACAGCCCATTCGTCATCTTGTTTACCGGCGAAGCCGGCCAGCAGCATGGCTATCGCGACCATTGGGAATACGAAGATGGGGAAAACATCCTCCATTACTTCGGCGAGGGCCAAGAAGGCGACATGCAGGATTCGCGAGGAAACCGCGCAATCCGCCAGCACCTGCAAAACAACAAACGCCTCTTGATCTTCCAGAGCTTGGGCAAGAGTCAGCCCTATCGATTTCTCGGCGAGTTCCAGTTCATCTACGCCTACGAACAGCAAGGCATCGTCGACACGAAAGGCAATCTGCGCAAGGCAATTGTCTTCAAGCTCAAGCCCATCGACGACGAGTTCAATCCATTCCAGAACGCCATCGCTGACAGCCCACGGCCAGCATTAGATTTGTCAGCCACAACCTCATTGCACCTGACTGAGATACGGACCAAGCAATCGTTGTTCAAACGACGTCTGCTCACGGTCGAGAAGCAATGTCGCGTAACCGGGATCGCCGACTTGCGCTTTCTGCGGGCCAGTCATATCAAGCCATGGGCGCAATGCACCAATGGCGATGAACGTATCGATGAGAACAATGGACTACTACTGAGCCCGCACGCCGACTTCCTGTTTGATCGAGGCTGGATCACTTTCGAGGGCGATGGCTCATTAGTTAGGTCTGACCACCTACCGCAAGATGTGATCGAGAGGATTGGCCTCAATCTGGAACAGGGCCGGAAGTGCGGCGACTTCGTCGGGACGCAAAGGAACTACCTCGAATATCACCGCAACGCCATCTTCAACCAATCGTTCAGGAACTCAGTCGATCCTTTGTCCGAGTTGCTCGCAACATCGCCTTCTTGAGCAAGAAAGGCGGCCACCGGCCGCCTTTTTCGTCACCCTGCAACTGCCACCGCTCACGCCAACAACGGGTTCGGCGCCTCCGTGTCGATCTTGTAGAGCTTGAGCGCGCGTGCCACGTCCTTGCCGGTGAGCTTGCCTTCGGCGGCCAGAGCGGCGACGGCGGCATGGGCGATGTGGTAGCGATCGACTTCGAAGTGGCGACGCAGGTTCTCGCGGGTGTCGCTGCGGCCGTAGCCGTCGGTGCCCAGCGCGGTGTAGCGCATCGGCACGAACTCGCGGATCTGGTCCGGGTAGGCGCGCACGTAATCGGTGGCGGCGATGGCGGGCCCGCTGCGGCCCTCTAGCTGTTGGGTGACCCAGGGCTTGCGCGCGTCCTTGGCCTCCGGGTGGAAGCGGTTCCAGCGGCTGGCGTCCATGCCGTCGCGCGCCAGTTCGGTGAAGCTGGGGCAGGACCAGATGTCCGACTTGATGCCGAAATCGGCATCCAGCAGCACCGCCGCCGCGGTGACTTCGTTGAGGATAGTGCCACTGCCCAGCAGTTGCACACGCAGGTCGCCCTTCTTCGACCTGCCGGCGTCGCGCAGCAGGTACATGCCCTTGATGATCCCTTCCTCGCTGCCCGCAGGCATCTCGGGATGGGTGTAGTTCTCGTTCATCAGGGTGATGTAGAAGTACTCGTCGTGCTGTTCCGCCAGCATCCGCTGCATGCCGTAGTGGACGATGGTCACGACCTCGTAGGAGAAACTGGGGTCGTAGCTGCGCACGTTCGGGATCAGCCCGCTCTGAATGTGCGAATGGCCATCCTCGTGTTGCAGGCCCTCGCCATTCAAGGTGGTGCGGCCGGCGGTACCGCCCAGCACGAAGCCGCGCGCGCGCATGTCGCCGGCCTGCCAGGCGAAGTCGCCGACGCGCTGGAAGCCGAACATCGAGTAGTAGATGTAGAACGGCAGCATCTGCAGGTCGTTGACGCTGTAACTGGTGGCCAGCGCCATCCAGCTGGCGAACGCGCCGGCCTCGGTGATGCCTTCCTCCAGCACCTGCCCGGCCGCGTCCTCGCGGTAGAACATCAGCTGGTCGGCGTCCACAGGCTTGTATTTCTGGCCCTGCGGCGCGTAGATGCCAAGCTGGCGGAACAGGCCTTCCATGCCGAAGGTGCGCGCCTCGTCGGCCACGATCGGCACGCAACGCGGCCCCACCTGCTTGTCGCGCAGGATCATGTTGAACATCTGCACGAACGCCATCGTGGTGCTGATCTCGCGCTCGCCGGTGGACTTCAGCAGGCGCTCGAAGGTCGCCAGCGGCGGCACCTCCAGCGGCTGGCTGGCCTTGCGCCGGCGCGCCGGCAGGTAACCACCGAGCGCGGCACGGCGATCACGCATGTATTCCATTTCCGGCGACTTGTCGGCCGGCTTGAAGAACGGCACCGCGCCATCCTTGAGCTGGTCGTCGCTGATCGGCAACTGGAAGCGGTCGCGGAAGGCGCGCACCGAATCATCGTCCAGCTTCTTGGTCTGGTGGGTGGGATTGAGCGCCTCGCCGGCGCTGCCCATGCCATAGCCCTTGACGGTCTTGGCGAGGATCACGGTGGGCTGGCCGACCGTCCTCACTGCGGCGTCATAGGCGGCGTAGACCTTGTGCGGATCGTGGCCACCGCGGTTCAGCCGCCAGATGTCGTCGTCGCTGAGGTTGGCGACCATCGCCAGCGTCTCCGGCGTCTTGCCGAAGAAATGCTGGCGCGTGTAGGCGCCACCGAAAGCCTTGCAGTTCTGGTACTCGCCATCGACGGTGT
>NZ_JADZDS010000005.1 GCF_020850895.1 Thermomonas sp. | reverse complement strand
CGGTCCGTCACCTTCCCAGCATCTGGAGCCCCTTGGGTGGACCATTCCATCCGGCTTCGCTACGGTACCCCGCTTCGTACACCTTGAGGTCGGCCTCGGAGGGATAGTCGACGTAATAGACCTTGAGTTCGGCATCGGACGCATGCTCGGCCCGCCACCACAACGCATCGCCATCGGCCTCGCTGCGGTAATCCACCCAGTGGATGCGGAGGTTCGCTTCCGAGGGATACTGCACCCGGTACACCTTGACGTCGGCCTCGGAGGCATAGCGCACCACGAACACCCGAACCGCCTGCGCGGAACCGGATGCGAACAAGCCAAGCACGAGCAGCGGCAGCCAGAGCTTCATCTCGAGTCCCGTCACGGTTCCGCCACCAGTGTCGCAGATCCACCCCTCGCCCGCATGCGCGGACTTAGGGCAACGCTGATTGAGTCGGCGTTGCCTGCCGACCATGGATGGTCGGCTGACCGTCCAGAGCCTGCCCCGGACTGGATCCGGGGATGGGCTTGTTCAGCATTGTCTCAGGGATGGGTCAACCCGTTCGATTCCGTGCTGCAAGCCTGTGGCACCATGGGCCAGCCACGGCTCACAGCAAGTCTTCGAACCGATAGCGCCTTGGTGCACGCCCGTGCAATCTGCGCGCGGCGTGCAGGGCTCCACGCGCGAAGATGTCGCGCGAACTTGCCCGATGGACCAACTCGATGCGCTCCCCGAGACCGGTAAACTGCACCCAGTGCTCGCCGACGATGTCACCGGCACGGATCGAGGCATAACGCGGGTTTGCGCCGCTTCCCGCAGCGCTGGCGCCCAGGGTCAGTGCAGTGCCCGATGGCGCGTCGCGCTTGTGGCTGTGGTGGGCCTCGATGATGTCGCAGTCCCATTCCGGCAGGAGGCTTGCGGCGCGCGCAACCAGCGCATGCAATACGCTGACCCCGAGGCTGAAATTGCTGGCCCAGACCAATGGGATATCCACCGCCGCGGCATCGAGCGCAGCCCACTGCCCATCGGTCAGGCCAGTGGTTCCGGACACCAGCGCAGCCTTGCGTTGTACACACAATGCCAAGATTGCATCGAAGCCTTCAGCGAGGCTGAAGTCGATCGCGACATCGAACCCTGGGACACGATCAAGCGCATCGCTCGAAAAACCGGGCACCAGGGGATCCCGCGGTGCGCTGCCGGCAACGGCAGCCACCGCGACGAGGCCAGAGGCCTCCTCGTTGCAGAGGCGAAGCAACGCACGGCCCATGCGACCGCTGGCGCCGTGGATCAAGACTTTAAGGGGCGGATTCATCGGCGCAGGCTAGCCGCCACGACAGGCGACGGCAAGCGACACCCGTCCTTCGGCAACCGCCTGCAGTGCGTTCAACGCTCCGCGTTTGCGCTTTGAAGGCGGTTGACCATCTGGTGCATGGCGTCATCAAACGCGGTGTTGCCTTCGCGCAGGCGCACCTTGTCGAGGGCCACCATCGCCGCCAGTTCCTGGGTCGAAGCGACCAGCACACGAATGCCACGCCGATTGACCAGCAACAAGCGCGAGGAGATCGGGCTGATCCACGACACCTTGGCGGGCGCGAATTGCTGTTCCGACGATGCAAGCTGCAGCCAGTCGCCCACCTTCAGCGCCTTGACGCGCTCGTGCACGTCGACATCGAAATCCAGGTGTTCGTTGTTGGCCACCACTTCCAGCTTGGGCGGCGCTTTGACCGCCTCCACCGGGATCGCCTGCACGGCGATCCGGGCATCCACCTCGGGGACCGCCTGGCCTGCGGCAAGGCGTGCAAGCGCTTCGTTCAACGCCTCCAGCGCTCCTTGCGCGCTGACTTCGGTGAACCCTGCGCTGGACAGGATTTCCTTCAGCCCCGCATCCGGCAGTGGGCAGGCAGGATCCGGCCATTTGCCGGACTGGGCGCGGTCCAACCCGGCCAGCAATCCATCGATGGCGCCCAAGGCACGGTCATAGCGCACCGAATCGGACCCATCGCGCAGTTCGACCTGGATCAGGTGGTGCGCGGCGTGCCGGGCCAGGAAATCGGCGATCACCGGCGGCAACTCGCGCCCTGCGCGATGCGACTCGAGTTCGCGTGAGGCCGATTCACGCGCGTTGTCCAGCCGCTCGCGACCCCACTGCGCCTCGGTGGTACGCCGCTCCACCAGCTCGAAACGCTTGCGGTGCTGCGCCATGTACGAACGCAGCTCCTGCTCCAAGGTCTCGAAGATCGCGACGTCTTCGTTGAACTCGGCCACCAGTCGCTCGATGGTGTGGTCGACGTGGTCGAGCAGCTCGCGTTCCTGCGGCTCTTCGCCGCGGTTGCCCTCACAAGCCTCGGCGACGGTGTTGAGTAGCTTGCGCGCCGGATGCTCCTTCATCAGGAACATGCGCCGATCCTTGATCGCCGCCTTGACGCAGGGCACCAGCATGCGACCGATCTTCTGGCGAATGCGGGTGTCGTACTGCGGGCCATCGAGGAGGACATCGAACAACAAAGCAACCAAGTCGACGGCATCGCCATCGAGGCCATCTAGATTGACGTTGTCCCCTGAAACACCCAGCTTGCGGGCACGCTGCCCCATCTGCTTGCGCAGTTGGCCGGCAATCGAGGCTCCTGCGTCGCCCTCGCCGTGCCCCCGTTCGGGGAGGATCGGGGCCGCGTCATGCTGCATCAGCGACAGGATCGACATCAGGTCATTGGTGCCAAGGGTCGGCCCCTGTGGCTGCCCCACTCCGGGGGTTCCTTGGCTCAGGCCCATCGCCATGCGCCAGCCCTGCAGTTGGCCAAGCATGCCTGCGAACATCGCCTGATCGGCAACGCTGATCTGCATGGGCGCCGGTGCAGCGCCCCCCCCCATCGGCTGGGGTATCCCCATCTGCGGCTGGAACGCCCCTGCCTGGGCAGGATCCATCACCGGCGGCTGCGGCTGCGGTTGTTGCTGCAGTGGAGGCGCCGGTGCGCGACGTGGCTGTGCGGTTGCCGCGCTTGCACGCAGTTCCGGCAGGATCCCGGCAATGGCCATCAGCGCATTGCAGCGTTCGTAGAACTCACCCAGCGTGGAATCCAGTTCGCGTTCGAAGAACTTGAACACGACGATGCGCAGGTTGTCGCTGAGATTGAGCTCGCCCATCGTGTTGCCGAGCACACTGGCCAGGAACACCGGATCCAGTGGATCCTCCCGCCGCTGCATGGCGGGATTCGCGGCCACCACCCGCATCCGCTGGGCAGCCACTTCAAAACCCGAACCATGCGCACGCAGCACCGAGGCCGCCAATTGTTCGACCGCCAACTGTTGCTCGAGGTCTTGGTCGGAAAGCAGGCTCAAGCCGGAATCGGCTGCAACACCGCCACCCGCGGCCAATACGCGGCGCGTGGCCATCGCCGTGAACCGGGTCGCCACCCGATTCCGGAATCCCTGCACGAGATTGGCCCGCGAAAGCCGCATCTCCCGCAAGGTCGTCAGCCCCATGTCCTCGTCGCCCTTCTGGCTGAGGTCGAAGAGGTAGTCGTCGACATCGCCCAGCGTGGCATCAAGTGCCGGGGTAATGCGGTCGAGAACCAACTTTTGCAGCGCATCGAACAGCGAAGCCGTCGCCGCGTTGGTGCCAGGGGATTCCGTGGGGGGCCGGAAACTCATGTCGATACCCAGATGGATTGACTCAGTGCAAACACTATCGCAGTTTCAAGCCTGGTTTATTGACGCCCATCATGGTTTTACGACCGCTCGTTACCATTCTTCATTCGTTCAGCGTTCGGTGGGCGCACGGCCCAACCCGGTTTCCTGCAGCGCGGCCATGATTCCCTGTAGCCGCCCGGGATCCGTCCCGCGATCAAACCCGAAGCGGAAATGCAGCTCCCCGGAGCGGGTGCGCGAGGAATGCAACGAGGCGATGTTGACCCCTTGATCCTCGAATACCTGCAGCAACGCCCGCAGCGAACCCGGCCGGTCTTCCGGCAAATGCACGCTGAGCACGCAGGCATCGGCCAGGTCGGCAAGCAGGAAGCCAATCCGCTCGAAGGTGTGGTTGCCCGCCTCCCGCGCCGGTGTGCCGAAGGCAGCACGACTGGCGACAAGCACTTCATCGCGGAAGCGCACACGTGCCGTCGCATCGCCCTGTTCGACCAGTCGAGCGATTCCTTCGATGCGCTCGGACATCATCCTCAGCACGCCTGGCACATGCGGATTGCAGAACTGGATATCTTCGTAGATTGCCGGATTCTGCTCCAGGATCCGCGCCGCGATCGCCACATCCATCTCGAATGCCGCGGTTCGCAGCGGCAACAACTCGGCAATCGTCCCGGCCTGCGGTGCCTGCGCGTTGAGCACCCCTGCCTGGGCAAGGTGGCACGCGTGCCCGAGCGCCTGCACCAGCGCCATCGCACGGTCGTGGCGCTCTGGATCCACCTCGACACATTCGGCTTCCAGAGCCTCCAGCAACCCTCCCAGCCAAGGTGCCCAATCATCCAGTCGCGCGCGACACACTGCCAGCACCCGACCTTTGAGGGTAGGCGATTTGGGGGGCGCAGTCAGCGGATGCAGCCCCACCACTTCGGCACAGGACGCGAGCAGCGCCGCCACCGGCGCGGACTTGATCGAGGTGACATCCAGCCACAGCCGGCCCGCCTCGCGCCCGCCCGAACGCGCTGTCCAGTCACGGATGACTGCCTCGGTGGCCCCGATCGGGACTGAGAACAGCAGCACATCGGCATGCTCCAGCAGCGCTTCGATGGGATCGGAGGACGCGTCGGCAGGATCGTGGCCGAGCACCGGCAAACCCATGCGCTCGGAAAAAAATCGGTGCAGCCAGCGCCCGTAGGCGCCGGCACTGCCGACAATACCGATGCAAGGATGGATGGGAACCACGAATGCGCCGCAAGGAACCCAAGCCACTGGGGGGAGATCGGATTCTGCCAGAACCCGCCCGGAACAGGCCTGCCCCGCCAGCCTACCCCGACCGACGACACCCCCCGATCAAGACACCATGCGGTCCCAGAAACCCTTGACGCCGTCGAGGAAGGTGCTGGATTTCGGCGAATGGCGGCGTGCGCCCTCACCCGCGAAGGTGGACTCGAACTGTTCAAGCAGGGTGCGTTGCTGCGGAGTGAGATTGACCGGCGTCTCCACCACCACCTTGCAGAAAAGATCGCCCGGCTGCCTGCTGCGCACCGATTTGACGCCCTTGTCGCGCAGGCGGAACACCTTGCCGGTCTGGGTTTCGGCCGGTATGCGCAATTCCACCTCGCCGCCCAAGGTTGGCACCCGTACGACGTCGCCCAGCGCAGCCTGCGAGATACGAATCGGCACTTCGCAATGCAAATCGTCGCCATCGCGCTCGAAGATGTCGTGCGGGCGCACCCGCACCTCGACATACAGGTCACCCGGCGGCGTGCCGGCCGGCCCGGCTTCACCCTCGCCAGCCAGGCGGATGCGATCGCCGTTGTCGACGCCAGCCGGAATTTTCACCGCCAGCGTTTTCTCCTCGTGCACGCGACCCTGCCCGTGGCATTCGTGGCAGGGATTGGGAACCGACTTGCCGGCGCCGCCGCACTGCGGACACGGCGACTGCATCATGAAGGGACCGCGCTGCATGCGCACCTGGCCGCGCCCCTGGCAGGTCGTGCAGGTTTCCACCCGCCCGTCCTCGGAGCCGCTGCCCTTGCAGCGTCCGCAGGTCGAAAGGGTGGGAACGTGGATCTGGCGCTCGATGCCGGCGACCGCCTCTTCCAGGTCGAGTTCCATCACGTAGCCGACGTCGGCCCCGCGACGGGGTCCACGAGCACGCCCCCCGCCACCACCAAAGATATTGCCGAAGATGTCACCGAAGATATCGCCCATGTCGGCGAATCCGGGACCGGGATTGCCTCCACCCATGCCCTGCTCGAACGCGGCGTGGCCGTGCTGGTCGTAGATGCGGCGCTTGCCGCCGTCGGACAGCACCTCGTAGGCTTCCTTGCATTCCTTGAATGCGGCCTCGGCGGTCTTGTCGCCCGGATTGCGGTCCGGGTGGTATTTCATCGCGCAGCGACGATAGGCCTTCTTCAGGGTTTCGTCGTCAACATCGCGCGCAACCC
Source organism: Thermomonas sp. (assembly GCF_020850895.1). GTDB lineage: Bacteria > Pseudomonadota > Gammaproteobacteria > Xanthomonadales > Xanthomonadaceae > Thermomonas. The sequence continues at coordinate 7,213 of NZ_JADZDS010000005.1, read as the reverse complement.
CAAGGACTTCGTAGTAATCGCGTTTGCTCATGCTTGCTCTCTCCCTCCCCCTCCGGGGGAGGGCTGGGGTGGGGGTTTGGTGATGCGACAAGGATTCGGGATCGCAATGCGGCCCGAACCCTCACCCCAACCCCTCTCCCGACGGGAGAGGGGTTACAGCCCTCAGGCCTTCTTGCCGTCGTCCTTGACCTCGGTAAACTCGGCATCGACCACGTCGTCACCCTTGGCCTGACCCGCATCGGCACCGCCCGCTTGCTGCTGGCCGGCTGCGGAGGCAGCGGCGAACAGGGCCTGGCCGGCCTCTTCCAGCGCCTTGGCCTTGGCTTCGATCCGGCTCTTGTCGTCACCCTTGATCGCGACTTCGAGTTCGGCAATCGCCGATTCGGCGCGGCCGATGGCATCTCCCGGCAGCTTGTCGCCATTTTCCTTGATCACGTTGCGGGTGGCGTGGATCAGGCCATCGGCCTGGTTGCGCGCGGTGACCAGCTCGTGGAACTTCTTGTCTTCCTCGCGGTTGGCCTCGGCATCCTGCACCATCCGCTGGATCTCGTCATCCGACAGGCCCGAACCGGCCTTGATCTCGACTTTCTGTTCCTTGCCGGTCTTCTTGTCCTTGGCGGTGACATGGACGATGCCGTTGGCGTCGATGTCGAAGCTCACTTCCACCTGCGGCATGCCGCGCGGGGCCGGCTCGATTCCGGTGAGGTCGAAACGCGCCAGGGTCTTGTTGTAGCGGGCCTGCTCGCGCTCGCCCTGCAACACGTGCACGGTGACCGCGCTCTGGTTGTCCTCGGCGGTGGAGAACACCTGCGAGGCCTTGGTCGGGATGGTGGTGTTCTTCTCGATGATCCGGGTCATCACCCCACCCAGGGTCTCGATGCCGAGGCTCAGCGGGGTCACGTCGAGCAGCAGCACGTCCTTGACGTCACCGGCCAGCACGCCACCCTGCACCGCGGCACCGATGGCAACCGCTTCGTCGGGGTTGACGTCCTTGCGCGGCTCCTTGCCGAAGAACTCCGCCACCGCTGCCTGCACCTTGGGCATGCGGGTCTGGCCACCGACCAGGATCACCTCGTGGATCTCGGAGGCGCGCAGGCCGGCATCGTTCAGCGCGACGCGGCAGGGTTCGATGGTCTTCTTCACCAGATCATCCACCAGCGCTTCGAGCTTGGCGCGGGTCAGCTTGATGTTGAGGTGCTTCGGGCCGCTAGCGTCGGCGGTCACGTACGGCAGGTTGACGTCGGTCTGCTGCGCAGAGGACAGCTCGATCTTGGCGCGTTCCGCAGCGTCCTTCAGGCGCTGCAGGGCCAGCGGATCCTTGCGCAGGTCGACGCCGTCGGACTTCTGGAATTCCTCCACCAGATAATCGATGACGCGGTTGTCGAAGTCCTCGCCACCGAGGAAGGTGTCGCCATTGGTAGCCAACACCTCGAACTGCTTCTCGCCGTCGACATTGGCGATTTCAATGATCGACACGTCGAAGGTGCCGCCACCGAGGTCGTACACCGCGATCTTGCGATCCTTGCCATCGCCCTTGTCGAGGCCATAGGCCAGCGCGGCGGCGGTGGGCTCGTTGATGATGCGCTTGACGTCGAGACCGGCGATGCGGCCGGCATCCTTGGTGGCTTGGCGCTGGCTGTCGTTGAAGTAAGCCGGCACGGTGATCACCGCCTCGGTGACGGTCTCGCCGAGGAAGGCCTCGGCGGTCTTCTTCATCTTCTCCAGCACCTTGGCGGAGACTTCCTGCGGCGCCAGCTTCTTGCCATCGGCCAGGCCCACCCAGGCATCGCCATTGTCATGCGCGGTGATGCTGTACGGCACCACGCCGAGGTCCTTCTGCACTTCGGCGTCGGTGAACTTGCGGCCGATCAGGCGCTTCACCGCGTAGAAGGTGTTCTTCGGATTGGTCACCGCCTGGCGCTTGGCCGAGGCGCCCACCAGCACTTCGCCGTCCTTGGTCCAGGCGACGATGGAGGGGGTGGTGCGGTCACCCTCGCTGTTCTCGATCACCCGCGCCTTGCCGCCTTCCATGATGGAGACGCAGGAGTTGGTGGTGCCGAGGTCGATGCCGATGATCTTGCCCATGATGAAATCCTCTTGGATGCGTTGTTCGGATGGCGCGCTGCGCCGATGGTTGTGATGTGGGGATGCAACGCCGGCCTTCAAGGGCCGCGCGTGGCGAGATTCAGTCGTGGCGGGCGACGATCACCAGCGCCGGGCGCAACAGGCGGCCATTGAGCAGGTAGCCCTTCTGGAACACGTTGATGACGTGGCCCGGCGCAATGCCTTCGGCGTCGCCCTGGCTGATGGCCTGATGGAATTCCGGATCGAAGGCCTCGCCCACCGGGTTCAGGATGCGCATGCCGTTGTCGCCGGCGACTTTCAGCAATTGCTGGAAGGTCATTTCCAGCCCTTGCCGCAGCGGCGAATCGGTGCCGCCGACCGCGGACAAGCCGGCATCCAGGCTGTCGAACACCGGCAGCAGGTCGCCCAGCAGGCGCTCGTTGGCAAACTTGCGGGCCGCCTCCAATTCGCGTCCGAGACGACGGCGCTGATTCTCGAGATCGGCACGTTCGATCAGGGACGCGGCCTTGAGTTGCTCGATTTCGGCGCGCAGCGCTTCCAGTTCGTCCAGCGGCTCCTGGGTCATGGCATCGTCGTTGGTCTGGATCGGATCGTCGGTCATGTTCACGGTGCGATGGGCGGCGACAGGCCGCGTTCCCCACCCGGATGGGGATCAATTTTCCGGAATCAAGGCAGCGCCGAGCGCCGCCGCGGTGGCTTCGACCACCGGGATCACCCGCTCATAGGCCATCCGGCTGGGCCCGATCACGCCCACCACGCCCAGCACCCGGCCCTCGCTGCCGTAGGGCGCGCCCACCAGAGACATGCCTTCCAGCGGCGCCAGCCCGGTTTCCTCGCCGATGAAGACCCGCATCCCCGGCGCCTTGGCGATGCGTTCCAGCAGCCGCAGCAGCTCGCGCTTCTCCGAAAATGCCTCGAACAGGGCACGCAATTGGTCGAGGTCGCTCAAATCCTGCAGGCCCATCAACCGGGTCTGGCCGGCCACCAGCATGTCCTCACCCGCTGCGGGCAAGAATGCCTGTTCGGCCAGATCAATCGATGCGGCAAGCAACCGATCCATTTCGCTGCGCGCCTCGCGCAGGTCCCGCAACAGCGTCGCGCGGATCCGCTCCAGCGGCAGGCCGGCGAAGTGGGTATTCAGGTAATGGGCCGCCTGCTCCAATTCGGACGGGCTCAGGGCACGTCGCACCGGCACGATGCGGTTCTGGATCTCGCCATCGGCAAAGACCAGGATCGCCAGCACCCGCGTCGGCTCCAGCGCCACGAAATCGATCTGGCGAAAGGCAAAGCTCTCGCGCTTGGGCACGCTGACCATGCCGGCAAACCGGGTCATCGTCGCCAGCAGTTCGCTGGTGGTGCCCAGCAGCGTGCGGGTACCGGCACCGGGCGGTAGTTCGTTGCGCAGCAGGTCCACGTCCTCCTTCGGCAAGGGCTTGAGCTGCAGCAGCGAATCCACGAACAGGCGATAGCCCTGCGCGGTCGGTATCCGTCCCGCCGAGCTGTGCGGCGCGGCCAGCAAGCCGGCATCCTCCATCGAGGCGAGGATGTTGCGGATGGTGGCGGAACTGACATCCAGCCCCGCATGTTGCGCCAGTGTCTGCGACCCCACCGGCTCGCCGCTGCGGATATGGCGTGCGACCAAGGCGCGCAGCAACTGGCGCGCGCGCGGATCGAGGGCGATGTCGTCGTGGCGGCGTCGGGACATGGCAAGGTTGTATGCGCGCCAGCGCGATCACGCAAGGGATACCGCTGGCGGCCGCGCGCAGGCACAATCGCGATCCATGCTCCTGCGCCTGTCCATCCGCGACTTTGCCGTGGTCGCCCACGCCGAACTGGACTTCGGTGCCGGCATGACGGTCATTTCCGGCGAAACCGGTGCCGGCAAGTCGTTGTTGGTTGATGCGCTGGGCTTCCTTTCGGGTGCGCGCGCCGATGCCGGCGCGGTGCGTTTTGGCGCGCAGCGTGCCGAATTGAGCGCCGAATTTTCCTTGGCCGATTGCCCGCAAGCCGCGCTGTGGCTGCGGGCGGCCGAGCTGGACGATGGCGAGGCCTGCCTGCTGCGGCGGGTGCTGCATGCGGATGGTGGTTCGCGGGCCTGGATCAATGGACGGCCAGTGGCCCTGTCGCAGCTGGCCGAGTTGGCCGAGTTGCTGGTGGAATTGCACGGCCAACATGCGCAACAGGCCTTGCTGGAACGGCCGCGGCAGACCGCATTGCTGGACGCCTGTCTCCGTCAGCCCGAACTGCTGGACAACACCCGCGACGCGGCGTTGCGTTGGAAGGCCCTGCACGCCGAACGCCGCGGTCTCCTTGCACGCGGTGACGTCGCAGAACGCCAGCGCTGGTTGCAATTCCAGCTGGAGGAACTCGACGCCCAGCCGCTGGCGCCGGGCGTTCTGGCCGAACTCGACGCCAGCCATCGTCGTCACACACATGCCGCGGCCCTGATCGCCGTGTGCGACGACACCGTGGACGCCCTCGCTGGCGATGCGGCGATCGGTTCGCGCCTGCAGCGCCTGCGTGCTGGCCTGCAACGCGAATCCGCGCACGATGCCCGACTTGGCGAAGTCGACACCCTGCTGGACTCGGCCAGCATCCAGCTCGACGAGGCCGTGTCCCAGCTGCAGCGCATCCGCGATGATCTGGACCTCGACCCCGACGCACTGGCCAGCCTCGAACGCCAACTGACCCGCATGCAGGACCTCGCCCGCAAGCATCGCGTCGCCCCCGAACAGTTGCAGGCGCACCGCGATGCGCTGGCCGTCGAATTGGATTCGCTGGCAGATGCGGACGACAAACTGCGCCGGCTCGATGCGGACATCGCCGCCGCGCATGCGGCGTGGACACAGCTGGCCTCGCGCCTGCGCGACGCACGATGCGAAACGGGCGCGACGCTGTCGTCCTCGGTCTCCGCGCTGATCGCCCAACTCGGCATGGAGGGCGGCGTGTTCGAAATTCAGTTCGAACGCAATCCCGACGCGCAGCCCGACCCCAACGGCAGCGAACGCGCGGAATTCCTGGTTTCCGCCAACCCCGGTCAGCCGCCCCGCCCGCTGCGCAAGATCGCCTCGGGTGGCGAGTTGTCGCGCATCTCGCTGGCGATCGAAGTCGCCGCGCAGGATCAGGACGCGGTACCGACAATGGTGTTCGACGAGGTTGATGCCGGCATCGGCGGCGCGGTTGCCGCAGCCGTTGGCCACAAACTGCGCGCGCTCGGACAAGGCCGGCAGGTGCTGTGCGTCACCCACCAGCCGCAGGTTGCGGCGGCCGGCCACGCCCACTACCGCGTGCGCAAGGCCGCCCAGGATGGTGTCACCCAATCCGCAGTGGCGGCACTGGACACCGCAGGCCGCGTCGAGGAGATCGCCCGCATGCTGGGCGGCAGCGACGTGAGCGACGAAGCGCGCTCGGCAGCGCGGCGCTTGTTGGACGCGCACTGACGGCGACGCAGGCCGGGCCTGTGCGACGATGTCGGCCATGCCTGATTCCTTCCTGTTCTACGATCTCGAAACATTCGGCCAGGATCCGCGCCGCACCCGCATCGCCCAATTCGCGGCGATCCGCACCGATGTCGATTTGAACGAAATCGAGTCGCCCATCAGTTTCTTCGTCCAGCCGGCCAATGACCTTTTGCCCTCGCCCGAGGCCACCCTGGTCACCGGGATCACCCCGCAAGATGCGCTGCGCGATGGCGTGAACGAGGCCCAGGCCTTCGCCCGCATCCTCGACGAGATGGGTCGCCCGCAGACCTGCAACCTCGGCTACAACTCGTTGCGCTTCGATGACGAGTTCATCCGTTACGGCCTGTACCGCAACTTCCACGATCCGTACGAGCGTGAGTGGAAGCATGGCAATTCCCGCTGGGACCTGCTCGACGCGTTGCGCCTGATGCATGCGCTGCGACCTGACGGGATCCAGTGGCGCCAGCGCGAGGATGGCAAGGGCACCAGCTTCAAGCTGGAACATCTGGCCGAGGACAATGGCCTGCGGATCGGTGTCGCGCATGAGGCGTTGTCCGACGTACGCGCGCTGATCGGCATCGCCCGCCTGTTCAAGCAGTCCCAGCCCCGATTGTGGGACTACGCGCTGCAGCTGCGCGACAAGCGTTTCGTCGCGTCCCTGCTCGATGTCATCGGCATGACGCCGCTGCTGCACATCTCCCAGCGCTATCCTGCCGCGCGCCTGTGTGCCGCACCGGTGCTGCCGTTGGCGACGCACCCCACGATCAACACGCGCACGATCGTGTTCGACCTCGATGCCGAACCGGATGACTTGCTGGCGCTGGATGCCGACACGATCGCCGAGCGCCTGTACCTGCGCCAGCAAGACTTGCCCGAAGGCAGCACGCGGATCCCGCTGAAGGAAGTCCATGCCAACAAATGTCCGGCGCTGGTGCGCTGGGATCATGTGCGCGCGCAGGACTTCCAGCGGCTAGGCATCGATCCGAATGTGGCGCAGGCACGCGCCGCGCGCCTGCGCGACGCCGGCCCTGCCCTCGCGGACAAGGTTCGCCGGGTGTACGCACGCGAGCGTGCAGACGCGCCACCGGATGCGGACGCCGCGCTCTATGGCGGATTTCTCTCCGATGCCGACAAGCGCGTGCTGGCGCAGTTGCGCGCCACGCCACCCGCAACGCTTGCAACCACGCGATTCGATTTCCGTGATCCGCGACTGCCGGAATTGCTGTTCCGCTACCGCGCGCGCAACTGGCCGCTTGAGCTGTCCTCCGCCGAGTCGGAGCGCTGGAATGCCTATCGCCGGCAGCGCCTGCTTGAGGATTCGAGCCTCTCCGAATTCACCCTGGAACAGTACCGCACGCGCATCGCCGCACTCCGCGCGCAGCATGCGGATGACGCGCGCACGCTGGCACTGCTTGACCGACTTCAGGCGTGGGGGAACCAGGTGGAAACTGATATGGCGTCACCGAATATTCGACACCCTGAAGGATAGTGGGCCGGCAGGGGGTTGCCAGTGGCAGTCGGAGTTCGTTGCAACGAACAAAAGGGAACCTCGAATAACTGGTTTTTGCTCGTCATTCCCGCGAAAGCGGGAATCCATTGCCTTTGTATTCAATGACTTGAAGATGCTCACTGGAGCCTCGAGCCAGATATCCGAGGTTATTCGAGGT
>NZ_JADZDS010000004.1 GCF_020850895.1 Thermomonas sp. | reverse complement strand
TGATGACCGACCGCCTGCGACGCAGCAAGGTGGTGTCGATCGAACCGATGGGTGATTTCGAGCCTTCGCACGTCTTGAGGGATGAGGTGACGCCCGAGCGCTGGAGCGGCGGGCGGCAATCGCTGCGGCGCCTGTCCGAAGCACTGGACCGGCTCCCCGCGCGCTGCCGCGAGGTCGTTTGGTTGCGGCGGGTGGAGGATCTCTCACAAAAGGACGTGGCCATGCGCCTTGGCATCAGCGAGAAAACCGTCGAGAAGCACATCGCCAAGGGCATGCGCCTGCTGGCGGACGCGCTGTTCTCCGGCGACGACGCAGATGCGTCAGCCTCCATCGAAGCGGCCGCCTTCGACGCGCAACGACGCCAGGATTGATGGTCATGCACGCAACCAGTGACAGCATCGAGCAATCGGCAGCCGAGTGGCTGGCGCGCCGTGATGGCTGCACGTGGACCGATGTCGATCAGTCCGTCCTGGATGAATGGCTGGCGCAACACACCGCGCATCGCGTCGCCTTCCTGCGCCTGCAGGCCGCATGGGACGCATCCGACCGCCTGCGCGTACTTGGAGCAGGCCGAAACGCGGATGGATCGCCTGCGTCGGCCCCACCTCATGCTTCGGACCGTCGCAGCCAGATGCTGAGTGCATTGCGACCGCAGGCACGCTGGCCACATGCCCGCCCTCGCGCCCCCCACTGGGGGCTGCGCCTCGCCACGGCCGCCGTGTTGGCCACTTGCGCCCTGTTCCTTGCCAGGCACTTGCCGCACCGTCTCCCACCCGCCGCTATCGTCTACACCTCGGTGCCGGGCGTGGTACGCACCTTGACCCTTGGCGATGGTTCGCGCGCCACCCTGTCCAGCGACAGCCGCATCGAAGTCACCCTCTCGGACCATGCCCGTGATGTACGGTTGAGCCGCGGCGAGGCGATCTTCGAGGTGGCCAAGGATCCCGGGCGGCCGTTTCGCGTAGCCGCCGATGGCTATCGCGCCATCGCCGTCGGCACGCGCTATGCGGTGCGCAAGGATGCCGCGGACCTGCGCGTCGTGGTGACCGAGGGCACGGTTCGGCTGGAATCCCCCGTCAGCACACCTTCCGGCAGCCCCTCGATCCTGCTCCCCGCCGGCAGCGTCGCCCTGGTGCGCCGTGGCAACGTCCTGGTGCGCAGTGTTCCGCTGGCGCAGGCCAGCGAAATGCTCACTTGGTCCAGCGGCATGCTGGCATTCCGCGACACCCCGTTGTCCGAAGTGGCCGCGGAATTCAACCGCTTCAACACGCGCAAGTTGGTGGTGGCCGATGCCGACGCCGCGGCGCTGCGGATCGGTGGCCGCTTCCGCTGGGACAACCAGGATGCCTTCGTGCGACTGCTCGAAGCCGGATTCCCGATCCGCGCCGACCGAGGCGTCGACCACATCACGCTTCGCTCGCGCTGATTCCAGGCACGACGGGGGATTTTCCTCCCACATTCGTCTTGCTCTCCTGACGGCCCACCACGCGTGCCAATAGGGGAATATCCGATATGCCTTCGATGCGTCCGTTCCGCCGCCTGCTGTTGGCCCTCGCCTGCTCCGCCGCACTCGCCGCGCAGGCGCAATCCAACACAGGGCTCGAGATTCCCGCAGGTGATCTGGCCACGGCACTGGCGACCTATGCCCAACAGACCGGAACCCAGTTGATCTATCGCGCTGACCAACTCAGGGGCGCACACAGCGACGGGCTGCATGGGCAAGCGGCCTCGCCGCAGGCGCTCGATGCATTGCTCAAGGGCAGCGGGTTCCGCGCCCAGCGTGATGCCTCCGGCGCAGTGCTGATCGTGCCGGCAGCAGGCCCACGGACTGCCCCCGCGCGTCCGGCGCCTGCGCCACAGGCCACCCAGCAGGCGCCGGACGAAAACGCACCCACCGTGCTCGAAGGCGTCCAGGTGACGGGCTCGCGGATCCCGCGCGCCCAGATCGAAGGCCCGGCGCCGATCACCACGGTGACCTCGGAGCAGATCCAGGCCGCCGGCTTCACCAGCGTGCCCGAGGTCCTGCGCTCGCTCAGCCAGAACAGTGGCGACGTGCAGGGCCAGCAGAACACCACCGGCGCGCAGTCCACCCCAGGCGCCCAGGCCGTGGACCTGCGCGGCATCGGCCCCAACCACACCCTGGTGCTGGTGAACGGTCGCCGGATCGCCGATTTCCCGCTGCCGCTGGGCGGCAAGAGCAACTTCACCGACATCGGCAACATCCCGCTGGGGATGATCGACCGGATCGAGATCCTGACCGGCAGCGCCTCGGCGGTCTACGGCTCGGACGCAATGGCCGGCGTGATCAACTTCATCCTCAAGCGCTCCGTTGACGGCACCACCATTGATTACCGCTACGGCGACACCCGCCATGGCGGCGGCGCCTCCCACGACCTGACCCTGACGACAGGATTCGAGCGCGACAACCTCACCGGCATCATCGGCATCGAACTGCAGGACAAGCGCCCGCTCTGGGGCTACCAGCGTGGCATCCAGGATTCCACCCTCGACGCGCCGACCGAACGCCGGCGTCTGCCACGCCTGATCGCACAGATCTACGATTGGGACGATGACATCAACATCGCGCCGGCCGACAACTGCGCGGCGATGGCCGCGCTCAACCAGAACACCACCGGGCTGGCCTTCGATCGCTACGGCGAACCGTATTGCGGCAGTGAACGCGCAATCGCCTACCGGACGATCCAAAACGAACGCAGGGGCGTGAATGTCTACGGTGCCTTCGAATACCGGTTCTCCGACACGCTGTCTTGGTTCGCCGACGTGCAGGCAGGCAGGCAAACGGTTCGCCTGCTGACCGGCACCAACAACAATGACGTGGCCAGCGACCACATGGGCTGGGAGTTCCATGACCCGAACTCCACCGACAATAACGACGCCGTGTTCTTCAACGCCAACACCGGCCACTACGAGTCATGGGCCCGCCAGTTCACCCCGGAGGAGGTGGGCGGCCTGCGCAACCGCATGAATACCACGGTCGAGCGAACCTTTGCCCTGACCACCGGATTCAAGGGCGTCATCGGCGACAACTGGGACTGGGAATTGGCCTACAACCACACCCAGTACAGCGCCAGCGTGAGCATGCCGCGCATCCGCGCCGAGGCGGCCAACACGTGGTTCCTCGGCCCACGCCTGGGGTATGACGCCGACGGCTACGCCATCTATGCCCCCAACCCGGCGAAGCTGTTCTCCCCGCTGACGCCGGCGGATTTTGCTGCGATCGGCGCGATGTCGGTGTTCCGCCCGACGGCAAAAAACGACAACCTCAGCTTCACGGTCAACACGCCTGTCCTGTTCACCCTGCCAGCCGGCGACGTCGGCTTTGCCGGCGTCATCGAATACGGCAGCCAGTCCTACCGCATCAACCCCGATCCACTGGCGCTGACCGATAGTGCGTACTACGGCCCGCGTTATGGCGACGGCCGCGGCAGCCGCACCCACTGGGACATTGCCGGCGAGCTGCGCCTGCCACTGCTGTCTACCCTGCAGGCCAGCCTGGCCGGGCGCTATGACCAATACAGCTACAGTGGCAACAACCCGGGCAAGTTCACCTACAGCCTGGGCCTGGAATGGCGGCCGATCAGCACCCTGCTGTTCCGCGGCTCCTACGGCACCGGTTTCCGCGCACCGGACATGCATTATCTGTTCGCGGGCAACGACTATTACCGCCGGACATCGACGGACTACTACCAGTGCCACATCGACGACCCGACCCTGAGTGATTTCGACTGCTGGGACGATGGCAGCTGGGACATCAGCACCCGCGACGTCTATTCCGGCAATCGCACCCTGCAAGTTGAAACCAGCCACTCGGCCACGGTCGGCTTCGTCTGGTCACCGAGCCCGAATTTCGATCTCGCCATCGATTACTACAGCATCCGCATCTCCAACCAGGTCCAGACCCAGGACCGAGACCTACTGCTGATCACCGAGGCCAACTGCCGCCTGGGCGTGACCGACACCGGAACGCCGGTGGACGCCACCTCACCCACTTGCCTCGATGCCATGGCCCGCGTCGTCCGCAACGGCGCCGGCGAGATCACCAGCGTGCTGTTCGGGCCGATCAACATCGCCCGCGAACAGACCTCCGGCATCGACCTGGCCGTCAACTATCGGCTGGAGACCGCCAGTGTTGGCACCTTCCGCTTCAGCGGCAACTTCAACTGGACCAGTCGCCACAACCGCGAACTGTTCCCGGGCGATCCGACCGAGGACATGTTGGATGTCACCTTTTCCGACGCCACCCTGCCCCGCACCAAGGGCAACGTGGGAGTGACCTGGGACAACGGACCTTGGGGTGCCAGTCTGTTCGGCAGCTACCTCGGCAAGGTCGCAAACTGGGCCAACGATGCCTGGACGCCATCGACCTGGCGTTTCAACGCCGGCGCCCGCTATGACATCAACGACCACCTGCGACTCGCCCTGTCGATCAACAACCTGTTCGACCAGATGCCGCCGAAGGACCCCACCTGGGCGAGCTACCCGTACTACAACACCTCGTGGTTCGACAGTTTCGGCCGCAGCTTCTCCCTGCAGCTGACCTACAAGATCGGCGGCCAGCCGCTGAACTGACCCGGAGTGTTCTTGCGCGCCACGGACGGCGCGTGGTCAGGACGACGGACTGTCCGGCTGCCTCACGTCGTGGTTGCGCCCCTTGTACGGCGCATACCAGCGCTGGATGCGGGCAATGTCGGCGTCCATGTCGTCGCTTAATTCGATCGGCGGTCCAAAACCAATCGTGCGGCTGGAATAGTCGAAGTAAGCCGGCACCACCGGCACACCGGCATGGTGGGCGATCTTCCAGAATCCCGGTTTCCACTGCGAGACTTTCTTGCGCGTGCCCTCTGGCGCGATGGCATACCAGATCGCAGGCTGTGCGCGTATTGCCGCCACCGCCTGCTCGATGATGCCATGCGGCGCATTCCGGTCGACCGGGATCACGCCCTGCCAGCGCAGCAACTGGGCAAGCAGCGGCACCTTGAACAGGCTGTGCTTGCCCAGCACCGACAGCTGGACGCCGAGTGCAACCTTGGCGGTGATGCCCCAGAAGCCGTCCCAGTTCGACGAATGCGGCGCGGCGATCAGCACCGCTTTCGGGAGGTCCGGGAATTCGCCAACCAGTCGCCAGCCGCCTACGCGCAAAAGGCTACGCGCCAGCCAGAGCGCAAAGGCGTTGCGCGGCATCCGCGGCACTGCCGGCGGCAGTGCCGGCACGCTGTCTTCCACTTGCGCCGTGCTCAATCCCAGCCCCGCCCGCTGCGGCCCTGCTTGATCGTCGCACGTCCGCGCTTTTCCCCCAAGCGGCGTTCCTTGGCGGCGCGCCCCGGCTTGGTGGCGATGCGCGGTTTCGGGACATGCATCCCATTTTCGATGAAGGCGGCCAGCCGCAAGCGTGCGTCTTCGCGGTTGCGCTCCTGAGTGCGAAAGCGCTGCGCGGAAATCACCAGCACCCCTTCGGCGGTCAAGCGGCGATCTCGCTTGGCAAGCAGGCGTTCGCGCACCGCCTCCGGCAGCGCGGGTGAGCCGGCCACGTCGAAACGCAGCTCAACCGCGGTCGCCACCTTGTTGACGTTCTGTCCACCCGGCCCCGACGCCCGCACGAAGCGTTCGATCAGTTCCGCGTCGTCGATGTCGATCCGGCCGATGCGCATGTCCGGATTGTAGGGTGGACTTCAATCGCTTGCCGCAACGCCGAACATTGCCAGCACCTTGGCAAATTCCGCATCGACCGGGGCGCACGCGTCGATGCGCGCGCCGGTCTGCGGGTGCGCGAAGGCCAGGCGACGCGCATGCAGCAACATGCGCTGGATGCCCAGCATGCGGAAGTTGCGGTTGTGGCGCCCATCGCCATGGCTGCTGTCACCGATCAGGTGGTGCGACAGGTGCTTGAGGTGGCGGCGGATCTGGCGAAAACGCCCGGTTTGCGGGCTGGCGCGCAGCCATGCGTAGCGCGAGGTTGGAAAGCCGGAACCGGGCATCGCCAACTCGCAGGTGGCGAGCCGTTCGAACGCGGTGATGGCGG
>NZ_JADZDS010000003.1 GCF_020850895.1 Thermomonas sp. | reverse complement strand
TGATCCTGTTGCTGGGGCTGGGATCGCTGTGGCTGGTGCGCGGCGCGTGATCGGGCGTGGCCCCGGGTTTTCAGGTAACATTTCCTAAAGCCGGGGCTCGCCTCGGCTTTTTCCGTGTCTGCAGCACTGCTTGTCCCCGGCGGCCCCGATGGCTGCTGGAACCCGACAAGCCGCGGGCGGATGCGAATTTTCCGCGGCCCCGATGGCCGCACGCAGCAGGAGATGGGCCATGGGCCAATCGGTCGTGGTGTTGGGCGCCCAATGGGGCGATGAGGGCAAGGGCAAGATCGTCGATCTGCTGACCGAGGAAATCGGTGCCGTGGTGCGGTTCCAGGGCGGCCACAACGCTGGCCACACCTTGGTGATCAATGGCAAGAAGACGGTGCTGCACCTGATTCCCTCCGGCATCCTGCGCGATGGCGCGCTGTGCCTGATCGGCAATGGCGTGGTGATCAGCCCCGCTGCGCTGCGCAAGGAAATTGAGGAGCTGGAGACGGCCGGCGTCGAAGTGCGTAGCCGCCTGAAGATTTCCCCGGCTGCGCCGCTGATCATGCCCTATCACATCGCGCTCGATCAGGCGCGCGAGAAAGCCGCCGGTGGCAAGGCCATCGGTACCACCGGCCGCGGCATCGGCCCGGCCTATGAAGACAAGGTGGCGCGCCGCGGCATTCGCATCGCCGACCTGCGCTATCCCGAGCAACTGGCCGACAAGCTCAAGGCGGCGCTGGATTACCACAACTTCGTGCTGACTCAGTACCTGAAGGTCGAGTCGATCGATTTCCAGCAAACCCTGGACGAGGCGTTGGCCTTCGGCGACTACGTCGAACCGATGAAGGCCGACGTGGCCGGCATCTGCCATGACCTGCGCAAGGCCGGCAAGCGCGTGCTGTTCGAAGGCGCGCAAGGTGCGCTGCTGGATATCGACCACGGCACCTATCCCTACGTCACCAGTTCCAACACCACCATTGGCGGTGCCTTGGCCGGGGCCGGCGTGGGGGCCGATTCGATCGATTATGTGCTCGGGATCGCCAAGGCCTACGCCACCCGCGTCGGTGGCGGGCCGTTCCCGACCGAGCTGGACGATGCGGTGGGGCAGGGCATCCGCGACCGCGGTGCCGAATACGGGGCGTCGACCGGCCGCCCGCGCCGCTGCGGTTGGATGGACATCGTCGCGCTCAAGCGTGCGGTCGCCATCAATGGCATCAGCGGCCTGTGCATCACCAAGCTCGATGTGCTCGACGGCATGGACAAGCTGAAGATCTGCATCGCCTACGAATACCACGGCAAGCGCAGCGAATACGCGCCGCTGGATGCGCAGGGTTGGGAAGAGTGCACGCCGGTCTATCTGGAGTTCTCCGGCTGGAGCGAGAACACCCACGGCATCACCGATTGGGATGCGTTGCCACCGGCGGCGCGTGCCTACCTGCGCGCGCTGGAGGAACTGGCGGGTTGCCCGATTTCCATCGTCAGCACCGGTCCCGACCGCGAACACACCATGGTGTTGCGCGACCCGTACGCCTGATCGATCCATACCCGGTGGTATGCTGCGCGACATGCATGCCACCGCACTACCGCTCACCGACAAGCCCGCCCCCGCCTACACACGGGGCGAAGAGCTGGCCAATGCCCTGACCCACGGCTTCGGCGCGGCGGCGGCGCTGGCTGCCGGCGCGGTCCTGATCACCCTCACCGCGCTGTTCGGTGACGGCTGGCAGTTGGCCAGCGCCATTGTCTTCGGCGTGGCCATGCTGCTGCTGTACACCGCCTCCACCCTGTACCACGCGAACTCGCATCCGATCGCCAAGGGCCGCTTGAAGGTGTTCGACCACTGCGCGATCTACCTGCTGATCGCCGGCACCTACACACCGTTCATGTTGGTGGGCCTGCGTGGGTCGACCGGCTGGTGGCTGTTCGGCACGATCTGGACGCTGGCGCTGGCCGGGGTGGTGTTCAAGCTGTTCTACACCGGCCGCTTCAAGCGCCTGTCCACCGGCATCTACCTCGGCATGGGCTGGTTGCTGGTGGTGGCGATCAAGCCGATGCTGCATGCGTTGGACACGGCGACGCTGGTGTGGCTGCTGGTCGGTGGCCTGGCCTACAGCGGCGGTACCTTTTTCTACATGCGGCCCAAACTGCGCTACGCGCACGCGATCTGGCACGGCTTCGTGCTGACCGGCAGCCTGTGCCATTACGTGGCGGTGATGCGGCATCTGGTCTGAACGAACGCTGCCCAGCACCCACACAATCAGGGCAATGCATGACTTCAGGCGGTGTCGCCGGGTGGACGTCTGCGCGAGGATCGCGTCCTGTCCCCGCACCCGGTAGCCTCCATGCGTCGTCCCGTCGTCCGTCCCCTCGTGCTTGCGCTGGCCCTGAGCCTTGCCTGCGGCCATGTCATCGCGATGCCTGCCGCAGATTCGCCGGCAACGGCTACGCCAGCTGCCGTCACCACCCAACTGCCGCGCACGGCGCGCCCGTCGCATTACACCGTCGAGATCACCCCGCACGCGCAGGCGATGAATTTCGACGGCAAGGTGCGGATCGACATCGAGGTGCTGGCGGCGACTGATCGCATCGTGCTGCAGGCGGTGGACATGACCTTCAGCCGCAGCACCCTGACCACCGCGAACGGCAAGTCATTGGCGGTCAAATCGGTCGAGGTGGATGCCGGCAGCCAGACCGCCGCCTTTGTGTTCGACCAGCCGCTGGCGCCAGGCCACTACGTCTTGTCGACCGATTACACCGGCAAGATCGGGACCCAGGCCAATGGCTTCTTCGCGCTCGACTATCCAACCGCCGCTGGCAGCAAGCGCGCGCTCTACACCCAGTTCGAGAATTCCGATGCACGCCGGTTCATCCCCTCGTGGGACGAACCGAACTTCAAGGCGACCTTCGACCTGATCGTCAACGCGCCCAGCGGCGAGATGGTGGTCAGCAACATGCCGGCGAAGGCGACCCAGGTGCTGCCGAACGGCCTCACCCGCACCACGTTTGCCACCTCGCCGAAGATGTCCACCTACCTGTTGTTCCTCGGCGTGGGTGACTTCGAGCGCACCACCCTGACCGACAACGGCGTGCAGATCGGCGTGATCGCGCTGAAGGGCAAAGCCGACCAGGCGCGGTTCGCGCTGGAGGCCAGCCGCGACGTGCTGCGCGAATTCAACGACTACTTCGGCGTGAACTACCCGTTGCCCAAGCTCGACAACATCGCTGCGCCGGGCCGCAGCCAATTCTTCAGTGCGATGGAGAACTGGGGTGCGATCTTCACCTTCGAATCCTCGATGCTGCTGGATCCGGCGATCTCCAACATCTCCGACCAGCAGCGCGTGTTCACCACCGCCGCGCACGAAATTGCCCACCAGTGGTTCGGCGACCTCGTCACCATGCGCTGGTGGGATGATCTGTGGCTGAACGAAGGCTTCGCCACCTGGATGGAAGGACGCACCACCCGCAAGCTGCATCCGGAATGGGACAGCGGCGGGGTGGACGACGCCTTCACCAGCCGTGGTGCGATGGGCGGCGATGCCTATTCGACCACCCATCCGATCGTGCAGCCGATCGCCACGGTGGAGCAGGCCAGCCAAGCCTTCGACGGCATCACCTATGGCAAGGGCGCCGCGGTGATCGCGATGCTGGAAGACTATGTGGGCGAGGACGCGTGGCGCACGGGCGTGCGCAGTTACATGCGCAAGCATGCCTACGGCAATGCGGTCACCGATAATCTGTGGGCGGAAATGGATGCCGCCGCACCGGGCCGGCAGTTCATCGAGGTGGCGCACGACTTCACCCGCCAGCCGGGCGTGCCCTTGATCCGTGCCACCAGCGCTTGCAGCAATGGCCAGACCCAGCTCACCCTGACCCAGGGCGAATACAGCATCGACCGCCCCGACAAGGCGCCGCTGCGCTGGCGCGTGCCGGTCAGCCTGCGCGGGGGCGATGGCAAGGTGGTCCGCGTGCTGGTCGATGGCAGCGCCAGCGTGACCTTGCCGGGTTGCTCCACGCCGGCGGTCGTGAACGCCGGCCAGAAGGGCTATTTCCGCACCCTGTACGCGCCCGAGCAGTTCCACGCCTTGTCCGCCAACTTCACCCATCTGCCGCTGGTCGACCAAGTGGGCGTGATGATGGACGCCAGTGCGCTCGCCGCAGTGGGCCTGCAGCCGGAAGCGGACCCGCTCGATCTCGCGCTGCAGGTGCCGCTGGATGCGGCGCCGGACCTCTGGCAGATGGCGGCGGGGTCGCTGGGTTCGCTGGATGACCTGTACAAGGACAATCCTGCACGGCAGGCGGCGGTGCGCAGGTTCGTGATCGCGCACCTGGCCCCCAAGTTCGCACAGTTGGGTTGGGAAACCCGCGAAGGCGATTCCACCACCACGCGGCAGTTGCGCACGGCCTTGGTCTCGACCTTGGGCAACCTCGGCGATGCCGCGGTATTGGCGGAGGCGCGTCGCCGCTTCGATGCCTTCCTCACCGACCCGCGGTCACTGTCGCCGGAGCTGCGCCGCACGGTGCTGGGCATGGTCGCGCGCAATGCCGATGCCGCCACCTGGGACAAGCTGCATGCGCTGGCGAAGGCGGAGAAATCCTCGATGCTGCGTGACCAGTACTACAGCCTGCTGGCGATGGCCAAGGACAAGACCTTGGCGCAGCGCGCGCTGGACCTGGCGCTGACCGACGAGCCGGGTGCGACCAATGGCGCGGCGATGATTTCGGCGGTGTCGTGGGAGCATCCGGACCTGGCCTTCGACTTCGCGGTCGCCCATCGCGAGCAGGTGGATGCCAAGGTGGATTCGACCTCGCGGGCGCGTTACTACCCGGGCCTCGGCAGTGGCGCACGCACGCTGGCGATGGTGGACAAGATCCAGGCCTTCGCCGACCAGTACATCGCCCCGACCTCGCGGCGTGATGCCGAACGCGTGATCAATGGCATCCAGACCCGCATCCGCCTGCGCCAGCGCCGCCTGCCGCAGATCGATGCCTGGCTGAAGCAGCACGGCGTGTAAGCCGTGCGATCGAGGGCAACGGACAGGCCCCGCGATGCGGGGCCTTCTGCGTGAGCCTTGGCGCGCCGACGGCTACGC
>NZ_JADZDS010000002.1 GCF_020850895.1 Thermomonas sp. | reverse complement strand
GCCGCTGCTATGAAGATAGGTATTGACAAGATAAATACCCATATTCGTCCCATCGCCATCAATGGCAACGGCACCGCCATCGCTATCAACACCACCGTAGCGCATCCTGACACCAAAGCCGCTTGCGCCATTGCCAGCGATGGACACATCACCGCCGCTGGTTTGGGCAAGCGCCCGGTATAAATCAATCCCGTTGAAATTCGAATCGCCCACAAGCGTGATATCACCGCCACTGGTCAGCGTCGGGGCCCTGAAAGTGATGCCATAACGTCCACCATGGCCTTCAATCGAGATATCGCCTGCCGTGGCCAAGCCTGTGCCGGTCACCCTCACCCCAGCGCCCGTGCCACGCGTATTGGTGGCCAGGCCATACAACGTGATATTGCCGCTGGTCGTACTGATGGCCTGACCACCCATGTTAAGACCATAGGTATCACCCGTACCGTACAGACCAATCGCGCCGGTGGTGGTGACAATCCCTGGGCTATACAGGATGACAATCCCATCCCCAAGTGCATCATCACCGTGAATCGTGATATCTCCAGCATCGGCAGTCAGGTTGGTGTTGCGCAGCCGCACTCCATCACCAAGTGCTGCCGTGGCAGCACCGTCCAGCGTGATCGCCCCGCCGCTGCTATGAAGATAGGTATTGGCAAGATAAATACCAAGATTCGCCCCATCGCCATCGATGGCAACGGCACCACCACCGCTATCAATACCACCGTAGCGCATCCTGACACCAACGCCGCTTGTGCCATCGCCATCGATGGACACATCACCGCCACCCGAACTCACATCGGTGCGATACAGATAAACGCCGTTGGAATTCGAGTCCCCAACGATCGTGATATCTCCGCCACCGGTATCGATCGTCCCAGTGGACAGGCGCACGCCATCGCCATTC
Organism: Thermomonas sp.; assembly: GCF_020850895.1. Classification (GTDB taxonomy): domain Bacteria; phylum Pseudomonadota; class Gammaproteobacteria; order Xanthomonadales; family Xanthomonadaceae; genus Thermomonas. The sequence goes on along the minus strand of NZ_JADZDS010000002.1, from coordinate 18,674 downwards.
GCACCACCCTGCAGGGTGAGGTCGCCACCATGATTCGCAATTGTGAAATTAGTGAAATTAATGAGCCCATTCGCCGTTGTGATGCCGGATTCATTGCCAATGAAACGAATATCCAACGGACCGGCAGTTGAAGTGATGCTGAAACCGCTGCCACTGATTCCATCATTGGCAAGCAGCCAGAATTCTTTGCCAATGGTTGACAGGCTATCGGCCACACTGACCCCGCCTGAAATGGTCAGACGGCCATAGCCCGGGGTTGTTCCATTGGCATACACATGAACCGACGTATTGTTGTTCAGTGCCGTTGAGATTGCCCCGGATTCGATCGTCACCCCAATCGGTGGTGCGGCCACCTGGTTGCTGACCAGGTAAACATTCGATCCGGAAATCCTCCAAATACCAGCACTGATCGAAGTCGTATCGTTGACCATCAATGAACCGGCCGTCGCGGGCGAACTGTCGTCGGTATTGGTACGCATGTCCACGTACCCGGCAAGCGCAGCAATGGTCCCATTGCTGGTTATGCCGCCTTGGCATGCGCCGATACAGCCACTTTTGCTCATGCCGCTGCCTGCCACCGTGATCATGGTCAGGCCATCGTTAAAATAATCGAGCGTGACCGACTGCGTGGCACCGAACAGCACACTGCCGTGTGGCGCGGTGATGGTTCCTGAATTTTCAAGATAGGAACCGATGAATGCTGCGGTGCCGCGGTCAGCAATGGTGATATTGCCTGAATTGACCACCGTTCCCGCATTGGTCGCACCGGTAGCGAAGGTGTAATGCTTGCTGGTGACGCCGGTGTTGAAGTCAACATCCGAGATATTCAACGTCGAGGCAACAAGGCCGCCAACGTTCACCTGCGAACCCGCACCAAACGTAATGCCCAACGGATTGATCAGAAATACTTGGCCATTCGCAGTCAAATTTCCAAAGATCTGGGAACTGCCAAGACCGCCAATGACACGATTCAAAGCCACGCTATCGGCATTGGGCTGGACAAACGAAACGGTGAATCCGGAAGCAATATCAAACGCATTCCAATTGATGATGGCACCCTGTGAAGTCTGGGTGATCACCATGGTGTCATCGCTGATGGTGGGACCGGTGTTGATTCCCGACGGGGGGCCGAAATTGGTCGAAATCGTGCCCGACACGACTTGCCCATTCGCCGGCAAACAGGTGGGGCAAGCCACTGGTGGAATCGCGACGGACGGCCCACTTGTCATTGGCGGTGTCGGCAAGCCGGCCATTGGGGTGGCCGGACTGGCGCTGGATGTCGCGCTGATCTGCGGGATCCCTTCGACATAGGCAGGATTCTGCCCAAGTGGACGGGGCGAGGCCTGCAGGGGCAGCATCATGGCTGCTACCAGGGCAAGTACCAGCCTGCGGCGGCGGAAAACGCGTTGGCTACGGCACAGTGTTCGGTATCCCTTCATTGAGATTCGCCCCCCTCAATCATTCACTTCATGATGCACGCCACGGACTGCTTCCGGATTCGTCCGCGACGTTCAAATCTGATGGACAAATTGAAACGGGCCAAGTGTCGTGGCTTCGACCACTTCCACGCGATGCGAAATTGTCCATGACTTCACTGTAGTCGATCCAACGAGCACGCGACCAGAAGTCGACTCTGTCCCTACCGCACGATCGCACGCCACCTCGAACGGGATGGCACGCGCTGTCATGCCGCACTGCGGCATGACATGGCCCTATACGCATGCGTATGCTTTCCGTACTGTACCGTTTGGAACGGTGCAGTACGCCCGCCGCAGGCGACCCAGCGGCATCGCAGAAACCTGGGGGATTCCATGCGTAGATTCGCGTACGGCGCGCTGTTGGCGTGTGCCGCATTGTTCACTGCTTCGCCCGCGCTGGCCGCCGACGTCACCGGCGTCGCCTTCGTGCACGGTACCGGCCACCAGACCAACGCCTACAACGACTACTGGCAGCCGACGATGGTCAACAACGTCCGCGCCGGCCTGGCCAATCCGTCCAACTACACGGTGATCAACTGCGACTTCGAGCAATACATGTGGGACAGCCGCGCCGCCGGCTGCCTCGCCGACCAACTCACCAGCTTCATCAACGCCAAGAAGATCACCCGGCTGATCATCATCACCCACTCCAATGGCGGCAACGTGATCCGCTGGATCATGTCGAACCCGACCTATGACAGCCGTTATCCGAACATCATCAGCAAGATCGTCCGCGTCAATGCACTGGCGCCGTCCTCGGCCGGCACGCCGCTGGCGGATGCCACCATCAACGGCAATGTCTTCGAATCATCGCTGGGCTGGCTGCTGGGCTACAAGTCCGACGCGGTTCGCCAACAGCAGGTCAGCTGGATGGCCTACTACAACGGCAACTACCTGTACGGCACCGGCGGCCGCCCGTCGCTGCCCAAGCTGTTCCGCAGCGTGGTCGGCACCGATGTGGATTCCGCGGTCTGGGATTCCGACAGCTATTGCGGCAATTACACCCTGAACGTCGGCCTCGAGGTGACCCAGGCATGGCTCGACACCTGCTCCGATGGGTTCCTCAACTGCAGCAGCCAATCAGCCGCCGGTTCGGTGTGGTTCCAGGACAAATCAAGGATGGCCGGCAGCGAACCGCTGAGCCACAACCAGAGCCGGCGCGCCTGCTTCGGCCTGGACACCATCCTTCGCAACGACATGAAGTGAGGCCACGACCATGCGCCCCCAGATCCTGCATGCCGCGGCCTTGGCCGCCCTGACCACCTTCGCACTGCCGGCCGCGCAAGCCGCGCAGCCACTTCTGCCCGCCGCTGCCGGCGACCAGGTCCCGACCCGGTTGGTGTCGCTGCCAGCACCGACCGGCATGATCGAGCGCAAGCCGGTTTCGTTCTCGTGGGCGCTCGACCCCAACCTTTCGCTGTCACAGCCAGCCCCTTACCTCTCCACCAGTCGCGAATACTGGCTGACCGTCGACGGCAGCGAATTGAACCGAGGCGTGTCACTGGCGATGTCCTCGCCTGGCGCACTGGTCCGGATCAGCCCGGCGCGGGACGCAAGGGCCTTGCGCTCAAGTGACTTCACGGTCTCGACGCAAGGCCGCCGGGTGGCCGTGGATCGAGCCGCGGATGCCGAGGCCCTGCGGAGGGCCGGCATGGATGCCAGCGCTGGCACCCAGGTGCTGCGCCTTGGCGCCGGCAGCAATGCAGGCCCAACGATCCTGCGCGCTCAGCATGCCAGCGGACGGTACGTCGTCCACGTGTTCGAACCCAACAGCGACCAACTCCTGTATGCCCGACCCGATCGCGACCATGCATTGGCTGGCCAACCGATGCGGGTGATGATCGGATCCACCGCCAATGGTCATCGCGGCAACCTGCGATCCAGCGCACTGCTGGTGGCGCCGGATGGAAGCAGCCAGAAAGTGACCGTGCGTAACGTGGCAGGTGGCGGACAGGAGGCCGTGTTCAACCTGCCGAGCCAGGCCCGCCAGGGCGGCGGCCTTTGGGAGCTGCAGGTGTTCTCTGACATCAGCGGCATCCCTCGCGACATCCGCACCGCGTTCTCGGTGGCACAGCCCACCGCTCGCTTCATCGGCAGTTTTGCCCTTGATGCCAGCCGCCTGCGGGTTTCCTTGCCGGTGCAAGCCGCCTCACCGGGCCGCTACGAAGCACGCGGCACCCTGTACGCCAGCGCACCCGACGGCAGCCTGAGGCCGGTGTCGGAAGCCCATGCAGCGGCCTGGATGAACGCCGGCAATGGCAGCCTGGTGCTGCAGTTCGAACGGGCGCACGTTCCCGCCGGATACGGAGCCCCATTCGAATTGCGCCAGCTCGAGTTGAACGACCAAGGGCGAATGGCACCGATCGAGTCGCACGCTCGTGCGGCGCGATTCTGACCGGGTTTCCGACCAACGCCAGTGTTGCAACGACAGCCGGGCTTGCCCGGCTGTCGTCATTTGCGCACCCTGTGTCCTGGACGTCACGGAGATTGGAATGAACAGAAAGGTCAAAGGATTGTTGGCCTTGGCCATATTTGCGGTGTTGGCGACGCTCGGCTATGCGGCCGCGGGCCCGTACCTGGCCATCAACGGCATCCGCCACGTCGTTGCGGATAACCGGGCCAGCGAATTGCCGCGCTTCGTTGATTTCGCACAACTGCGCGCCAGCCTCGGCCCGCAACTCAGGGAGCGCATCGCGCGCGGCCTCATCGAACGGGTCGGCCCCAGCCAATCCCCAATCACCATCGGTGAGGTCTCCGAGATGGTCAGCAAGACCGCCTTGGAGGCCATCGCCTCGCCCAAGGGAATCGACCGGCTGTTGCGTGGCGACACCCTGCGCCCCGCGGGCATGGCCGCCAACGCAGCGTTCGATCCGCTTGAACACGCCCAGACGCGATACGAATCGCCATCACTGTTCACTGCCAGCGTTCCGAACGCACAGGGCAAGCCGCTGGTGTTCGAATTCCGACGCGATGGCCTGAGCTGGAAACTGACCGGCCTGCGGCTGCCGGACAACTGAGGCAGCGCTGAACAAGACCATCCTGGACTTGTCAGCACACGCCGCGTCCGCTGCAGACCCGGATTCGGCTCACACCTCTGAATCGCCAAGGCTTGCTGATTCAGACCAGGCCACCTCAACCGTCGTTGGCCACGCCGTGCGGCACATGGCCTGCGGCGACGTGGCGTCGCGCGGAATCGATGTTGTGCGGGGAGTCCTCGAAGAAGATGTCGGCGCCGAATGCCTCCAGGAACGGGCCCTTGTCGCGGCCACCGAGGAACAATGCCTCGTCCAGTCGCACCTCCCATTCACGCAGGGTGCGGATCACCCGCTCATGCGCCGGAGCCGAGCGTGCGGTGACGAGGGCGGTGCGGATCGGCGCATCCTCCCCAGCCGGGAACGCCGCTTGCAGGTCATGCAGTGCCGACAGGAAGCCGCGGAACGGCCCACCGGACAGCGGCTCGTGCGCCAGTGCGCGCTCGTGGCGACCGAACGCTTCCACGCCCTGCTCGCGCGAGACCCGCTCGCTTTCGTCCCCGAACAGCACGGCATCGCCGTCGAAGGCGATGCGCAACTGCGACTGCCGTGGCTCGTTGGCTTTCTCTGGAAGGATCGTCGCCGCCGCAACGCCTGCCGCCAGCGCGGCGCGCACCGATTCCGGATTTGCGGAGAGAAACAACTGTGCCCCGAACGGACGGATGTAGGGCCACACCGGCGCGCCCGCAGTGAAGGTGGCCCGACGAATATCCAGTCCGTAATGATCAATCGAATTGAACACCCGCAGGCCGGTGTCCGAAGAATTGCGCGACAGCAGGATCACCTCCACCCGGGGCAGATCCGCGGGCACGCCGGCGTTGAGCGCCAGCAACTTGCGCACCAGCGGGTAGGCGATGCCGGGTTCCAGGGTGTCGTCCTCGTGGCGGCGCTGGAATTCCGCAAACGCCTCGATGCCCTCGCGTTCGAACAGGGCATGGCTATCCTCCATCAGGAACAGCGCGCGCGCCGTGATTGCAACCACCAGGGGTGATCCCCGCGGCGTCGATGCCCCTCCTGCCGCGGTCACGCCGCGTCCCGCTGGAACAGCACGCGTTCCGGCCGATGCAGCGCAAAGCCTTGCGCATAATCCACGTTCATCGTGGCCAGGATTTCCAGCATCTCCGTCGAAGACACCCATTCGGCCACCACCTCCAGCCCCTGCTGGTGGCCGATCTCGGCAATCGCCCGCACGATCGAACGCGACATCTGGTCACTGCCCATGTTCTGAACGAAGCTACCGTCGATCTTCACCATGTCCAGTTGCAGGTCTTTCAGATAAGCGAACGAGGACATCCCGACACCGAAATCATCCAGCGCAACCCGGCACCCAAGTGCGCGCAATTGGCCAATCAGCGCACTGGATGCAGTGAAGTCACGCATCGCGACGGATTCGGTGATTTCGAACAGCAAGCGCTGCGGATCCAGTTGGTGCATGCCGATCAACTGCGCGATCCGATCGTACAGGCTCGAATTCTCCAGACTGGCTGCCGACAGGTTGATCGCGCAGGTCGACAGCCGCGTGCCGTCGGGGTGCAGTCGGTCCAAGTTGCCCAATGCGGTTTCGACCACCCAGCGGTCGATCATCGGCATCAGGCCATAGCGCTCGGCGGCCGGGAGGAACGCCCCCGGCAGAATCACGCCATTGTCCTCGCCGCGCAAGCGCAACAGCAATTCGATATGTGCGCCCGTGCCGCTGTCCCCGCGCAGGGGCCGCAATTCCTGGAAATCCAGCAACAGCCGCCCTTCACGCAGGGCATCCTGGACACGATTGGCCCATTCCATCTCGCCCATCCGCCGGTGGATGGCGGCATCGTCCTCGGTGTAGGCATGGGCGCGATTGCGACCCGCATCCTTGGCTTGGTAACAGGCCGCGTCGGCGTGGGTGAACAGCTCCTTGAGAGTCACGGCACCGGCCAGCATGGCAACCCCGACGCTGGCACTGATGGGATAGCCGCGCCCTTCCCAGCTGAACAGGCAGCCTTCGATGCACGCACGCAGGCGTTCGGCTGCCTGCATGGCAGTCTCGAGATCAGCCACGCCTGGCAACAGCACGCCGAATTCGTCGCCGCCCAGCCGCGCCAACACATCGACCGAACGCAGCTTCTCGCGCATCTCGACCGCGAGCTGCGCAAGCAAGGTGTCGCCCGCGTGGTGCCCCGAGGTGTCGTTGATTAATTTGAACTGATCAAGGTCGATGAACAGGATGGCACCGCTCCGCTGCCCTGGACGATCCAGTTGTTCCTGGACGCTGCGCTCGAACTCGCTTCGATTGGGCAAGTGGGTCAAGGTGTCGTGGCTGGCCTGGTAACTCAAGCGCTCGGTCAATTGGCGCTGTTCGGAATTGTCACTGGCCACAAGCAACCACAGCGGGACGCCTTCGAGTTCGATATGGCTGACCCAGACACTGGCCCAGAACAGGCGCCCGTTGGCGCCACGCAATTGCACGTCCCGCCCGACGTCCGGAGCCTGTGGGCCTTTCGGTCCGATCTTGCCGACCTGGTCAAGGAACTCCGGCGCCGCACCCGGCAACACGGAGGCCAGCGCGGCATCCCTGCTTCCAAATGCCAAGCGCTCGCGTGCTGAGGCATTGCCATAGACGATCTGACCGTCACTCTTGCGCACCAGCAGCACCAAGCAAGGCAACAATTCGTTGAGCCGGCGGAACCGCTCCTCGCTGTCCAGGTAACGCCTGCCCATCCGGGTTCCCAGCACGATCGCCCGCTCACGCGTTGCGGCCAAGGACCAGGTCAGGGCGGCCAGCAGGATGCTGATGAGTCCTCCGATCCCGAGCACCCGCACCCAGTCGCCCTGTGCTTCCTGGTCGTATTTTGGGTGCCCGCTCACCTGCCAGCGACGACCACCGAAATTCAACTCGACGACATGCACTTCCTCGCTGTTGCGCTCACCGAAATGCCGTTCGAACAGCCTCTGCGGGGCAGCCTCGCTGACATCCGAGATGCGCACGTCAGCCAATGCCTGGGTCGTCTTCGGAATCACCGGATCGATCAGGTCGAGGAACCGGAACGACGCCCCGACCGATCCTGCCAAGGCCTGGCGGCGCCCTTCCACCGATTCCGGCACTGTGCCGCCGGCATAGACGGGCAGACGCAGGATCAAACCATCCGCCGGGCCCGCACCACCGCTTTGCAACAACGGAAACGGTGCCGACATCGCCACCTTGTTGCTGTCACCGGCGCGCAGGATGGCATCAAGATTCATCGGCTGCGACGCCGCATCCAAGCCAGCCAGTGCCTCGTTGCCGGCGTGCGGTGCGTACAGGACCGTGGGATAGATATCACCGGCCGGCCCAGACTGGCGTTCGGCATAGGCCAGAGCCTGCAAGCTGAACCTGACGTGGTCGTTGAAGCGCATGTTTTCGTAGGCTCGGGCGTACTCCTCAGGCGAGACATGTTCGGACGCCAGGAACACCGACTGGAAGGCCCGCACCAGGTGCTCGCACTGCTGCAACTGTTCCCGGATCTTGTCGGAGATCAACCGTGCTTCCATCGTGAACGCGTGATGCGCATCGCGCTCCCCGCGACGCTTCTCCACCAGCGCCAGCCAACTGGTCAATCCCATGGCCAGCAGGAAGGCCAGCAGCGCCCAATCCCAAGCCCGCACGTGACGCCGTCCGCCCGGTTCGGCGGGTGGGCTCGAAGCAATGTCCTGCCACTCGTTTGCCATGCTGGCCATCCCCGCCATCAGACAGGATGTTTATACGGTGAATTGCTCGATCAGGATACGTTCTTCCAGATTGTGTTCAGGATCAAACAGCAAGGTGACGCAATGCTCGCGCGACTCGCGCACCAGCACCTCGGTGACATCACGAACCTCGTGCGAATCCGCGGTGGCGCTGACCGGCCGTTTGTGCGGGTCGATCACCCTGAACCGCACTTCGGCCCCCGACTTGAGCACGGCGCCACGCCAGCGCCTAGGCCGAAACGGTGCTATCGGCGTCAACGCCATCACGTTCGCACCCAGCGGCAGGATCGGCCCATGCGCGGAGAAGTTGTAGGCGGTGCTACCCGCCGGAGTCGCCAGCATCACCCCATCGCAGACCAACTCACCCAGCCGCACCTCGCCGTTCAATTCGATGCAGATATTGGCCGTTTGCCGAGTCTGCCGCAGCAGCGAGACTTCGTTGTAGGCCAGCGAGGTGACGCTGGCACCGGACTCGGTGTGCGCGATCATTTGCAAAGGGTGCAGGATCGCCGGCTCGGCGGCCAGGATGCGCGCCGGCAAGTCATCGTCGGCGTGGTACTGGTTCATCAAGAAACCGACCGTGCCCAGTTTCATGCCATAGACCGGCTTGCCGAGGCCACCGTAGCGGTGCAGGGTCTGCAACATGAAACCATCCCCGCCCAAGGCAACGAGGACATCGGCTTCCTCGGGGGTGCACCGGCCATGGCGCAACTCCAGCGCAGCCAAGGCGACTTGGGCCTCTTCCGCAGGACTGGACAGCAAGGCAATGCGCTGTACGTGGCTCATGCCTTCAGGATAACGCCGGATTACGCCAAAACAGGCCCAACCCGCGACCGGAATGCCGCCCAGAGGAGGCATTCCGGTCCTGTGGACGCAGATGGCTGGGGCCTGGGCTGCACTCAGGCCCGGCTGGCCAACTGCGCCACCCGCTGCACCGCCACCGAAACGGTCGGGTAGTCCAGCACCTTCTGCGAAGCCAGTTCGGTCAGCATCGCCAGGGTGAAGCGCAGGTTGGCATCATCGCGCGCCAGCCACGCTGCCACCTTCGCGTCGGCGTTCTTGCCGGGTAGCGACAGGACCTGCGCGGTCAAGGTGCGCAACTGCGACGACAGTTCATCGCGCAGCACGCCGCGGGCCACCGCATGCCAGCGGCCCTCGACCTTGAGCGCATCGATCTGGGTCCGCAGCCACGGTGCGCGCAATGCGTCGGACAGGCGGACATAGACCTTGGCCACGTCGATCGCGCCCAGCTTGCGTTCGCGCGCCAGCTCGATGATGTTCGGGCAGGATTCGAGGTATGGCAGGGCTGCCAACTGGTCGGCGAGTGCCGCCGGCACGCCCTTCCCGCGCCATTCCTTGCGCATCGCCTCGTAGGCCGGGCGCTGCGAATCCGGCAGGATGCCCTCGCCGGCGCGGATGTCGCGGAAGCCATCGTGGTAACGCTCCACCGCGGTGGTGATCGCCGGCACCGCGCCGGGACGGGCCAGCAGCCAGCGGGTAAAGCCGCGCTGCAATTCCCAGATCACCATCAAGGCATCGATCTGCACGTCATCCGTCACCTTGCCGTCGAGCGCGTCGATCTGCGCCCACAGTTCGCGTGAATCCAGGGTTTCGCGGGTGATGGTATAGGCGCGCGCCACTTCGCCGATGCTGCGTCCGCTGTCTTCCTGCATGCGCTGCAGGAAGGTCGCGCCCATCCGGTTGATGGTCGAGTTGGTCACCGCGGTGGCGATGATTTCGCGCTTCAGCCGGTGGTTGCCCATGGCCTTGACGAAATCCTTCTGCAGCGGGTGCGGGAAATACTGCACCAACTCCTTCGACAGGTAGGGGTCTTCCGGGATATCCGAGGCCAGCAGCTCCGGGAATGCGACCAGCTTGGCGTAGGACAGCAGCACGCACAGCTCGGGCCGGGTCAGGCCCTGGCCGCGCAGCTTGCGCTCTGCGACCTGCGCGTCGGTCGGCAGGAACTCGATCTGTCGATCCAGCAGGCCCTTCGATTCCAGCATGGTGATGAAGTGCATCTTCGAGCCCAGGCGCGACGCGCTCATCCGCTCCATCAGGCTCAGGGTCTGGTTCTGGCGGTAGTTGTCCTTCAGCACCAGGTGGCCGACCTCATCGGTCATCGACGCCAGCAATTTGTTGCGCGCATCGAGGGTGAGCTTCTTCTTGCGCACCTCGGCGTTGAGCAGGATCTTGATGTTGACCTCGTGATCGGAGGTATCGACACCGGCCGAGTTGTCGATGAAATCGGTATTGAGCAGGACGCCGGCCTGCGCGGCCTCGATGCGGCCGAGCTGGGTCATGCCGAGGTTGCCGCCTTCACCGATCACCTTGCAACGCAGGTCGGCGCCATTGACGCGCAGGCCATTGTTGGCGCGGTCACCGACATCGGCATTGTTCTCGCTGGAGGCCTTGACGTAGGTGCCGATGCCGCCGTTGTAGAGCAGGTCCACCGGCGCACGCAGGGCCGCGTGCATCAGGTCGGTCGGGGTCATGTGCTTGACGTCGTCGGCCAGGCCAAGTGCGGCGCGCACTTCCGGGGTGATCTCGATCGACTTCAGCGAACGCGGGTACACGCCGCCGCCCTTGCTGATCAGCTTGGCGTCGTAATCGGCCCAGCTCGAACGCGGCACCTTGAACAGGCGCTGGCGTTCCTTGAACGACGTCGCCGCCACCGGATCCGGGTCGAGGAAGATGTGGCGGTGGTCGAAGGCGCAGACCAGCCGGATGTGCTGGGACAGCAGCATGCCGTTGCCGAACACGTCGCCGGACATGTCGCCGATGCCGACCACGGTGAAATCCTGCTTCTGGCTGTCGCGGCCGAGCGCGCGGAAATGGCGCTTGACCGATTCCCAGGCACCGCGTGCAGTAATCCCCATGCCCTTGTGGTCATAGCCCACCGAACCACCCGACGCGAACGCGTCGTCCAACCAGAAGCCATGCGCCTGGGCAATGCCGTTGGCGGTATCGGAGAAGGTCGCGGTGCCCTTGTCGGCGGCGACCACCAGATAGGGATCATCGCCATCGTGACGCACCACGCCCGCCGGCGGCACGATCTTGTCGCCCACGATGTTGTCGGTGATGTCCAGCAGACCGTTGATGAAGCGCTTGTAGCAGGCCACGCCCTCGGCGAACCAAGCATCGCGATCGACCGCAGGGTTCGGCAGCTGCTTGGGATAAAAGCCGCCCTTGCTGCCAACCGGCACGATGACCGTGTTCTTCACCATCTGCGCCTTGACCAGGCCCAGCACCTCGGTGCGGAAATCCTCGCGCCGGTCCGACCAACGCAGGCCACCGCGCGCCACCGCACCGAAGCGCAGGTGGGTGCCTTCCACCCGTGGGCCACAGACCCAGATCTCGCGGAACGGCCGCGGCTTGGGCAGGTCCGGCACCTTGGCGGTGTCGAACTTGAACGCGAGGTAGTCGGCCGGGCCGCCATCCTTGCGCAGGCCATCGGTGTAGTCGATGTAGTAATTGGTGCGCAGGGTCGCTTCGATCACGCCGATGAAGGCGCGCAGGATGCGATCCTCGTCGAGGCTGGCGACGCGATCCAGCAAGCCGAACAACGCGCCGCGCGCGGCTTCGATCTGCGCCTCGCGACTGCCGGTACGCGCCTTGATGAGCGCATCCAGTGCCTTCAGCGCGGTGTCATCACCGGCGACCAGTTGTCGCAACTGCGCTCCGAACTGCTCCATGCCACGCTCGATCTCGCCCTTGCTTTCGTGTCCGGTGCAGGGGTCGAAGCGCGCCTCGAACAACTCGACCAGCAGCCGCGCCAGCAGCGGATAGCGGGTCAGCGTCGCTTCCATGTAGCTCTGCGAATACGGAATGCCGGTCTGCAGCAGGTACTTGCAGTAGGCCCGCAGCATCGCCACCTGCTTCCAGCTCAGGCCGGCGGCGAGGATCAGGCGGTTGAAACCGTCACTCTCGGCGTCGCCGCGCCAAATGCGGGCGAAGGCTTCCTCGAAGTCCTCGTCCAGCGCGTCCACATCGAGATCACCCTGCAGCGACTCCACTTCGAAGTCCTGGATGTAGACCAGTCCGCCTTCCGCCTCGACGCGGTAGGGATGCTCGGTGATCACCCGCAACCCCATGTTCTCCATCAGCGGAAGCGCATCGGACAAGGGAATGTCCTTGAGCGGGCGATACAGCTTGAAGCGCAACCCGCCCTGGCCCTGCTTGGGCTCCTCCAGCGACAGCTTCAGGTCATCGGGGCCGGACAGCGCGGCGAGGTATTCGACGTCATCGGCGGCGATTTCCGGGCTGACTTCCTCGATGTAGCCGGCCGGCAACGCCCGCCCGAACCTGGCCAACAGCTTCAGGCCGGCTTCTTCGCCATGGCGTGCAACCAGCCGCTCGCGCAGCTCATCGCCCCAGTCGCGCACGATTTCGGCGAGGCGCCGTTCCAGCGTCGGCATGTCGATGTCGTCCGCGTGGTCGGCCTCCGCCGGCGGCCGCACCAGGATGTGCAACTGCGCCAGCGGCGATTCGCCGATCAGCACATGGGTATCCACGCGCCCGCCTCCCAGCGCATCACGCAGCATGGCCTCGATGCGGTCACGCACGCGGTTGCCGATCCGGTCACGCGGGACATACACGAGAATCGAGTAGTAGCGACCATAGCGGTCGCGGCGCAGGAACAGCTTGCTGCGCACACGCTCCTGCAGCGCGAGGATGCCCATGCAGGTCTTCAGCAATTCCTCCTCGCTGGACTGGAACAGCTCATCGCGCGGCAGGGTTTCGAGGATGTGCCGCAGGGCCTTGCCGCTGTGGCTGTCCGGGTCCAGCCCGGATTGCTGCATTACATAGTTGTGGCGCTCGCGCACCAGCGGGATATCCCATGGGCGGCGGGTGTAGGCGCTGGAGGTGTAGAGCCCAAGGAAGCGCTGCTCGCGGATCGCCTTGCCATTTGCGTCGAAATCCAGCACGCCGATGTAGTCCATGTAGCCGGGACGGTGCACGCTGGCGCGGGCATTGGTCTTGGTCAGGATCAGCGCATCGACCGAGCCGGAATGACGCATCGAATGCGCGGCCAGCGACTTGACCGGACGTGGCTTGCTGTCGTCGTCGCCGCGCAGCAGGCCGAGGCCGCTGCCGGACACGGCGCACAGCATGTCGTCCTTGCCCTGCTTCTCGACCCGGTATTCGCGATAACCGAAGAAGGTGAAATGGTTGTCGGCGGCCCAGTCGAGGAAGGCGCGCGCCTCGCGCTTGCCGTCCTTGCTGATCGGCGACTTGCGAGATTCAAATTCAGCAGCAATAGCCTGCATCTGCGCCTGCATCGGTTCCCAGTCGGCCACGATCGCGCGCACCTCATCGAGCACGCGGGTGATGCGCGCCTTGATCGTCGCCAACGCTTCCTTGGGCTGGCGATCCAGCTCCAGATGCATCACCGATTCACGCTCGCCCTCGCCCACGGCGGTGAGCTTGCCAGCGCGATCGCGAGTGATCCGCATGACCGGGTGTCCGAGCGCGTGCACGCCGATACCGAGTTCAGCCAGCGCCATCGCCACCGAATCGACCAGGAAGGGCATGTCGTCGTTGACGATCTGCAGGGTCGTGTGGATCGCGCCGCCCGGACCCGCCTTCAGCGGTGGATTGAACAGCTGCACATTGGCCTTGCCACGCTTGCGCGTGCCGGCGAACTCCAGCATCGCCAGCGCAAGGTCGCCCCAGGCATCGGCACCACGGCTGGCGAGCTCCTCGGCATCCATGCGCCGGAACAACGCGGATGCAAACGCCACGGCCTGATCCTTGCCACCCTTGCCCACGCGTTTGGCGATCACGTCGAGGATCGGTTTCAGGCCCGCTTCGGCGCCGGTTTCGGTTGACTTGTTCATGTGCAGCGTTCCCTCCAAAGGACGACGGCCGCGCACGGGGCGCGGCCGATCAATGTGTCTAGGCCTTCAGCGCAGGCCAGTTTCGTTGCGGGCGATCACCAGGCGCTGGATCTCGCTGGTCCCTTCATAAATCTCCGTGATCTTGGCGTCGCGGAAGTAGCGTTCGATCGGCATTTCCTTCGAATAGCCCATGCCGCCATGGATCTGCAGCGCTTGGTGGGTGATCCACATCGCCGCCTCGGAGGCGGTGAGTTTGGCCATCGAGGCCTCGGTGGAAAACCGCTGGCCCTGGCTCTTCAGCCACGCGGCGCGCAGCGTCAACAGCAGCGCCGCGTCGAGCTTGCATTTCATGTCGGCGATCTTGGCCTGGGTCATCTGGAAGGCGCCGATCGGTTGGCCGAAGGCCTTGCGTTCCTTGACGTAGGCAATCGTCGCCTCGTAGGCGGCACGCGCGATGCCGATGGCTTGGCTCGCGATACCGATGCGGCCGGCGTCCAGTACGCCCATCGCGATCTTGAAGCCCTGCCCCTCCACGCCCAGCACCTCGTCGGGCTGGACCCGATAGTCGGTAAACTCGATCTCGCAGGTCGCCGAAGCACGGATGCCCAGCTTCGGCTCGGTCTTGCCGCGGTGGAAGCCCTCGCGGGTGGTGTCGATCAGGAAGGCGGTGATGCCGCGCGCACCCTTGTCGGGATCGGTCATCGCGAACAGCACGATGTACTTAGCGACCGGGCCGGAGGTGATCCAACTCTTCTTGCCGTTGACCACGAAGCTGCCATCGTCCTGGCGCACTGCCTTGCAACGCATCGCGGTGGCATCCGAACCGGATTGCGGCTCGGTCAGCGCGAACGCACCGATCTCGCGGCCCTCGGCCACGTCGCGCACGTATCTCTGCTTCTGCGCCTCGGTGCCGAAGGTCAGGATGCCATTGCAGAACAGCGAATTGTTGACCGACAGGATGGTGCTGTGAGCGGCATCGGCCGCGGCGATCTCGACCATCGCCAGCACATAGGCCACGGTGTCCATCCCGGCACCGCCATACTCGGCCGGCACCTCGATGCCCATCAGCCCATTCTCGCCAAGCGCCCGGATGTTCGCCAACGGGTACTCGCCGGTGTGGTCGTGGTACTCGGCGCTGGGCGCGATTTTTTCACGCGCAATGCGACGGGCCACGTCCTGCAGCATCCGCTGCTCTTCACTGAAGCCAAACTCCACGACTGCCTCATGGCGCAACAGGAAAGCCCTATTGTAGACGCCCGGGAAGGGAACCCCAACCCAGCCTGCGGCTCATGCCCCTTGCTTGACCTGCGCCCCGCACGACGTATAATTCATCGCTAAATCGCGATGGAAAGATATATGGACCTCGAAGGCTGGTCAGCGCATCTGAAGGTGTTTGCCGACGCGACCCGGGTGCGGCTGCTGGCGTTGCTGGAGCGCGAGGAGCTGACGGTGGCCGAGCTGTCGGCGATCACCCAGTTGGCCCAGCCGCGTGTCTCCACCCACCTTGCCAAGCTCAAGGACGCGAGCCTGGTGCGGGACCGCCGCGCCGGGGTCTCTGCCTATTATCGCTTCGACGAGGCGGGTCTGGACGCGGCGCAACGCGCCTTGTGGCAATCGATCCGCAGCGGCAGCGACGATCCGCTGCTGGACCAGGACGCCACCCGCGTGGCCGGCGTGCTCGCCAGCCGCGCCGCCGACCAGAACTGGGCAGACAACGTGGCCGGCGACATGGAACGCCATTATTCGCCGGGGCGCACCTGGGAAGCGATGGCGCGCACGGTGATCCCCCTGTTGTATCCGGGTGACGTGCTCGATATCGCCTCCGGCGACGGCGTCCTCGCCGAGTTGCTGGCCCCGCATTCGGGGCGCTACGTATGCATCGATTCCAACCAGCGGATGGTGGCGGCAGCCAGCGATCGACTGCGTCGATTCGGTAACGTCGAGGTACGCGCAGGTGACATGCACGCCCTGCCCTTCGACGACGAAAGCTTCGACCTGGTCGTGCTGATGCAAGCCCTGACCTACGCAGCCAAGCCAGCGCAGGCCGTGGCCGAGGCGGCGCGGGTATTGCGCCGCGGCGGACGCTTGCTGTTGTCCAGCCTCGACAAGCATGGCCATCGCAACGTGGCCGAGGCCTACGGGCACGTCAACCTCGGCTTCAGTGCTCGCGAGCTGCGCAAGTTCGCCGAGAAGGCGGGCCTGCAGGTAGCGAGCCTTGAAACCGTCACCCGCGAACGCAGGCCGCCCCATTTCGAAGTGATTTCACTCACCGGTGTGAAGCCGTGACACGCCGCGCTGCACGCATGCGCCTGCATCAATTTCTGCTGGACTTGTCGACATGACCCTTGCCTGGAAACACCTCGAACGCGTCGCGGCGCTGGAAGCCGCGCTGGCCAAGCGCATCCTGATCCTCGACGGCGCGATGGGCACGATGATCCAACGCGAGGGTCTGGAGGAAGCCGATTACCGGGGCGAGCGTTTTTCGCAGGGCTATGACGCACTGTTTGCGGTCGGTGGCCATGTCCATGGCCCGGACTGCGGCTGCGAGGCCAGCGACCAGCGCGGCAACAACGATCTGCTCAGTCTGACCCGCCCCGCGCTGATTTCCGGCATCCACCGCCAGTATCTCGACGCCGGTGCCGACCTGGTCGAGACGAACACGTTCAATTCGACTTCCATCTCGCTGGCCGACTACCGCTTGCAGCACCTGGTGCGCGAGCTCAACCGCGAAAGCGCCCGGCTGGCGCGGGCCGAATGCGACGCGGTCGAAGCGCTCAACCCGGCGCGGCCGCGTTTCGTGGTCGGCGTGCTGGGCCCCACCAGCCGCACCGCCTCGCTGTCGCCCGACGTCAACCGCCCCGGCTTTCGCGCGGTCAGTTTCGATGATCTGGCCGCGGCCTACCGCGAATCGGCGCGCGGCCTGATCGAAGGCGGCGCCGACATCCTGATGGTCGAGACCGTGTTCGACACCTTGAACGCCAAGGCCGCGCTGTTCGCCATCGGCGACGTGTTCGAGGAATCCGGCGGGCGGCTGCCGGTGATCGTCTCGGGCACGATTACCGATGCGTCCGGGCGCACCCTGTCCGGCCAGACCGCCGAAGCGTTCTGGTACTCGCTGTGGCACTTCCCGCTGCTGGCGATCGGGCTGAACTGCGCGCTCGGCGCGCACGAATTGCGCCAGCACATCGCGGTGCTCGCGCAGGTGGCCGACGCGCCGGTGAGCTGCCACCCCAACGCCGGCCTGCCCAATGCCTTCGGCGGCTACGACGAAACTCCGGAAAGCATGGCCGAGCAATTGCGCGAATTCGCGCAAAGCGGCCTGCTCAACATCGTCGGCGGCTGCTGCGGCACCACGCCCGAACACATCCGCGCGATCGCCGACGCGGTCGCCGGGCTGCCGCCGCGCGCGCTGCCGCAGCTGGAGGACGCCGCATGAGCACCTTCCTGCACCGCTACACCCGTCTGTCCGGGCTGGAACCGCTGATCCTCAGCCCGGAAGCGAACTTCATCAACATCGGCGAACGCACCAATGTGACGGGCAGTGCCCAGTTCAAGAAATTGATCGTCGAGAACCGCTACGACGAAGCGGTGGCGGTGGCCCGCCAGCAGGTCGAAAGCGGCGCGCGGGTGATCGACATCAACATGGACGACGGCCTGCTGGATGCCGAAAAGGCGATGGTCGAATTCCTCAACCTGATCGCGGCCGAGCCGGACATCGCCAAGGTGCCGGTGATGATCGACTCCTCGAAGTGGACGGTGATCGAGGCCGGCTTGAAGTGCCTGCAAGGCAAGGGCATCGTCAACTCCATTTCGATGAAGGAAGGCGAGGACGAATTCCTGCGTCAGGCGCGGCTGGTGCGCCGCTACGGCGCGGCGGTGGTGGTGATGGCCTTCGATGAGGACGGCCAGGCCGACAGCGCCCAACGCAAAGTCGAGATCTGCACCCGTGCTTTCCGCTTGCTCACCGAAGCGGTCGGCTTTCCGCCCGAGGACATCATCTTCGACCCCAACTGCTTCGCGATCGCCACCGGCATCGAGGAACACGACGACTACGCGGTGGCCTTCATCCAGGCCGCGCGCGAACTGCGCCAGCGCTTTCCCTACAGCCATATCTCCGGCGGCGTCTCCAACATCAGCTTCTCGTTCCGCGGCAACGAAGCGGTGCGCCAGGCCATCCATACCGTGTTCCTCTACCACGCGATCCAGGCCGGAATGGACATGGGCATCGTCAATGCCGGCGCGCTGCCGATCTATGACAGCCTCGATCCGGAGCTGCGCGAGCGGGTCGAGGACGTGGTCCTCAACCGGCGCAAGGACGGCACCGAACGGCTGCTGGAGATCGCCGACCGCTTCCGCAGCAAGAAGGGCGAGAAGAAGGTCGAGGACCTGGCCTGGCGCAAGCTGCCGGTTGCGCAACGACTCTCCCATGCACTGGTCAACGGCATCGACGCCTATGTCGAAGCCGACACAGAGGAAGCCCGGTTGCAAGCCACGCGTCCGCTGGACGTGATCGAAGGCCCGCTGATGGACGGCATGAACGTGGTCGGCGACCTGTTCGGCGCCGGCAAGATGTTCCTGCCGCAGGTGGTCAAGTCGGCGCGGGTGATGAAGAAGGCGGTGGC
>NZ_JADZDS010000001.1 GCF_020850895.1 Thermomonas sp. | reverse complement strand
GCGCTGCAACGGCTGGGTTTCGATCCGGCCAGTGCCTCCGCGCCGTTCGTGGCGACGCTGGTGGATGTCACCGGGCTGGTGATCTATTTCAGCATCGCCGCGCTGATCCTCGGCGGGACTTTGCTGTAACCGCGCATCTAAACTGTTCGTATGCAGCTCATCGACATCGGCCTCAACCTGTCCCACGACAGCTTCGATCGCGACCGTGACGAGGTCTGGCAACGCGCGCGTGATGCCGGGGTCAGCCGCGCCATCCTCACTGGAGCCAGCCGCGAGCACTCGCCAAAGGCATTGGCGCTCGCACGGACACGACCCGGCGAGTGGTTCGCCACCGCCGGCGTGCACCCGCACCACGCCACCGAATACACCGACGAATGCGATGCCGAAATGCGCGCCCTGCACACGCATCCGGAAGTCGTCGCGGTGGGCGAATGCGGGCTGGACTACTTCCGAGATTTCTCGCCGCGTCCGGCGCAGCGCAAGGCTTTCGAACGGCAGTTGCAAATCGCGGTGGACACGCAAAAGCCGCTGTTCCTGCACCAGCGCGATGCACATTCCGATTTCATGGCGATGTTGAAGAATTTCGATGGCCGGCTTCCGCCGCTGGTGGTGCATTGCTTTACCGGCACGCGCGAGGAATTGTTCGACTATCTCGACCAGGACTGGCACGTCGGCATCACCGGCTGGCTCTGCGACGAGCGCCGCGGCGCCCACCTGCGCGACCTGGTGAAGCACATTCCCTCCGATCGGCTGATGCTCGAGACCGACGCGCCCTACCTGTTGCCGCGCACGATCACGCCAGCGCCGAAAGACCGACGCAACGAGCCGATGTACCTCGCGCATATCGTGGAGGAACTGGCACGGGATCGCGGCGAGGACGCGGCGGTCACCGCAGCCAACAGCACCACCACCGCCGAGGCATTTTTCCGATTGCCGCCGCGTGCTGCGAGTTAATGTACCCGTCGGTTTAGTTATGTGTTAGACTGCGCACCCTCACCTCACCGGACCGTAGCGCATGCGCCTGCCCTCCCGTCTGTTGCTGCCAGGCCTTGCCCTTGGCGCGGCGCTGTTCACGGCCGCCTGCCACAAGCAGAGCACCGCGCCAACAGCCGCTTCCGCACAGGCGGTCAGCGTTACGGCCGTGCAGATGCGCCCGATCCAGCGCCGCGTGGTGGCCGCTGGCCCGGTGGCGGCGTGGGAAGAGATGCAGCTGGGGGTGGAACTCAGCGGCCTGCGCGTGACGCGCCTGCTGGTGGATGTGGGACAGCGGGTGGAGAAAGGCGAGCTGCTGCTGGAATTGGACCATCGCAGCCTCGACAGCGATCTGGCACAAGCGACGGCGGCGCTGCATCAAGCCGAAGCCGGGGCCGAGCTCGCGCGTTCGAAATACGCGCGCGGGCAGTCGCTGGTGCAGGGCCACTACATCAGCGCGATGGCACTGGATGAACTGCGCGCAGCACGTACCCAAGCCGAAGCACAGCTGGGCACCGCCCGCGCTGCGCGGGATGCCGCGGCGCTGCGCCGCAGCTATGCCGAGTTGCGCGCACCGGATGCCGGCACTATTTCCAGGCGGCTGGTGCAACCCGGGCAGGTGGTGGGCGCCGGTGGCGAGCTGCTGCGGCTGATCCGCCAGGGTCGGCTGGAGTGGCGCGCCGACCTGCCCGAGGCGCAGCTGGCGCAGGTGCAGACCGGGCAAGCCGTGGTGCTGGACGGCAGCGGTGTGACGGGCCGCGTGCGCGCGGTCACCCCCGGGGTGGACAGCACCACTCGCACCGGCACCGCCTACGTGGATTTACCCGAACCCGGGCCGGTCCAGCCCGGTGCCTATGTGCAAGGCCGGATCGAAATCGGGCAGGGGAATGCGCTGGTGATCCCGGTGGCGTCGGTCGTGCACCGCGACGGCCATGCCTACGCCTTTCGCGTGGGCAGCGACCAGCGCGCGCGGCAAGTGCGCATCGAGACCGGCAGCGCCCAGGGCGACACCATCGATGTGCTCAGGGGCCTGAAGGTGGGTGACCGCGTTGTCAGCGCCGGCGCCGGCTTCCTGGCCGAAGGCGATCGCGTGCGCGTGGTGCCAAGCGCGGGCAGTTCTCCAGGCACCGCCCCATGAGCGGCGGCGGCACCCTGTCCAGCTGGGGCATCCGCAATCCGGTGCCCGCCATCATGCTGTTCTTCGTGCTCTGCGTGGCCGGGTTCTGGGGCTTCCATCAATTGCCGGTGGCGCGCTTTCCCGACATCAGTTTCCCGATGGTGACGGTGGTCATCACCCAGCCGGGCGCTTCGCCGCAGCAGTTGGAAACCGAGGTGACGCGCAAGGTGGAAGACGCGGTGGCCACCCTCAATCACGTCAAGCGCGTGTTCTCCACGGTGGTGGATGGCCAGTCCACCACGGTCATTGAATTTCACATCGACGCGAATTTGCTGGAGGCACTGAACGACAGCAAGGACGCCGTCACCCGCATCCGCATGGACCTGCCGCAGGACATCCAGGAGCCGGTGATTTCGAAGGTGGACATTGTCGGCTCGCTGCTCACCTATGCGGTGGACGCGCCGTCGATGCAACCGGATGAGGTGTCGTGGTTCGTCGATCGCTACGTGGCGCGCGCACTGTATGGCGTCAATGGCGTGGCGGCGGTGACGCGCATCGGCGGCGTGGATCGGCAGATTCGCGTGGATCTGAACCCGCAGGCGCTGCTGGCGCAGGGCATCACCGCCGGCGCGGTGAACCAGCAACTGGCGGCGATGCAGGTGGATCGTCCGGGCGGCAGGACCGAGCAGGACGGCGGCCAGCAGAGCGTGCGCACGCTCAACACCGTGGCCGATGCGCAGGCACTTCGCAGTTTCAGCATCGCCCTGCCCAATGGCCAGCACACCCGGCTGGATGCGCTCGCTACGGTCCACGACGGTCGCGCCGATCCCACCCAACTCGCGCTGCTCGATGGCAAACCGGTGGTGGGCTTTTCGCTGGCGCGCTCACGCGGAGCCGATGAGCTGAAGGTTCGTGATGCCGTCCGCGCGGCGCTGGCCGAACTGGCCAGACAGCATCCCGGCGTGTCGTTCCGGCAAGTGACCGACATGTCGGAAGAAACCCAGCGCTCGTATTCATCGTCGATGCTGATGCTGTGGGAAGGCGCCCTGCTGGCACTGGCGGTGGTGTTCTGGTTCCTGCGCGACTGGCGTGCCACCTGGGTGTCGGCGATCGCGCTGCCGCTGTCGATCATCCCCACCTTCGCGGTGATCCAGTGGCTGGGCTTCAGCCTGAACATGATCACCCTGCTGGCCCTGAGCGTGGTGATCGGCCTGCTGGTGGACGATGCCATCGTCGAGATCGAAAACATCGTGCGCCATCTGGGCATGGGCAAGAAGCCGCTGGAAGCCGCGCGTGATGCCGCCGACGAAATCGGCACGGCGGTGATCGCCACCTCGGTGACGCTGGCAGCAGTGTTTGTGCCGGTGGCCTTCATGCCCGGCGTGTCCGGAAAGTTTTTCCGCGAATTCGGCTGGACCGCGGCCACGGCCGTGCTGTTCTCGCTGCTGGTGGCACGGCTGCTGACGCCGATGATGGCCGCACATCTGCTCAAGCCCAAGCCGCATGCCGAGGAAGACGGCACGCTGATGCGCCGCTATCTGGTGTGGGTGGACAAGGCACTGCACCATCGCTGGAAAACTCTGGGTGCGGCGGCGCTGCTGTTTCTCGCTTCGCTGGCCCTGATCCCGCTGATCCCCACCACCTTCATTCCGGTGACCGATCAAGGCCGCAGCATGCTGTCGCTGGAGCTGGCGCCGGGCGCGCGCATCGATGACACCGCCCGCATGACCGAGCAAGCGCGCGCGCTGTTGCAGCCGATTCCCGAACTCAAGCAAGTGTTCACCCAAATTGGCTCCGTGCCCAATCTGGGCGATCCCGGCAAAAGCGGTCTCCCCGATTTGCGGCGCGCCGTGCTGACTCTGGAATGGGGCGCCTCCGGTAGCCGCGATCGCAGCCAGCACACGCTGGAGGATGAGGTCCGTACGCGCCTGGCCAACCTGCCCGGCGTGCGAATGAGCTTCATGAGCAATGAACCCGGCGAGCTGATGCAGCTGGTCCTGGCCGGCGATGATGCCGACGCGCTGTACGCCTCGGCGGCGAAGGTGGAGCGCGAACTGCGCACCATCCCGGGGCTGGGCAGCGTGTCGTCCTCGGCCTCGCTGCTGCGTCCGGAAGTGCAGATCTTCCCGGATTCGGCCCGCGCCGCCGAGCTGGGCGTGTCCACCATGGCGATTGCCGAAGCCGCCCGCATCGCCACCAGCGGCGACTACGTGCAGCGCATGGCCAAACTCAACCTGGCCGATCGGCAGATCCCGATCCGCGTCGGTTTCGACCAGGCCGCCCTGGCGCAGCCAGACTTGCTGGCGCAGCTACGTGTACCCGGCGCCCGCGGTGCGGTGCCGCTGGCGGCGGTCGCATCCATCCGCGACGGCAGCGGGCCGTCGGTGATCAGCCGCTACAAGCGCCAGCGCAACATCACCCTGACCGCCGAGCTCAACGGCCGCCCGCTGGGCGAGGTGATGGCGCAGGCGCAGCAACTGCCCTCGGTGAAGGCGTTGCCGCCGGGGGTGTCGTTCATCAATACCGGGGATTCGGAGATTTTCGTCGAACTGTTCACCGGCTTCATGATGGCGATGGTGGCCGGCATCACCTGCATCTACATGGTGCTGCTGTTGTTGTTCCGCCACCCGATGCAGCCGCTGACCATCCTGAGCGCGATCCCGCTGTGCGCGGCCGGCGCATTCGGTGCGCTGCTGATCACCCGCAACATGCTGTCGCTGCCGGCGCTGATCGGCTTGTTGATGCTGATCGGCATCGCCAGCAAGAACTCCATCCTGCTGGTGGATTACGCGGTGATGGCCGAGGACGAACACGGCCTGCCACGGCACGCCGCCCTGCTCGACGCCTGCCACAAGCGCGCCCGCCCGGTGATCATGACCACGATTGCGATGGGTGCCGGCATGCTGCCGCTGGCGCTGGGGTTCTCCGGCGAATCCAGCATGCGCGCGCCGATGGCGTGGGCGGTGATCGGCGGGCTGGTCACCTCCACCGCCCTGAGCCTGCTGGTGGTACCGGCCGCCTACACGGTGCTGGATGATCTGGGCACCTGGATCGCACGGCGCTGGCACGGCAAGGCGGACGTCAGCCGCAGCGCCACGGCGCAGCCAAGAAGCCACGCGGACTGAATCCGCGCGGCCTCAGCTGCGCAGGCCCACGCCTAGCTTGAGCAACCACAGCGCCAGCGCGGTCAGCGCCAGCACGAAACCCAGCATCAGGCCAAACGCGACGCCCAGCGGCACGTCGCTTTGCCCCAGCAGGCCGTAGCGGAACGCGTTGACCATGTAGAAGATCGGATTGGCGTGGGTCGCGGTCTGTGCCCAGCCCGGCAGCAGGGTGATGGAATAGAACACGCCGCCGAGATAGGTCAGCGGGGTCAGGATGAAGGTCGGCACGATGGCGACGTCATCGAACTTCTTCGCGTAGATCGCATTGATGAACCCCGCCAGCGAGAAGATCGTCGCCCCCAGCAGCACCGAACCCAGGGTCGCCAACGGATGCGGCAAATGCACGCGGGTGAACAACATCGCGATGCACAGCACGATCGCGCCCACCATCAGGCCGCGCAGCACCGCGCCTGCGACGTAGCCCGCCAGGATCACCCCATTGGGCATCGGGCTGACCAGCAATTCCTCGACATGGCGGCCGAACTTGGCGCCGAAGAACGAGCTGGAAATGTTGCCGTAGCTGTTCTGGATCACGCTCATCATCACCAGCCCGGGAACGATGAACTGCATGTAGTCCATGCCGCCCATCTTGCCGACCCGCGCACCGATCAGGCCGCCGAAGATCAGGAAGTACAGGGTCATGGTGATCGCCGGCGGGATCAGGGTCTGGGTCCAGATCCGCAGGATCCGCACCACCTCGCGGCGGGTGATGGTGAACAGCGCGACCAAGGCGGGGTGGGTGTTCATGGCGCGGCCTCCCGCGCGGTCAGGCGCACGAACAGTTCCTCCAGCCGATTGCTCTTGTTGCGCATCGACTGCACCCGGATCCCGGCGGCGTCGAAGGCCGCGAACACGCGGTTGAGATCCATGGCCCGCGGCATGTCCAGCTCCAGCGTGCGTGCGTCGCTCGCCTGCAGGGTGGCACCTTCGATCACCGGCAAGACCAAGGGCAGGTCGTCTTCGATGTCGAACAGGAAGCCTTCGACGTCGAGCTTGGCCAGCAGCGATTTCATCGACCCGCGTTCAACGATGCTGCCGTGGTCGATGATGGCGAGGTTCCGGCACAGGCTCTCGGCCTCCTCCAGATAGTGGGTGGTCAGGATGATCGTGGTGCCGGCGGCATTGATCTCCTTCAGGGTCTTCCACATGCCGCGACGGATCTCGATGTCGACGCCTGCGGTGGGCTCATCGAGGATCAGCAGGCGCGGCTGGGTCATCATCGCCCGCGCGATCATCAGGCGGCGCTTCATGCCGCCGGACAGGGTGCGGCTCATCTTGTCGGCCTTGTCCCACAGCAGTGCGTCCTTCAGCACCGCCTCGGCGCGCTGCAAGGCCTGCGCACGCGGCACGCCGTAGAAGCCCGCGTAGTTCACGCAGATGTCCAGCGGCTTCTCGAACATGTTGAAGTTGACTTCCTGCGGCACCAACCCGATCAGCCGCATCGCCGCGCTGCGTTCGCGCTGGATGTCGACGCCGAACACCTCCACGCTCCCGGCGCTCATGTTGACCAGCGAGCTGACGATGCCGATCAGGGTGCTCTTGCCGGCGCCATTGGGCCCGAGCAGGGCATAGAAATCGCCGGCCGCGACCTCCAGGTCGACGCCTTTCAGCGCGAGCACGCCATTGTCATAGGTCTTGCGCAACTCGCGCACGCGCAGGGCGGGCAGGTCGGACACCGGCGTCATCACATTCGGGAGCGCGGGCGGCCCGCGCGAAGCCGGTAGTATAGGCAGCCCCGTGGCTGCATCGATGCCACGCTGTGTTGCAGCGCCGTGTCGATCCTTCGCTTCCCGATCAAGCTTGTCGCGCGCCGGATGCTGGCGCCCACCGTCGCCCACCTGTCGTTCGAGCGCGACGACGGCCAGGTGCTGCCCTGCATCCCCGGCCAGTTCATCCAGATCCATTTCCGCTATGCGGACGGCAGCGAGGCGCGCCGCAGCTACTCGATCGCTCTGGGCCGCGCCCTCGACACGCCGCCCGATGCCCGCGTGGACATCGCGGTGAGCTATGTCAGCGGCGGTGCCGCCACCGCCCTGTTCGAAGCCTTGGAGATCGGCCATCGACTGGAGGCCAGTGGTCCGTATGGGCGCTTCTGCCTGTTCCCGAACGACGCCAATCGGCGTTACCTGCTGGTTGGCACCGGCACCGGCATCACTCCGTACCGGGCGATGCTGCCGCAGCTGGAAAAACTCATGCATGATCGCAGCGTCGACGTCGTGCTGCTGCAGGGCGCACGCAGCCCGGCTGAGCTGCTGTATGGCGATGAGTTCCGCGCCTTTGCCAATGCGCACCCCGGCTTCCGCTATGTCCCCTGCCTGTCGCGCGAACTGCCGATGGAAGATTCACTGCACGCGCATCCCGACGTGCGCCACGGCTATGTGCAGAACGTGCTGGCCGAACTGGAGCCGGATCCGGAACACGATATCGCGTATCTGTGCGGCAACCCGGACATGGTGGATGCGAGTTTCGAGCTGCTGAAGGAACGTGGCTTGGCGATCGGCAGGATCCGGCGCGAGAAATACGTCAGCAACAAGTGACGGCGGCGGCGGGTGGCCAAGCCTCTCGCGTCGCCGGAGCGAGCGGCTTGAAGCGGGAATGTCCCCCGGCCGCGGGCGCGGCCTCCGCCTTTGTTTCCCGTCTCAAGCCGCCCGCCCCGCGATCTCCGGGCAATTGCGTGTCAAGGACGCTTGACAAGCGCTTTTCTGCGCCTGTATTGTTGTGTCAAGTTTCCTTGACACGCGAACTCAAAATGCAATCGCAAACGCCCAACAACGTGAAAGGCTCCGGCATCGGCTTCCTCGGTGCAGGCGCAGCGTTCCTGGCCATCGGCATCAGCGGGCAGGTTGCGTTCATCGGCGTCGGCGCTGCCTTCCTCGGCCTCGGCATCGCGTTCCTGGTGAAGGCGCGCAGGGATGACGCGAAATGACCACCCGTCGCTGGATGTGGAGTTTCGTGCTGATCGCGTTGGGCTGCATCGCCCTGGCTGCAGTCGGCCACTGGTGGCTGCAGTGGCCGAAGAATGCAGTGCAGACCTGGCTCGGGATCGGCGGCGGCTATCTGGCGGGCTCAGCAGTGATGTTGCTGATACCGCGCTGGTGGCGCGAGCATTGCGACGAAATGTACGCGCAGCCGGCCGGCAAGCGTTACGTGCGCGCACTGATCCCGATCATGGTGTTCTATTCGCTGGCGCTGTTCGCGTCCACCTGGGCAATCAAGCAAGGCATCCCCTCGCTGCCCGTGCGCGCCGTGGTCGCGGTGCTGCCGGCGCTGGCCATCGTGATGATGATGTGGGCCGCATTGCGCTATCTGCGTGAAATCGACGAGCTGCAACGACGGATCGAAACCGAAGCCATCGGCATTGCCAGCCTATTGGTGTCGGCGTTGTATTTCGCTGGCGGCTTGTTGGAGAAGGCCAAGGTGCTCAGCTTCGATGCCGGTGCAGCGATGATCTGGGTATTCCCCTTGCTGATGCTGGTGTATGGCGTCTGCAAGTACATCCTGACCAAGCGCTACCTGTGAACAACCGCCTGCGCGAACTGCGTGATGCCCGGGGCTGGTCGCAAGGCGAACTTGCGACGCAGCTGGACGTGTCCAGGCAAACCATCAACGCGCTGGAAACCGGCAAGTACGACCCGTCGCTGCCGCTGGCCTTCAAGATCGCCAAACTGTTTTCCTGCCGGATCGAGGATGTGTTCCTGCCCGATCCGACCTGACGCCACTCCACCCACCACCACGCCATGAGGGTGTTCCCATGCATTCCCGCAAGACCCGCCTTGTCCTGGCCATCGCCGCTGCTGCGGCGATCCTGGGCTACAAGGCTATCCGGCTCCACCACGACGCCAACGCCGCCACCACGCCCGGCGCCTCGGGCCCGGTGGAAGCACTCAAGCCGACCCTGTTCGGCAAGATCGCCTTCACCCCGTGCAGCCTCAGCTCGCCGAACAGCAAGGACACGCTGGATGCGCAGTGCGCGCAGTTCGAGGTCCCCGAGGATCGCAGCCATCCGAACGGCCGCAGGATCAAGCTCAACATCGCTTGGTTGGCGCCCGCGGGCAGCGGTGAAAAACTGCCGGATCCGGTGTTCTTCCTCGCCGGCGGTCCCGGGCAATCCGCGGTCGATACCTATCCGGGCCTGGATCCGGTGTTCAAGGAAGTGCGCCGGCAGCGCAACGTGATCCTGATCGACCAGCGCGGCACCGGCCATTCCAACCTGCTGTCCTGCGACCTCGACGATGACAGAGCGGACGACGCCGACACCTCCCCGGCGGCGGCGCAGGCGGACGCGGCGAACTGTGCGGCGGCATTGGCGCGCAAGGCGGACCTGCGCTTCTACACCACCACCGATGCGGTGGCCGACCTCGACGCCGTGCGCGCTGCACTCGGTGTCGCCCAGGTCAACCTGGTCGGCATCAGCTACGGCACCCGCGTGGCCCAGCAATACGCGATGCGGCATCCGGCGCAAACCCGCAGCATTGTCCTCGACTCGGTCGTGCCCAACACCCTGGGATTGGGCAATATCTTCGCCCGCAATCTCGACGACGCGCTGACCCTGCAGTTCGCGCTGTGCGGCAAGGATCCGGCCTGCAAGGGCAAGCTGGGCGATCCGCGCGCCGAGCTCGACCGCCTGCTGGCCACCTTGCGCGCCGCGCCCGTCAGCGTGCAGTACCGCGATGCCACCAGTGGCGAACCCAAACAAGGCAGCCTGACCGCCGATGCCGTCGCCGGGCTGGTGCGGATGTACGCCTACATGCCACTGGCCAGCGGCCTGTTGCCCAAGCTCATCCATGAGGCCAATGCCGGCCATTACCAAGGCCTGATGGCGCTGACGCAGATGATGCGCGGCGAAATGAAGGACGCGATGGCGATGGGCATGCAGATGTCGGTCACCTGCAGCGAGGACGCCGACAGCATGGTGGCGCGCGCCGAAGACGCCGACACCATCCTTGGCAACAAGATGCCGGAAAGCATGGCGGCGATGTGCCAGGTCTGGCCGAAGGGTGCCGTGCCCGCCGATTTCCACCACGCGCTGGCAACCCATGTCCCGGCTTTGCTGATGGAAGGCGAGTTCGATCCGGTGACACCGCCGCGCTACGGCACCGAGGTCGTGAGGCACTTGCCGAATGGCCGCCTGTTCGTGCTCAAGGGCCAAGGCCACAACGTGATCGCCGCTGGCTGCATGCCCAAGCTGTTCGCCCAGTTCATCGAGAAGGCCGACGCCAAGGCGCTGGATGGCCGCTGCCTGGACACGCTCGGCTACGCCTACCCCTTCACCAGCTTCAACGGCGCAGAGCCGTGAAAGCCGGGATTCGGGACTCGGGATTCGATAAGAGCCAAACACTGCTACGAATCACCATTCTTCCCATTCCGAACCCAACCTCCCACGTCCTTTCCAATCCCCAATCCCCAATCCCATGATCACAGCAGAACATCTCCGCAAGACCTTCCCCGGCAAGGGCAAGGACAAGCAACGCGTGGTCGCCGTCGACGACGTCGGCTTCACCGCGCAGGATGGCCAGATCACCGGCCTGCTTGGCCCCAATGGCGCCGGCAAGACCACCACGTTGCGCATGCTCTACACCCTGATGAGCCCGGAAACCGGGCGCGTGCTGATCGACGGTGTCGACGTGGCCAGCGATGCCGAACGCGTGCGCCGCAGCCTCGGCGTACTGCCCGATGCCCGCGGCGTCTACAAGCGGCTGACCGCACGCGAGAACATCGACTACTTCGGCAAGTTGCACGGCATGGACGACGCGGCGATCGCGCAGCGCTGCGCCAAGCTCGCCGCCGCATTGCAGATGGAGGATTTTCTCGACCGCGCCACTGAAGGCTTCAGCCAGGGCCAGCGCACCAAGACCGCGATCGCGCGCGCGCTGATCCACGACCCGAAGAACGTGATCCTCGACGAACCCACCAACGGACTCGACGTGATGACCACCCGCGGACTGCGCGGCTTCCTCAAGGAGCTGCGCGCGGAAGGCCGCTGCGTGATCTTCTCCAGCCACATCATGCAGGAGGTCGCCGCGCTGTGTGATCGCATCGTGATCATTGCTTCTGGCCGCGTCACCGCGCAGGGCACGCCGGACGAACTGCGCGCACAGGCCGGCGAGGACAACCTCGAAGACGCCTTCGTGAAACTGATCGGCAGCGAGGAGGGCCTGCACGCATGAGCCAGAACACCTTCCTCACCACCGTGCTGACGGTGCTCGGCAAGGAATGGCGCGATTTCTACCGCGACCGCCGGACCTTCTTCCTCAGCCTGTTGATGGCACCCCTGCTCTACCCGCTGATCTTCCTCGGCATCGGCAAGCTCACCCAGATGCGCACCGAGACCCAGCTGGACAAGCCGATCAGCTTGCCGGTGCTGGGCATGGAACGGGCACCGAACCTGATCAAGATGCTGGCCGCCTACGGCATCAATGCCAAGCCTGCGCCCGCCGACATCGAAGCGCGGGTGCGTGCCCAGCAGGAAGACCTCGCCCTGGCCATCGATGAGGACTTCGCCGAAGACTTCCGTAGCGGCCGACCGGCCAAGATCGACATCATCACCGACACCACCCGCCGCAATGCCGATGTCGCGGTGGCCCGGGTCAGCAAGGTGCTGGAGAACTACGGCAACGGCGTGGGCGCGCTGCGCCTGTTGATCCGCGGGATCAACCCCGCGATCGCCTCGCCGCTGAAGGTCGGCACCCGTGACATGGCCACGCCCGAAGCCAAGAACAGCCAGTTCATGGCGATCCTGCTGCCGATGATCCTGACCATCTTCGCCTTCATCGGCGGCGCCCATCTGGCCATGGACACCACTGCCGGCGAACGCGAACGGCAGTCGCTGGAACCGCTGCTGGCCACGCCGGCCTCGCGGGCGGCATTGGTGGGCGGCAAGATGCTGGCGGCGGCACTGCTGGGATTGTCCACGATGCTGTTGATCCTGGTGTCGTTCAAGCTGTCTGCCACACTCGCCAGCGGCATCGGCGCGCAGATGGACGTGAGCTTCCTCGCCATGGGCAAACTGCTGTTGACCCTCACCCCGCTGGTGTTGATCGGCACCGCGCTGATCACCGCGCTGGCCGCCGGCGCCAAGAGCATGAAGGAGGCGCAGAGCCACATCATGTGGTTGATGATGCTGCCGATGCTGCCGGCGTACGGCTTGATGGCCTATCCGCTGAAGGACACCGCGCTGTGGCAATACGCCGTGCCGTTCCTGTCGCAAAACCAGCTGATCCAGAAGATCACCCGCGGCGAAGCGGCGACTCTGCAGCAATGGGGCCTGTACCTCGCCAGTTCGCTGGCACTGGCTGCGGTGCTGTGGGCGCTGGCGGTGTGGCGCTACAAGCAGGAGAAGCTGGCGATCTCGGCCTGAGATCGACAATCCATTGAAACGAAAAGCCCGGCATCAGGCCGGGCTTTTCTGTGCGCGGATCGGGCTTCGTTTATTCGAAATTGATCGTGCGCCGGGTCGTGGTGGCTTGATCGATTGGCTGGAACTTCCAACGCTTGACCGCCGACAGCGCTTCGCGCTCGAAGTCGCGGGCGAACTGGCGTGGAACCTCCGATCCCACCACGCGGGCGCTGGTCACCGAGCCGTCGCTGCCCACGGTGAACTCGACCTGCACGGAGCCCCTCGCGCCCGCCCGCTGCGCTGCCGGCGGGAACCGCGGGGCCCCCTGGGAAACGGCCTGCAACGAGCTGGACGCCGCCGGACGTGGCGCCGCCGGACGCGGTGCTTCTGGTGCCGGTGTGGGCGGTGCCGCTGCCGCTGCCGCCCGGCGGCGCACTTCTTCTTCGGCAGCCTGCCGCTGCTGATCCGCCGCTGCCTGCTGTTGGGCCTGTTGGGCCTGCTGGGCAGCGAGCTGGCGCTGCTGTTCCTGCAGCTTCTTCTGGTCTTCCTCGCGCTGCTTGGCCTGTTCTTCCTTGAGCTTGGCTTCCTGCTCAGCGGTCAACTGCTGCTGCTGGGCACGCTGGGCCACCAGTTGCTCGCCCTTGCCGACTGCATCCTTGAGTCGCGCCAGCGCAGGATGGCTCGGGTCGGCCTTGCCGATCAGGGCAAGCAACCGCTTGGCTTCTTCGAAGTCTTCGCGGGAAACACCCTGCTCGGTTGCGATCACTGCCATCGGCATGAGGTCATTCAGTGCACTCGACGCGCTGGCATCCCCCGGCTGCTTGTCGCGCAGCGCAAGGTAATACTCCATCGCGTTGTTTCCGGCCGGCGCGTACAACCGGTTGTCGTCGTATGCCTTGCGCGCTGCTTCACGCAGCTGGTCCGGGCTCATCTGGGCCACTGCGGCAGACACCACCGGTGCCGCAGCCGGCGCACTGGTTGCGCTGGCATTGGTCGCCTGCGGTCCGGCTGGTGCAACGGTTTCATTCTTCTTGCATGCCGTGAACGCAAAAGCCACGGCAACACTCAGCGCAACGGGAGCAAACTTGCGGATCATTTTGTTAGCAGACATCACGGCCACCCCTGCTTGTACGGGCACTTATGCGATAGGACGCAGCAGCGGGGAACATTTGTCAAGGGCCTTGGGCGGCGCGTGGTTATTTCCCGATGCAGAAGGTTGTGAAAATGTGACCCAGTAGCCCGTCTGCATCGACTTGGCCGCCGATCTCCCCGAGCGCACGGTGCGCCTGCGACAGCGCCTCCGCAGTCAACTCGAGCTGCTCGCGTGCCAGGTCGGATCGCGCCTGCTCCAGCCAGTCCCTCGCGTGCACGAGGGCCTGCACATGGCGTGATCGGGCAGAAAATGCCCCGTCGCCCACCGATCCACCCGCAAGTTCGGAAAGGCGGTGCCTCAGCAGGTCGAGTCCGGCTCCAGTGCGCGCCGACAGCGACAGCGCATTTTGGGGCAGGATCGGCAATTCCGGCACCAGGTCCACCTTGTTGTATAGCCAAAGCACCTCAGGAACGCCCTCGATGGCGGCAGCAACCGCTTGCCTTCCCGCATCCGGAGCCTGCGCATCCAGCACCACCAGCGCCAGATCAGCGCGCGTCAGTGCCTCGTGCGCACGCCGGATGCCTTCGGCCTCGATGGCATCGGCGGCGGCGCGAATGCCCGCAGTGTCGACCAGAGTCAGCTCCATGCCATCCAAGCGCAAGGTTTCCGCCAGGGTGTCGCGGGTCGTGCCGGGGATGGCCGTCACGATCGCACGTTCGCAGCCAGACAATGCATTCAACAGCGAACTCTTGCCGGCATTGGGCGGACCAACCAGCACCGCATGCAGTCCGTCGCGCAATTTGCGTCCCCGCTCGGCCTCGACCAGGAGTTGCCCAAGATCAGCCCGGGCCGCCCCCAACCGCACCTGCAGCTGGCTGCCCCCCAGCGTTTCCAGCGGTTCATCGACGAAATCGATGGCGGCCTCGGCGTGGACCCTGATGGCCAGAACCTGCGCCATCAGGGCGTCGATCCGGCGCGAGAACACGCCGTCCAGCGACCGCCGGGCGGCGCGCGCGGCGCGGACATCGGCGGCGGCGATCAGGTCGGCGATGGCCTCGGCCTGCACCAGGTCGAGTTTGCCATTGAGGAAGGCGCGCTGGCTGAATTCCCCGGGCAGCGCCTGTCGCGCGCCCAGGCG